>CAWKYX010000311.1:0-4208 GCA_963854265.1 Acidimicrobiia bacterium
CACCACACGCACCAGCCGTGGAGCGAGTGTTCGGGCGTCCTTGAGATCTTTCGCGGCACAGACGAGACCGCCGCAGCCCGCTTCAGCGGCGATGCGCACGCGCTGAGGCACGATGTGGTCAGGAGCCGTGCCATCGCTAGTGAGGACGGTCACGCCAAGCGCGACTGGTGGCTCGAGGCCTGCGTTCGATGCACCTTCTGTCAGCCCTTCGACGCCCGCTCGCAACATGTCGATACCCCCAAAAGCGTGAAGCGTGAGGTAGTCCACACCAAGGGCACCGAGCACCCGGGCGGCCTTGTTGACCGTGTTGGGAATGTCGTGGAGTTTGACGTCGAGGAAGACGTCATAGCCCAGCTCGCGCAGGGCCCCAACGGCTTCGGGGCCAGCGGCGCTATACAGCTCGAGGCCGACCTTGGCAACGCCGAACCACGGCTTCAGTTCTCGGCCAAGCCGGGTCGCGGCGACGAGATCGTCAACATCAAGGGCGAGGGCGAGGGTTGCCCGGACTTCTTCGGTGACTCCGCTCTCGCTGATGTTGGTGTCGTCATTCGTGTCGGTCACTGAGGGCGTCTCCTGTGTTGTCCGACGCTGTCAAGCGTCGTCGTGAGCGGCACCGACCAGGTCGCGCGAGCGTGTGACCTGCTTCTTCCGGCACCAATCATGTATCCCGTCAAGCACTCGCGCCGTCGTTCTCGGATCGGCGAAGTTCGCCGTTCCAACCTGGATCGCTGCTGCTCCCGCGAGCATGAACTCGATCGCATCGTCTGCCGAAGTTACACCCCCGACGCCGATGATCGGGAGATCCTCCAGCGCAGCGTGGACGTCGTAGACCGCTCGTACAGCAACGGCATGCATTCCCGGCCCCGACAATCCACCGCCACCTCCGCCCAGCAAGGGTCGCCGACTCTCGGTGTTGATCACCATTCCCATCAAGGTGTTGGTGAGCGTGACCGCCTCAGCACCGGCCTCTTGAGCCGCGGCCGCGATTGACACGATGTCGGTGACATTCGGACTGAGCTTGGCCCACCGCGGCCGACCTGCCTCGGACGTAGCCTCGACAACAGCGCGAGTCGACGCTGGGTCATGAGCAAACATCTGATGCCGGTCCTCGACGTTTGGGCACGACACATTGACCTCGACCGCCACCACCTCGGGCGGCAGCGAGGCACAGAGCTCTGCGGCCCGGCGGTAGTCGTCGATCGAGCGTCCCCAGATGCTCACCACAACCCGAGCGCCGGAGTCGATGAGGGCAGGGAGATTGTCGGCGGCCCAGACGGCGATGCCGGGGCCCTGGAGCCCGACGCTGTTGATCATCCCAGCCGGGGTCTGGTGTACACGCGGCGCCGGATTCCCGGCCCAGGGGTCGGCACTGAGCGATTTGACCACGACCGCACCAAGGCTGGCCAGATCTACATAGTCGGCGAGTTCGACCCCGTGGCCGGCTGTCCCCGACGCGGTCATAACGGGGTTCGGGAACGCAAGCGAACCCACCGTGGACGAAAGGTCGACGCGCTCCCCCATGCTCAACGGCCTCGACGCAGCGGGGACCGATTAACGATATTCATGACCCGTCAGGACGTGTCTGGTCGTCAGCCTCGCCTCGGTGGTATTCCTGCAAAGTGCGCACCCGGAGCGGGTGTGCGTCCCAATCGACCATCCCGTGCGCAACGGCCAACCCCGCGGCGGCCGTGGTCAGCAATGGGATCCCACGCCCTCCGGCGGCACTTCGGATGTGTGCACCGTCGGCGCGTGGGCCGCGCCCACGAGGCGAGTTAATCACCAACTGTACGGCACCTGACTCGATGAGGTCCACGGCCGTCGTTCCGGTGTCTTCACCCACCTTGGACACGACCTGAGCAACGCTGAGACCTTGGGCTTCAAGAGCAGCAGCAGTGCCGCTCGTCGCCACGATCGAGAACCCCAGCCCGACAAAGCACCGTGCGGCTTCGATTATCGCGGCCTTGTCTCGGTCGGCAACCGACAAGAAGACGGTGCCCTCGTTGGGCAAGTCCGTCCCTGCCGCGATCTGGCTCTTGGCGAATGCCAACCCAGGCGTGCTGTCGATGCCCATGACCTCGCCGGTCGACCGCATCTCTGGACCAAGAACGGCGTCGGTCATGGGGAACCGGTCGAATGGGAGGACCGCCTCTTTGACCGACACATGTTTCGAACTCGTCTTGGGAACCAGCACTCCAGCCTCACGCAAGGCACTGAGTGACTCGCCGAGCATCACTCGCGCCGCCACTTTCACCAATGGGACGCCGGTGGCCTTGGCCACAAACGGCACCGTTCGCGAGGCGCGAGGGTTCGCTTCGATGACGAAGACCTGTTGGGCATCGCCGATGGTCTTCACGGCGAACTGGACGTTGATCAGGCCAATGACACCCAGGCGGTCTGCGATCCTCTTGGTGTATTCCTCCAGCGTGGCAATGGTGTTGGTGCTGAGGTTGACCGACGGCAACATGCATGCCGAATCGCCGGAGTGAACCCCGGCTTCTTCGACGTGTTCCATGACGCCGCCAATGATTGTTTCACCCCCATGGTCGCGGATCGCATCCACATCGACTTCCGTCGCGTCTTCGAGGAATCGGTCCAGGAGCACCGGACGTTCGGCTGAGAGACCACCTTCGCGCCCAAGGGAACCATCGGCCTTCAACTCGGCCAGGGCCTTCTCGAGTTGATCGTCGTCATACACGATGGACATGGCGCGCCCGCCCAGCACATAAGACGGACGGACGAGTGCCGGATAGCCGATCCGTGAAATCACACCCATGGCCTGGTCGAGATCAATCGCCGTTCCACCTGGCGGTTGGGGAATCTCGAGCTGCGCACACGCTGCGTTCCACCGCTCTCGATCCTCGGCGAGATCAATGGAGTCGGGTGGGGTGCCTGCAATCAGTTCTTCGGGCAACAGCCCAGCTAACTTCAGCGGCGTCTGGCCACCAAGGCTCACGACGATTCCTGCGATCCCTGGCCCGTCACCAGTCGCGGCGGACTGCTGCTCAACGTCGATGATGTTGGACACGTCCTCCAGCGTGAGTGGCTCGAAGTAGAGCCGGTCACTGGTGTCGTAGTCGGTGGAGACCGTTTCGGGGTTGCAGTTCACCATGATTGTCTCGTAGCCGGCCTCGGCAAGCGCAAAGCTCGCGTGGACACAGCAGTAGTCGAACTCAATCCCCTGACCAATGCGGTTCGGGCCGGCTCCCAAAATGATCACCTTGGGACGATCCGACGCGCCGACCTCGTCGGTGTCTTCGTAGGTCGAGTAGTGATAGGGCGTCTCGGCGGAGAACTCGGCGCCGCAAGTGTCGACGGTCTTGAACGTCGGCAGCACTCCCAGTGAGGCTCGCCGAACGCGAACCTCCGCCTCGGCCACGTCCCAGAGGTACCCGAGCTGTGCATCGGAGAACCCGAGGCGTTTCGCGCGGCGCATGTCGGCGCGCTCGATGCTGTCCAGTGCCAAGGTCTCGAGGTGAGCCCGTTCTTCGATGATGATCGACATCTGATCGAGAAACCACGGATCGACAGCGGTCTCGGCGTAGAGAAGGTCGATGCTCATCCCGCGACGGATCAACTCGCCAAGCTCGAAGATCCGATCGGGAGTCGCAACTTTGGAGCGTGCGAGCAACTCGTCGTCGCTGACACCGTCGAACTCGGCCTCGGCAGAGTCGGCGTTGAGACCCAGACGTCCGAGCTCGAGCGAGCGGAGCGCCTTTTGGAGAGACTCGGGGAAGGTGCGGCCAATCGCCATGACCTCACCGACTGACTGCATCTGGGTGCCAAGCACAGGTTCGGTGCCCGGGAACTTCTCAAACGCCCAGCGCGGGATCTTCGTCACGACGTAGTCGATGACCGGCTCGAAGCTGGCCGGCGTCTGCTTGGTGATGTCGTTGGGGATCTCGTCGAGTGTGTACCCGACGGCCAACTTGGCCGCGATCTTCGCGATGGGGAACCCCGTTGCCTTGGAGGCCAGAGCCGAAGACCGGCTCACCCGTGGATTCATCTCGATGATCACGATCTCGCCGTTGGTGGGATCAAGAGCGAACTGGACGTTCGAACCGCCGGTCTCGACACCAACGCGTCGCATGCAGGCAAACGCCGCATCACGCATGGCTTGGTACTCGACGTCGGACAAGGTCTGGGTGGGCGCAACAGTGATGCTGTCACCGGTGTGCACCCCCATTGGGTCGAAGTTCTCGATACCGCAG
>CAWKYX010000312.1:0-4114 GCA_963854265.1 Acidimicrobiia bacterium
CCACGTGACCCCGTTTCTGCATTTCTGACGGCTCAGCGCGCCGCGCGAAGCCGTCAGAAATGCATGACCGTCTGCTACTCGATGCCGAAGTAGTAGGGGTAGAGGGGTTGGCCGCCGGCGTGGATTTCGGTTTCGACGTTGGGACGGTTGACCGCCAGCCAATCCGCGATCGACTGGTTCGATTCCTCGGTGGCGTCATCGCCGGCGATGACCGTGACTAGCTCATGGTCGTCGGTGACGAGTTGCTCCAGCAGTTCTGTAGCCGCCCCTACCATCGAATCGCCGATTGCGCAGACACCCGATCGATCCAGACCAATCCAGTCGCCGGGGACCACTCGGCCCGCCGCTGTGTCGGATTCGCGGACGGCGCAGGTGACCTCACCGGCCACGACCGCTTCGGCAGCATCGGCCATCGTCAACTGGTTGGTTCCGGCATCGGCGCCGGGGTCGTACGCAAGAAGCGAGGCGAACCCTTCGGCAATGCCTCGTGTACTCACGACCACGACATGCTTGTCGACTTCGCCGTCAACCTGCTCGGCCACCGGAATAATGTTTTTGTTGTTGGGCAAGATGACCACTTGGTCTGCGTCGACCTGCTCGACCGCCTGGACCAGTTGGCGAGTGGACGGGTTCATCGACTGACCACCGCGAATGACCGCGTGAACTCCGAGCGATTCGAAGATCTGCTGCACGCCGTGGCCCACCGCGACCGCAACCACCGCGGTGGTCCCGGGCTCGGGGTTGGTAATGGTGACCATGGTGTCGCCGTCGCCGTCGGGGTGCATGAGCTCTTCGAGGTGCTCGATCTCTTCAAAGAGATCTGTCACCCGGATCTGCTTCGGTCTGCCGACATCGATACCGGCCTCGATGCAAGCGCCGATGTCGTTGGAGTGGATGTGGCAGTTCCAAATGCCATCGCCGCCGACCACAACAATGGAATCACCGATCTCGGTCCATGCAGTCTTGAAAGACTCGATCCGATCGTCGGGAGCCTCCAGGAAGAACATGACCTCATAGCGCAGGTCAGCCACCGATGGTTCGTGACTGTCCGGGCGAGAGCGCGGTCCCTCGACGACTGCTCTGTCAATCTGCGGTGGAGGCGGCAGGTCACGGCCGTCGACGACGTGAAGGAGCGCGGCGATCAACAACAACAGGCCAGCACCGCCCGCATCGACGACGCCGGCGTCTTTGAGGACCGGCAAGAGATCGGGGGTGCGTTCGAGCGATCGCTGACCCGCAACAGCCGTCGCCTCCAAAAGAGCGACCATGGAGATGTCGTTGGTGACCGCGGCTGTGGCCGCCTCTGCCGACTCGCGAATGACGGTAAGGATCGTCCCCTCGACTGGCCTAGGCACTGCGCCGTAGGCAGATGTCGCAGCTTCAGTGAGGGCCTGCGCAAGCGCTGCAGGGGTGATGGGATCCGCAGTGGCCAGCGACTCGGACAATGCACGAAGGATCTGCGACAAGATGACGCCGGAGTTTCCTCGAGCTCCCATCAGGCTGCCGTGGCGAATCGCGGCCCACTTGGAGTCGGCGTCGCCCGCCGCGCCCTCGATCTCCTCGACCACTGATTTGAGCGTCAGCGACATGTTGGTGCCGGTGTCGCCGTCGGGGACCGGATATACGTTCAGCGCGTTGATGGCGTCTTTGTGCGAGACAAGGCAGTCCCGAAATGCCACGAGCGCTCGTTCGATATCGGTGATGCCCAGCGCCTCGAGGGTCGTCATGGGCGCCGATGCTACTGGCGATCTGAACCTGGGCCCCACTTTGGACGGCCGGTACAACTGACCCGTCGAGTGGGAAATAACCCCGGACCACCAGCCATAACAACAACGGAGCAGAGACTTCGGACCCAGAAACGAACAAAAATGCTTAAGGAGATCCGCCCAATGGTTAGATCGGCCCGGGTCCGTTGGTTATCGTGGAGCAGTCCACAGCGATGGACCGGCGGCCATTACCGGCTGTCAGGCGAGGAGGCCATACAGTGCAAGGCGTAATCAAGTCGTATGACCCATCAACCCGGGACGGCGTAGTGATGTCAGAACGAGACTTCACAGAGTACGACCTGGCTCTGAATGCGATCGAGGGCTCCGTTTTCCGAATGCTCCGACAGGGACAGCGAGTGGTATTTGATCTGACTGACGAGGGTCAGGCGACTGGACTCCGCCTCGGTTCCGAGGTCGACATGGGCACCCCTGACTTCCTCCGCTGAATTTCCCCCGCAATCCCACCACACAGTTAACGACAACGACGTCGGAGCAACAATGACAGCCACCCCCACCGCTGCGGTCGCGGATCAACTTCGCGAACAATTCGGACTTGACTCGGTCACCCTGCACTACGGCCTGAGCCAAGACGAACTCTTCCACGCGGCCATCGCCAACGATCGAGGACGGGTGCAACTTGATGGGCCCGACAACGAGCAGAAGGCCTTTCCAACGGCACTCGGCGTCGACGGCCCGCTGGTCTATTTCTCAGACCCAACTTGTACCGGTCGCCCGGTCAGCGACACCTTCGCAGTACCGCGCCCTGAAGTCATTGACACTGTGTGGTGGAAAGACGGCTTCAGCCAGTTCGAACCGGCGGCCTTCGACGCGCTGCTCACCCGGGTTGTCGCACACCTCAACAGCGAGGATGCCGAGCTGTACGTGACCGACGTCTTCTGCGGCTGGGACCCCACCTTTGCCGAGCCATACCGCTTCGTCGGCGAGTATGCGACCCACGCCTACTTCTGCAACATCATGTTCCCCAAGGACGTCCGCGACGACTCCGACCGCGCTGCTGCGGGCTGGACCATCATCAACGCTCCGTCGTTCCATTGTGATCCCGAGCGAGATGGCACCAAGTCCGAGCGCGCCGTCATCATGGACATCGTCAACCGGGTCGCTCTGGTGGCTGGTCGTGCCGATTACTGCGGCGTGAACAAGAAGACCATGTTTACGGCAATGAACTACGTCCTGCCCGCCAAGGGTCAGCTGTCAATGCACTGCTCGGCCAACGTTGGCGCCGGTGGCGACAGCGCGATCTTGTTCGGGCTCTCCGGTACGGGCAAGACCACCTTGTCAGCGGACCCCGATCGCCTCCTGATCGGCGACGACGAACACGTCTGGACTGACAGTGGCGTCTCCAATTTCGAAGACGGTTGCTACGCCAAGCTGATCGATCTCAATAAGGATGCAGAGCCCGTCATTGCGGCAGCCATGAGCATGAAGGGCACACTCATCGAGAATGTGCCAGCGCTGTCGGGCAAGGCAATCGAAGAAACCGACCCACAAGAGTTCGACCTCACCGACGGTTCGGTCACCGAGAACACCCGGTTCGCATACCCGCTCGACTGCAACCCCGGCGTCGCCGAGGGTGCTGCGGGCCCGCATCCCGAGACCATCGTGTTGCTCACCGCCGATGCCTTCGGCGTGTTGCCGCCCGTGTCGATTCTCAACCCCGATGAGGTCATGTACCACTTCGTCACCGGCTTCACATCCAAGCTGGCCGGCACCGAAGTTGGGGTCACCGAACCCGAGGCGACGTTCTCTGCCTGCTTCGGGGGACCATTCATGTCCCAGAAGGCGCACGTCTACGCCGAGCTCTTGGCCAAGCGCATGTCTGCCCACGAGACACGCTGCATCTTGCTCAACACGGGGTGGACAGGCGGCCCGTACGGGAAGGGCGAACGCATGTCGCTCAAGCACACCCGGGCGCTACTCAATGCCGCACTTGATGGCGAGTTCGACGACAACGAGCTGAGCATCGAACCAACCCTCGGGTTGCGCATGCCCACTACTTGTGCCGCGGTTCCAGACGAGATCCTCAACCCGCGCGACACCTGGGACGACCCAGAGGCCTACGACAACCAGGCTGCCAAACTCCGCGACATGTTCCGCGCCAACTATGAGAAGAAGGGTTTCGCGGATCTCGGTATCGACGCCGCGATGTAGCGCCGAGACCACCGCTTGACGCCTCGCTAGAGGCCATCAAACAAGCATCGGCGACGTCGAGTCCTCCAAAACGTGTTGAGTTGGGGTCTGGGTCGGTTCAATCGGTCATCGCGACAGCTGGAGTGTAGGTGTCGTGGGCGGTGGCCCAGTTGAGGCTGCGTCTGGGGATGGTGTTGATG
>CAWKYX010000313.1:0-4070 GCA_963854265.1 Acidimicrobiia bacterium
ACCTCAACGAGATCACATCTCGGCTCCCAGCGATCGTCGAGGTCGTCTCAGCGTTCCCCGCTGAACGGCTGGTACTCGACGGCGAAATCCTTGGTCTCGTCGCCGAGGATGAGTCAGTGTCCTTCCAGGACACCCCCACACCGCTGTCCTTCCAGGACACGATACGCCAGGTTGGTGCTTCGACACGAACAGCTGCGGGTCTCCGTCCCTTCTTCTTCGACATCTTGCACATCGATGGCACGGATCTTGTCGATGTCCCGCTCGCGGAACGGCGCCGACGGCTAGTGGAGACCTGCCAGGACTATGCGGTCGCGGGCATCGTCACGACGGATCAGGGTGAAGCCCAGGCCGTCCTCGATGCTGCCCTTGGCGCCGACGGCGACTTTGTTATGGTCGGGAAAACCTTCAAGGGCCTCACCAATGTGCTCCTCGCGTGGCAAACCGATCAGTTTCTGGCTCGTCGAACACACGAGTCGGGCATCACGGTCCACGTCCGACCAGAACTTGTGGTCGAAATCGCCGTCGACGGAGTGCAGACGTCGTCGCGCTACCCCGGCGAGGTGGCCCTCCGATTTGCCCGCGTCAAGCAGTACCGACCCGACAAGGGTCCCGACGAAGCCGACAGCATCGAGACCGTTCGAGCCATGCGATAGCGCGGCCTGACGGAAACGGGAGGGTCCGCCCTCCAGCCGTTGGCTCAGTGGAGCCAACGCCCGATCCACTGCGCCCGATGCTGGCCGATGCCGTGGCATGCAGACACAGGAGTTCACGCTCCCTAACGGTGGCACGCCGGCTGCAGGGCAACCCGACACGGGCATCTTCGTGCTCCTCAACGGCGAACCCCTCGCCGGCCCCATCCAGGAACAACACGCACGCATACGAACAACCTGCCGGGCGGGCGGAGCCGCGTGGAGTGCGACTTCAACACGACGGGATCTTCGAGGTCAACCAGGATGGTTATCCGGTCGCGCTGAACGCAACGGAACTCAGGCGTGCTTACCCCTGACCCACGTGGCCATACAGCCAACAGCCACTGACCGGTACCGTTGTCACCATGGGTACCCGGTTCACGGTGATCGCTGTTTGGGTCCTGATGCTCGGCCACGGACTCGACGACCGGGCCGGTGGCGACACCACAGCCGACATCCAGCTTTGCGACGCCACCGCCGAGCCCTCCATCATCGCCGCCTCCCACAGCCGCTCCCGTTGTCCGCAAACGCGGCTCGGACGAACCCGACCGCCCGACTATCGACGGACTCGTGGCCAGCCCGTTCCCGCTGAACATCGCCCGTGCCGGCGGCGACTTGATAGGGCCCAACTCAACACTCTTCGCCATGGCACAATCCATCGAAGAAGGCGCAGTAATGCTTGAGCTAGATGTCCAACTCACCAGTGACGGCGTCCTCGTCGTGCATCACGACACCACCGTCGACCAAACCACTGATGCGACTGGGCCCCTGGCAGCGCTCAGTCTGGACGAGCTCCAAACGCTTGACAATGCCTACTGGTTTTCACCCGCCTGCTGGCCGTGCCGAGACCGGCCCAGTACATCTACCGAGGCATCAGGACCGGCGAGGTTGACCCACCAGAAGGCTTTGGTGCAGACGATTTTCGCGTCCCCACCTTCAACGAAGCCGTCGAACGGTTCCCGACGGTGAATTTTGACATCGAAATCAAGGGTTCGGGCTTCGCCGCTCTCCCCACAGCAATTGCCTTGTCTCGCGAGATCACTGCCTTGGGTATTGCCGAGAGTGTGATCGTGGTGTCCTCCGACGACGGCGTCATTCGAGCATTCGAAACCCTGACACCCGGCGTGGCGACCAGCCCAGGTGCCCAAGCGCTGGCTGACTGGCTGTTGCTGGGCGAACCGCTCGACGATCGGCATCGCGTTGTGCAGCTCGCACCAGTGCTCAACGATGTCCCCGTTCTGACCAAGAGTTTCTGGGACGCTGCAGCGCGCGACGAACTAGCTGTTTGGGTGTGGATGAACGATCCGGGATCGCAGGAGAACGTCCTGTTCTATCAAGAACTCATCGCCGCCGGTGCTGGAGGCATCATTGCCGGCCGCCCCAACGAGATGGCGGCCGCCGGACTCTGATCAGCTAACCGACCAGAGCGGCGGCACGTCCTCAGCGGAAGTTTCCGTCCAACGGGATGACCGCACCCGTGAGATAAGAGCTCGCGTCCGATGCGAGGTAAAGCGCCGTCCCCACTATTTCGCCTGGCTCGGCGCCGCGTTGCAGGGCGATGGATTCTCGAGCGCTGGCTTCAAACAGTTCCATGTCCCATGCATCGGCGATGTCGGTCAGGAACGGGCCGGCTGCGATGCAGTTCACCCTGACCTTCGGCGCAAGTGCCCTCGACAACGAGAACGTCAAGTTCTCCACGCCCGCCTTCGCCGCGCCGTAGGGAACCTCCACCGGCGTTGGGCGCTTACCCGCGACCGACGACACGTTGATGATGGCACCACCATCGCCCGCACTCATTCTGTCGCCGATCAAGACGCTCAACCGGAATGGACCCTTCAGATTCACGTCCATGACTTTGTCCCACAGCGCCTCGGTGATGGCCCCAAGCGACGGGTAGAGCGGCGACATCCCCGCGTTGTTGACCAAGATGTCGACCTTCCCGAACTCGGCGTAGGCAGCGTCGGCAAGGACTTCGACATCGTCCCACTTCCCAACATGGCAGGGGTGGGCGAGCGCTCGCGAGCTCGTCGTGGCCATCACTTCAGCTACAACCGCTTCGCAGGCTTCGGCCTTGCGGCTTGCGATGACCACGTCGGCTCCGGCCTTCGCGAAGGCAAGGACCATCTCTCGGCCAAGCCCACGGCTGCCACCGGTCACCACAGCAACCTTGCCGGTCAGGTCAAAGAGGTCCATCGGGTCAGATCCTGTGTCGCTCATAGGCCAACCTCATCACGAGTCGACGGCCGCCGCCAAACGCAGCGTCACACAGCCGTTGGCGGCGGGATCCGCCGCCAACGATCGCAGTGCCACGCGTGACCATCGGATTGGTCGATTGCAAGCACTGGAAGAGACAAAGGCTGCTCGTTCTGCAACCGTGACGGGGGCGCTCGCCGCCCCAGCAATCGGGGCCAACGCCGACTCGGGCGCGTACGATGCCGCCATGAGCACATCGC
Source organism: Acidimicrobiia bacterium (assembly GCA_963854265.1). GTDB lineage: Bacteria > Actinomycetota > Acidimicrobiia > Acidimicrobiales > UBA8592 > CAWKYX01. Next base: position 3,143 of record CAWKYX010000313.1, read on the forward strand.
AGGTGTCAGAAATCTTCGATCCAAGCCGCTGGACGGAGGTCCCCGGGTTCGACTTCGTCGACATCACGTATCATCGCGCCGTCGACCAAGGCACGATGCGGATCGCCTTTGACCGTCCCGAGGTCCGCAACGCCTTCAGGCCCAGCACCGTCGATGAGCTGTATCGGGCGCTCGACCATGCACGGATGTCGACCGACATCGGCTGCGTCCTTCTCACGGGCAACGGCCCGTCACCCAAAGACGGTGGGTGGGCATTTTGTTCTGGGGGCGACCAACGCATCCGTGGCAAGGACGGCTACAAGTACACGGTCGCCACCGGCGTCGACGGCTCCGCAGGAGAGACGTCGGACAGTATCGACCCCGCCAAGGTGGGGCGGCTTCACATCCTCGAGGTCCAACGCCTTATCCGGATGATGCCGAAGCCCGTGATCTGTGTCGTCCCTGGCTGGGCTGTGGGTGGGGGCCATTCGTTGCACTCGGTCTGCGACCTCACGATTGCATCACGCCAACACGCAATCTTCAAACAGACCGACACCGACGTCGCCTCTGTCGATGGTGGATTCGGATCCGCATACTTGGCCAAACAGGTCGGCCAGAAATTCGCGCGGGAGATCTTCTTCTTGGGTGACGACTACTCAGCCGAAGAAGCGCACCGTATGGGGATGGTCAATCGAGTCGTCGACCACGACGAGCTGGAAAACGCTGCCCTCGAAATGGCGCGCAAGGTCAACAGCAAGTCGCCCACCGCCAACCGGATGGCGAAATTTGCGCTCAACTTGGTTGATGACGGCCTCATGGGCCAACAGGTTTTTGCTGGGGAAGCGACGCGTCTGATTTACATGACCGACGAGGCCGAAGAAGGGCGCGACGCATTCCTCGAAAAGCGCGATCCCGACTGGGGAGCCTTCCCCTACCACTTCTGACCAGC
>CAWKYX010000314.1:0-3991 GCA_963854265.1 Acidimicrobiia bacterium
ACCTCGGCGCCACCAGTCGAGCAACTGGGCAGGTGACATCGCCCGGGGCTCTTCGAGCATGAAGCTGTCGTCGCCCGTCTCCCCGACCTGCTTCATGAGCGCCTTCGCCTCTGCCACGAACTGCTCGGGGTTGCTGATCGCCAGCGCACCCCTCCAATCGACCGCAGCCAAGTGGCCGATCTGATCAGCGACAGTCCATCCTGGCGACGGTGTGGGCGTCGACCAGGCTTCGGGTTCGAGCGTGGCAACAAGGCCGTCGAGCACCCAGCCCTCGGCCACCAAATCAGATCGGATTGTGCCCACGTCTCCCATGACTTGGCCGACACTAGTGCTCTGCCCGGGAACGTTCGAGAATTCGGTTGAGTTCAACGCTGTGCCGGCACGGAGGTCTGCGAAGCTTCCCGTGCCACGAATCGAGCACCGCTGGCGCCGGCGACGACCGGCCCGGCCCTTGCACGCATCGGCCTCGACATGACGCCGAGGGTCGTGGTTGGTCAGCTCGAACCAGCGCGCCAGTCGAGCCACCGGCCGTGCGGATGTGCCCAACCCAAGACCTCTCGACTCACCGCAGCCCCGCCGTCGAACGACACCGCCGCTATCACGCTCGCGGCGATGTCCTGGTCGATGGGTGGCTGGCTCAGGTCGAGATCGCGCACAACGCCGGGGTGCTCCAGACTGATCCATGTGATCGGTCGTGCGGCCCCGGCCAGAGCCTCCTCGAAGGCCAGCCGCTGTTCCCGAGACAAATAGAAGGCCACCCAGCTCGTGAGAACCACGAGGTGGAGGTGGTCGGGCACCTGCGTGACGACACCCGTCAAAGCCGTCACAGCGTCTCCGGCCACCAGCGGGCTTGGCGTCGCCCGGGCCATCGCGAGCGCGGTGGCCAGCCGCTCCATGCGCTCGGGCTGATCTACCCACACACACGACAACAGCCAACGGCTGTCCGCCTCGTTGTCGGCGTGGATCGGCGAACGGTCAAGACCCATACGCCAATCGATCTCCAGATCAGACATCGAGAACTGAGGCGGGACGGTCACGCAGTCACAGCTGAGCTGGAGTGGCGAGTCGGTCTCGCCGGTTGAGAACGCGCCGTAGTCGACTGCGCACAGATCGACCAACAAGTTGAGGCCGGCGCTCGCCCCAACCTCCACGAGGGCGAGCGGCACATCTACCTGCCGACGGGCGTGCGCTAGTGCGGGCGCGATGACGCCGGCGCGGCCGACCTCGTTGGTCTGCACCCGGCGCGTCTGCAGGACCTCGATGAGTGCAGCGCGGTGCTGGCGCACGAAGGCCCGGAACTGCGAACAGGCCTCGTCGGTCGAACCTGACTCGTACGCGGCGGCCAACGGATGCTCCAACCCGCCGAGCATCAAAAACCGGGCCGCGGCAAAGAGGTGGTTCGGGTGATGGGCATCGAGCGGCGTTGCCCGAACAACGTCGAGTAGCTCCTCGTCGCCGGCAACCATGTGGGCAATGGCTCGATACGTCGGCGCATCAGAGCCGGCACCGGTGTTGGCATAGAGCTGCCACATTTCTGCAAGATCACGAGCCATGCCGAGAGTGTGCCAGGTGAATCAGCGGGGAGGCGAGGGTCGCGCCGCTATGTTCGCGGCGTGTATGTCGACCAGCTCACTCACCACGCTGCCACCATCGGTGATCGCATCGCCATCACCGATGACCGCCGAGGAGAGCAAGTCCGAGAGTTGAACTACGCGGCCTTCAATGACCTGGCAAACCAGGTCGCGAATGGTCTAGCCACGCTTGGCATCGAGCCCGGCGCACACGTCGCATGGTGGGGCAACAACTCCCTCGAGACAATGTGCACGATTCACGCGTGCCGCAAGGCCGCCGCAATTTCGGTACCAATCCCCTATCGCTCCACAGACGACGAGGCTCTCTACCTACTCTCGAATGCCAACGTCGCGGCACTCGTTGTCGAAGCCCAGTACGCACCCCTTGTCGCCGACCTCGCGGCACGGCTTCCCGAACTCGAACACGTGATCGTCTACGGCGGACCACCGCTCGCCGGCCAGCTGGCGTGGGACGAGATCCTCGGCTCGCCCACCGCTCCCGTGGCCGAAAGGTCAATGCAGGCTACGAACATGGTCATCTACACCTCCGGGACGACGGGCCGCCCAAAAGGTGCCGTCAAAGAGATCGGCGGGGCTCCCAACGAGTTCCCGCCTCTCCTTGAGGCCCTCGGCTGGCCTTCGATGGAGCGGTTGAGCTTCTTGACGACGGGACCGCTCTATCACTCAGGCCCATCAGGTTTTGCGCTCCGCGCCCAAGCTGTCGGGGGCACGATCGTGACCCAACACCAATTCGATCCGGTCGACTGGCTCCGGCTGGTGGACACGTACCAGATCACGGCCACCTTCTCGGCACCGACACCGATCAGGCGGATCTGCGCAGTCCCCGATGACGTGAAGACTGGCTATGACGTCACGTCGATGCGGACCATGGTGGCGAACGCGGCGCCCTGGACGATGACGCTCAAGGAGGCCTACCTGCGCGACTTCCCGGCCGACAGCCTGTGGGAGGTCTATGGCTCGACCGAGTTGTCCCTCGTGACGGCGTTGGCGCCAGAGGACCAACTGCGCAAGCCCGGGTCGTGCGGACGAGCCGCTCCCGGTGTGGAGATAAAGCTGTTGGACGAGAATGGAACCGAGATCGTCGTGCCGGGAGTACCGGGCGAGTTGTTTGCTCGCTCTGCAGGCGTATTCGAGACGTACCACAGAGCCCATGACCAATACCTCGAAGATCACCGCGACGGCTTCCACACCGGGGGAGACATCGCCTATCGCGACAACGAAGACTACTTCTACATCTGTGACCGCAAGAAGGACATGATCATCACGGGTGGTGTCAACGTGTACCCGGCCGAGGTCGAGAACGTGCTCGACGCGCACCCCGATGTTCGCGAGGTTGCCGTGATCGGTGTCCCCGATGACGAGTGGGGTGAGGCCGTGTGTGCAATTGCAGTGCCCAACGGGTCACTGGACCCCGAGTCTCTAATGGCGTTCGCCGCAGAGCATCTGTCTGGCCCCAAACGGCCCAAGCGAGTCGTGATCGTCGACGAACTCCCGAAGACCGGCACCGGCAAGGTCCTGAAGCGAGCCCTCCGCGAATCCCTGATCGCCTGAACAGGATCGCTTCGCGTCCGGCCGCCATCGCGCGCTGGTGCCTGGCACCACCGCGCGATGGGTCGATGGCGACGGCGACGCAAGAACGGCTACCCAGTTCAGTCGTCACGAAAGCGAAACACAATTGTCATATGGCACACTGTGGCTCGTGAAGTTCTCGGGCTGCAGTGAAATACCGCTTCATCATGAGTCGCCGGGCCTGGGCTCTTTTGCGTTCAGGCACAAGAATGCCGCAAGTCATGCCGGATATCTGCCGAAGGAACGGCAGAGATTGTCATGACTTCGTCAAATCCCACACCCCGTCGCCGGCGCGCAGGTTCGCGTAGCCGAAAAGCCATTACCGGTGGCAGCACCGCGGCCTTTGCCGGCCTGATGGCGGCAATCGGTATCGCCGATGCCAGCGACACGGTCGCCACAAGCGAGCCGCCAGAACCCGAGGAGCTCGCATTCTCCGACAACACGCCACGCCCCCAGCCCACGACCCAGGCAACCCCAACTGCCTCACCCACGACGGAACCCAGCCCCACGCCAACCATTCACTTCGAGCTGGTTTTCCTGACACCACAGCCCACCGCGGCCGCTACCCCAACAGCCGAGCCCACCAGTACCCCGCGATCTGCAGCGCCTGCTCCGCCAACGGCGATGCCCGCACCGCCACCGCCGAAGCAACCAAAGCCGAAGCCGACGGCCGAACCGCAGCCTGAACCGGAACCGCAGCCTGCGCCGCAGCCCACCACGGCTCCGCCTCCTCCGCCGACCCCACCACCCGAACCCCCACCACCCACGCCCGAGCCCACTCTCCAACCCACACCGACGCCGGGCAGTGGGAGTAGTTGACACGTCGTTCG
>CAWKYX010000315.1:0-3940 GCA_963854265.1 Acidimicrobiia bacterium
TGCGAACCCCGACGTGAAGTTTGTCGAGACCAACGGCCACCATTTCACTGAGAACACCTTCGGCTTTTACTTGGCCCACGAAGTCGCCGCCTACCTCATGGGTGTCGCCGTTGGCCATCTGACCGAGAACGGCCGTATTGGCTACATCGGGGCATTCCCAACCGCCACCGCGTACATCGACGTCAACGGCATGTTGCTCGGTGCCCGCTCGGTCAACCCCGACGCGGTTGTCGAAGCAGTCATGGTCAGCACGTTCTTCGACCCCCAAGCTGCGGCTCAGGCATCGGACGCGCTGATCAACAACGGTGTTGAGTTCCTGTTTGGCGTCATGGACGAGCCCACCATGCTCAACAAGGCTGAAGATGCCGGCGTCTGGACTGGCTACTGGAACGGTGACTTCCTCGAGCAAGCGCCCACCAAATACGTGGCCGGCTACGACTTGAGCGGCTTCAAGTCGTTCTATACCGAGCAATGCCAGGCTGTCCTAGACGGTACGTGGAGCGCTCCGAGCGAGGCCGTTCTCCTTGACTCAGCACTTGGCTCTTGGGGCGCCGAAATACCCCAAGAAGTTCAGGATGCGGTTGCCGAAGCGGCGGCCGCAATCGCCTCTGGCGAGCTGAACATCTTCGAGGGTCCGCACACCGACAACCAGGGCAACGAGGCCTTGGCGGCCGGTGTAGTGACCGACTCGCAGGGCGCCTACGCAATGAGCTATGCGCTCGAAGGCGTATCGGGCCTCTAACGAGCTACGGATACAGGTGAGCGAATCAGAATCACCGTTCGCGATCGAGGCGCGCGGCATCTCCAAGTTCTTTGGAGGTGTCGCCGCCCTCGATGGCGTGGACTTCGACGCAGCGTGGGGTGAAGTCCACGCGCTGCTCGGCGAGAACGGCGCAGGCAAAACCACGCTGTCCAACATCTTCTCCGGGATTTATCGAGCCGAGGCGGGCGAAGTCCTGGTCAACGGCGAGCTTCAGGACTTTCGAAACCCGGCGCAGGCCATCGAGGGTGGGGTGGGCATGGTCCACCAGCACTTCAAGCTGGTCGAGCCCATGACGGTCGCCGAGAACATCCATCTCGGCTGGCCAGACACGCCGCGGGTAATTAGCCAACGAGCGCTCGAGGAGCGCACCAACGCGCTGATGGCGGAAGTCGGCCTACACATCGATCCAACCGCGAAGATCTGGCAGCTCTCTGTTGGTGAGCAACAACGCGTCGAAATATTGCGCGTTCTCGCCCGCGGCGCGCGCGTGCTCATTCTCGACGAGCCCACGGCGGTGCTCACCGCTCACGAGGCGCGAGAGCTATTTACGGTCATCCGTGGCCTCGTAGCTGGCGGCCGCACAGTGATCTTCATCAGCCACAAGCTCAACGAGGTCCTTGAGGTCTCCGATCGAATCACCGTATTGCGCAATGGAGTCCGCGAAATTACGCGTGAAGCCAAGGGTGCAACCGCACAAGAGCTCGCGCGGCTCATGACCGGCGAAGAACGAACCCTTGAGGTTGAGCATCGAACCGTCACCGGCGACGCGATGCTCGAACTGCACGACGTCACCGCTCGCAACGACCGCGGCGTCGTGGCGCTCGAATCGGTCGACTTCACCGTGCATGCGGGCGAGACGTTTGGAGTCGCCGGAGTATCGGGCAACGGCCAAACCGAACTTGCTGAGGTCATCTCGGCCATGCGAAGCGTCGATAGCGGCACCATCACCGTCGGCAATACCGACATCACAAACAGCACCGTTCGGGCCATCACCGACCTCGGTGTTGGGCACATTCCCGAAGACCGTATTGGCGTCGGCATGGTGGGCTCAGCCCCGGTGAAAGACAACGCCGTGATGCGCAACTACTGGACCGACGAGCTCTCGACCGGGATCACGCTGTCGCGCGACGGCGTTGTCGACTTCGCCAAGCGACTCGTTGAACAAGCCAGGGTTCAGACCCGCTCCGTGTACGCACCAGCTGGGCAGATGTCGGGAGGCAATCAGCAACGGTTGGTCGCACGGCGCGAGGCGCTCATAGCTAAACAGGTCCTCATCGCCGTGCACCCGACCCGCGGGCTCGACGTATTGGCCGCGCAGGAAGTGCAGACCTCAATCATTGGACAGCGCGACGCGGGTGCTGCGGTCCTGTTTGTTTCCGATGATCTAGACGAAGTGTTGTTGATGAGCGATCGAATCGCCGTGATGTACGAAGGGAAGATCATGGGAATCTTCGATCGGGCCGACGCCGACCGCGAGACGATTGGTTTGATGATGGGTGGGCATTCACCGGCGGAAGTGTCAGCTACGTGACCACCTATCGGCTTGAACGCCGACTCGAGCTCGACGCTCGCACCTCAGCGCTGACTCGTGTCGCGGGTGCGATCATCGCAATGTTGGTCGTCGGCCTCATCCTCATGCTGACCGGCCGGAACCCTTTCAGCATCTTGATGGATGCGCTCGACGCAATCTTCGGTAGCAAACGCGGCATGGAAGGCGTAGCGCTACGGGCGATTCCAATCTTGATGACCGCGCTGGCAGTCGCCCTGTCCTTGAGACTGAAGATCTGGAACATCGGCTCAGACGGCCAATTCCTCATGGGCGCATTCGCCGCACTCGGAGTCGGCATCCACGTCGACGGGCCGGGCTGGCTCGTGTTAATCCTGATGGCGCTCGCGGGAAGCATCGCCGGTGCTCTGTGGATACTCGTCCCTGCGCTCGCGAGGGCCTACTGGGACGTGAACGAGATCATCACCACACTGCTGCTGAACTTCGTGGCGGCGCAGCTGGTCACCTGGTCTGCACTCGGGTTCTGGCGCGATGAGGGATCCGCGGTCATTCAATCGACTGAACGAGTGCCCTACACGCTCGCGGGGATCCCCGGCACCGATTCACTCACAATCGCGATACTCGCTCCGTTCCTTCTCACCGGCTTGTTGTTCTGGCTGTTCCGCTCAACCACCATCGGCTTCGAGATCGACATGATCGGCGGCAACCCAAAGGCAGCTTCATTTGCCGGCGTCAATGTTCGCCGGCGACTGGTGTCGGTGATGCTGTTCACCGGTGGAATCGCGGGCCTAGGCGGCATGTTACAACTCAGTGCTCCCGGGGCTCAGCAGCTCGGCCCGGGGTTCTCAGCCCAGTTCGGCCTCTCAGGATTCATCGTGGCCGCCCTCGCTGGTGGATCGATGTTCGGCGTCCTCGGTGGCGGCTTCTTCATCGCAGCCATGTTCTTTGCCGGGATCATCCTGCAAACCAAGGGCCTCTCCGTCTTCATTATCTTCGCCATCTACGGCGCCATCCTGACTGGCGTTGCGCTCGGCGAAGTCGCATCGAGATATCGACTGGTCCGCGCTGAGGCAGCAGGAGTGGTCGCATGATGATCCTCGGAATTATCGACAATGCGTTCTTGAGTCTGATCTCCTCCGCAATCCCGGCCAGTACCGTCGTCGTGCTCGCCGCTACTGGCTGTCTGCTCGGTGAGCGGGTGGGCGTGCTCAACCTCGGCCAAGAGGGGCTCATCGGTATTGGCGCGGTGTACGCGGTTATCGCGGTGACGTCCTGGGGCGTCGAGAGCCCCTGGTTGGCATTCTTCATCGGCATGTTCGCCGCTGCTATCGCCGGATTGTTGTTCGCAATCTGCGTGGTTGTGTTCAAAGCCAACCAAGTGTTGGTTGGCCTCGCCCTCGCGCTGGGCGGAATTGGATTATCGAACCAACTCGGCACCAATCGCAACGGCACGCCCATCCGCGCCCTGTTCAGGGAGGTCAACCCGGGTGGGGGGCTCAAAGATGGCGGCTTCTTCGAAGCATTCTTCTTCCACGATCCAGTCGTCTACATCTCCTACATCTTCTTACCGCTCGTACTTTGGTTCGTGCTGTTTCGGACACGTCACGGGATGAACATGCGAGCAGTCGGAGAAAACCCCGCCGCAGCTGATGCGGTCGGGGTAAGCGTCC
>CAWKYX010000316.1:0-3907 GCA_963854265.1 Acidimicrobiia bacterium
CGCCCGTAGCACGCTCTGCCCGGTGGAACCTCAACCCTCAACTGCAGCCGTCACCCCTTGAACCGACCCAGACCCCAACTCAACAGCGGTGAGCTCAGGCGTGAGGCGTGGGCGGGGGCTGAAAATCCGCAGAGCGGCCTAAGGAGGCGTTAGCCGACGACGCGGCGATTGCGGCAAGGGCGAGCTCAGGCCGGCGGCCTGGGGTATGGCTCAGGGGCTGAAAATCCGCAGAGCAGTATGAGGAGGCGTTAGCCGACGACGCGGCGATTGCGGCAAGGGCAGGCGTGAAGCGACCCCGCCAAAATGGGCCGGAGGCCCGGCGGGTGAGCTCACGCAGCTCACGCGCTTCAGCGAATGGTGGAGTCGTACCGGTTGATGGCATCGACGGAACTGCTCAGGCGCAGCGTGAGGGTGACCAACCCTGCGGCGTTCGGCACGATCCAGGACAAGGTGCCGACTCGCGTGACCGAATCGGCTGCGACGTCACCCCCGAACGACCAGCGATGGCTGTCGCCCAGCCAACTGAGTTCGGCATCGACGACCGCACCGCTGAGCGGCGATCGGAGGTCGTTCACGACATGGATGTCCAACGCGATGGGATCGCCGGGGGTCAGGCGGGCCGGCAACCTGTCGGCTACGACAATGACCGGCTCGCACGCGTCGGCAACGGCTTGATAGGCCAGTTTGGCCCCGCCGCTACTGTCGACCAGTGCCGCGCTTACTGTCGGGACCGCGTCGCTGAGGTGGTGAATTGAGAACCCTCCGGCCGGCTGATACTTGAGTCGGCGCAAGGACTCAATCTGGCGCCGCAGCAGCCCGGCTTGATACAGCTGGGTGGCCTCGCGCCACGCGTCGAGCGAGCGATGGTCGTGCGGAGGTACGTAGCGGTCGAACGAGCTGGTTTCGTAGGCGCGCTCGGACTCCAAGTCGGAATAGTCCAATTGGGGAAAGGTGTCGGGATCGATGAAGTCGACATTGGTCGGGACAGCCTGAGCACCGAACTCGGCTACAAAACGCACCTGAAGTGGCCATCGCGCCGCAAAGTCGGGCAAGTCGCGTTCGACGCCCCGGCGCCACCCGAACCACAAGTGCGTGGCTGACCCCTCGAGCCGCGGGAGGTGGGGGAGCACGCCCGTGAATCCACAGGTATGCCGAGAGCCATCCTGGCCGTCGAACACCCGCTTGATCGAACGGTCGAGCACTGATTTTGTCCAGGTCGGAAGTTGATGGGCCACCAGTCGTTCGGCGGTTCGGCGAGCCGTGGGTGGGGTTGGTTCCATCACTTCTGGTGCCGGAGACACATGGGCGTTCCACACGGCGATCGATGGGTGGTGCCCCAACTGGTCGACCATGGCCCTTGCTTGTCGCACTGCTTGGCCGCGCACCCCGGTGGTGGCGGGGCCCTGCAGCGGTAAGTCCTGCCAGACGAGGAGGCCAAGCTCGTCGGCGCGGTCGTAGAAGCCGTCGTTGGCGACGTGTGCGTAGGGCCGCACCATGTCGAGCCCGGCGTCGATGGCGAGATGAAGTTGCTCGTCGATCTCATCCGCGGTGACCAATCCCGGATCGATGTTGGTGGGTCCTACGTTGATGCCTTTGACGAAGAGCGGCTCGCCATTCACTCGGAATCGCCACTTCCGGACGTCGATCGAGCGGAGCCCAATTCGCTGCCCATGTTGGTCGCTCACTTCGCCGGTGCGCGTCTCGGCCCTGACGTCGAGCTCATAGAGGGGTTGGTCGCCAAGCTGGTGAGGCCACCAGAGATCTGGTTTTGGCACCTCGACGCGCCACTCGACCTCGTTGACACCGATCGCGAGCGAGTGGTCGGCTTCGTGGCGCACCCCCGCTATCTCGGTCAGCATGCGAACCGACCGGGCCGAGGCTGTTCCCAACATGGCCCGGACGCCGATCACCGCGTGGGAGGAGGTGGCCTCGAGGCAGATTGCGCGGATGCCATGAATTCGCACGGGGCCGGTATGGCGGAGTCGGACCGGCGCCCAGATCCCTCCAGGGTTCTGGGTCGGCACCATGTCGTTGCCGCCCTCGAAGATCCCCAGCAACGAGCGGCGTTTCCCGGCTCGGCCGCCAGGCGAACAGTTGACCTCGATGGCAAGCGCGTGTTCGTTGCGATCACTGAGGGCGTCGGTGACGTCGAAGGCGTTCCGTATGAAGTATCCCTCGGTGTCTCCCAAGTAGTCGCCGTCAAGCCAGACGTCGCCTTGATAGAAGATGCCGTCGAGCTCCAACCAGGAGCGCCCGCCGTCATCGGGTGGAAGGGAATGGTCGAACGTCCGGCGATACAGCACTGACGTTTCATCTGCCAGCGACGGAGTATGGCGCCAGTGACCGGGAACGGTCACGTCCTCCCAGCCGTCGTCATCGAACGTAGGCAGGTGGAATCGACGGCGGAGCGCCTCGTCGGCGGCGGCCGCCCGCCAGTTTCCGGTGAGATCCACGTGGAGAACGTAGCTGTTCTCCGGGCACCACACCGCAGTCGTTCCGGGTACACCTTTGTGCCGCTGCTCGCCCTGAGTCGGCTGCGGCTCGGGATTCTCGACGGCGGCAAGGCCTAACGGCCCGGTCCAGGCTTCGCGGCCCGGGGTTCCTCAAGGTCGACGAGTCCCGGGCCGAAGCAGAGAAGGACAGCGAGGGCACCATGACCACCACCATCAACTCGGACTCAGTCACCGCGCCCCAAGGCGTGACGACGATCTTCGTCATCGACTGTGACGGCGCCATCATCTCGGTCTCGGCATCTGGTGAGCAACTCACCGGTAAGGCGCCAGTGGATCTTCAGGGTGTCAACATCAGCGAGCTCCTCCGCGAGCGAGAAGGTGTGAACCTCCTGTACGCGATTCAAAAGGCTGCCGACAGCGGATGGACGGGTGGCCTTGGCCGCCATTGGCTGACTCCAGCTAGCATGCAAGACGCGCTTGTCGAGGTGTTCATCGACCCCGAAACTATGGGCCACGACCAACTCCTCATCTCGTTGCGAGACGTGACCGCCGACTACGTCGACGAACAAAAGCATCTGGGCATGACGGACCAGCTCCAGCACGTGCTCGACGGCGTCGAGATGGCCGTGACGCGATGGACGCCCTCGATGGAACTCGAATACCACAGTCCCGAGTTCGGACCGCTGGTGATGGGAACTCATGATCTGCTGCTGAGTGACCCCCACCTTGACGATGTCGGCCTCACCGAGCGCGCACAACGCATTTGGCGTGAGTCGCTGGCGGAGGTCACCACCAGCGGCGAGCCTGTCGAATTCGATTGGGAAACCGATGACCACCGGCGTATCCACTCGCGTGGGGTCGCTGAGTACGGCCCCGACGGGTTCGTCACCTATGTGCTGGTGGTCAGCCACGATGTCACCGAAGAGCAGGCCCGCTATGAAGAACTCACCCGTCGCGCCTTCTATGACCCGCTGACGGGTCTTGCCAACCGCGCGACTGCGTTGGCATACATCGAGCGGTCGCTTGGTCGAAGAGAGCGCTCTGCGACGTCCGAAGCGGTGATCTTCATCGACCTCGACCGCTTCAAATCCATCAATGACAGTCTCGGCCACGCGGTCGGTGATGAGCTGCTGATCACGGTTGCCAAGCGCCTGAGTAGTGTGCTGCGGCCCCACGATGTGGTGTCTCGTATCGGCGGCGACGAATTCATCGTCTTCCTCGAACAGATGGGTGGCATCGAACAAGTCCTGCTGGTTGTGGATCGTCTGCGGTCGGCCATCAGCGAGCCGCTCATGATCGCCGGCCGCGAGCTGCGCATCCGAGCCAGCATGGGTCTGGCGTTTGCCGCTGACAGGAACGAGTCAGCCGAGAATCTGATGTCGAAGGCCGACGCGGCGATGTACAAAGCGAAAGATGCCGGCCGCGACCGCATCGAGATGTACGACGAGGAATTG
>CAWKYX010000317.1:0-3904 GCA_963854265.1 Acidimicrobiia bacterium
AAAGGGAGAACACCGATTCGTACCCGGCTTGAGCATCGCCTGCGTTCACAGCGCATACGCTGCTCGACCGATAGGGCAGTCCGTAACGACGGGCCAGCTGTCTGCCAACCAGCGCTGCCTTCATGAACTCGGGGGTGCCGAATGCGAGGGCGCCAGATTGCATGTCGACGTTCGAGGTGAAGCCGCCGTAGACAACAGGGGAGCCGGCTGGCTCAACGTGATGCCAGCCAGAGCCTCAGCTGGATGGTCGAGACGCAGCGGCGAGTTGGTGTTGATGATGGTGGTGACCGAGGGTTCTTGATCGATCTGCTCAGCACTGATGCCTCGGGCGATGCGCACCATCTCAAGGCAGTCGATGTTGCGCTGAGCACCGAGGCTGTAGGCGTTCGGCGTCTTTTCGGAGATGGTGAGGATGTCGTGAAACGCATGCAGGTGACGTACAGAGGCGTGGATGTCGGCGGGTTCGACCGGATATCCGGCGTGGATCTGTACAGCGTTGAGCCCGGGGGAGTCAGACACTTTCGCTCGATTCGGTGCGTTCGCGATAGCCAAGCATGGTTGAGACTCGACCAGCGGCATCGATCACTGCCTCGCTCGTTGATTCAGCGTTTCCGGCGGCGGGGAAACGATAGGTGGGTCCCCATGCCTGCAGCGACGCAATCACGGTGCCAGCTGAGTTGTGCACGGGGGCAGCTGCCACGCTGATGCCTTCGGCGCCCTCCTGGTGGCTCCACAGGAACCCTTCGCGACGGACTCGACTCAGTCGACGGCGGATCTCGGCTGGATCGGTGACGTTGAAGTCAGTCGTCGGGACTAGGTCGCCGCTGAGGTAGGCATCGACGCGATCTGTGGGAAGTGATGCCAGCACGACAAGTCCGGGTGCGCCACTATGTAAAGGGGCCCGCGTGCCAACCCAATCGCGGACTTGCACGGGGTTGCTGGTGTTCATTTGGGCGACGTATTGCATCTCGTCACCGATTGGGATGCCCAAACTCGCCGACTCGCCGAGTTCGGCAGCCAGTTCCAGCAGGGTGCCCGTGGCGATTTCGATGAGGTTGTGACCCGGGTCGGCCGCCGCAGCGAGGGCCAGAATGCCTGGGCCAACTCGATAGACGCCATCGGCGCTTCTGACCACAGCGCCCTCTGCGGCCAGCGTGGCGAGCAATCGTGCTGCGGTCGAGGTGGACAAGGCCACCCGACGGGCCAGCTCCGATGAGCTCGCCGGCTCCTGGGCAATGGCGTGAAGTAGATGGAACGAACGCTCGACGCTCTGAACACCGGACACATCGCGCATCCTACACCGCATGGTGGGCAACTCTAAGCTCTTCCCGCATGGCGGGAAACATCAGGACTACTTGAGCGCTTGGGCGAGATCGGCCCAGAGATCCTCGATGGCTTCGCAGCCAACCGACATGCGGATGAGGCCAGCGGGAATCGTCTCCTGACCAGGAATAACGGACCGTCGTTCCATGGTGGTCTCGACTCCGCCGAGGCTCGTGGCGTGATTGATCAGTTCGGCTCGCTCGCACAACGCCGAGGCGGCTTCGCCACCTGCGGCCACCTCGAAGCTGATCATCGCCCCGTACCCGGTCATGAAGCTGGCGGCTGCCTTGTGGGTCGGATGGCTGGCGAGACCCGGGTAACGCACCAACGAAATGCCGGGATGGCTGTCGAGCCTGGCCGCGAGCTCGACTGCGTTCGCCTGGGCCCGCTCCATTCGCAAAGGAAGCGTTCTGACACCACGGGTGGTGAGGAAGGCTTCCATCGCGCCGATGGTGCCGCCGTTGAGCAGCCGGCGCAGGTGAAACTCGTCGTACAGCCCGTCGTTGGTGACCGCGACGGAACCGGCGAGGAGATCACTGTGCCCGCCGATGAACTTGGTTGCTGAGTGCATGACGACATCTGCTCCGAGCGCCAGCGGCTGCTGGCACACGGGTGTGCCAAACGTGCTGTCGACCGCCACGATGGTGCCGTCCTTGCGAGGTGCTGCGCAGATGGTCGGCAGGTCGGCGACCGTCATCAGCGGGTTGGCCGGCGTCTCGAGCCACAAGAGGTCAGCTGTCTTTGCGGCCTCGACCCAGGAGGGGGTGTCGGCGAGGTCGAGCCGAAGCACGTTCCAGCGACCCTGTTGCTCGGCCTCATCGGCTAGCCCGCCAACCCCGTGGTAAGGGTCGAGGGGGAGCGCCAGGGTGGCGCCAACGGGTAGACGGTTGAGCACCACCGCGGCCGCAGCCATGCCGGAGGAGAATGCGAGCGCTCGGCCTCCGTCGAGGCCGCCGAGGACGGTCTCAAGGGCATCTGTGGTAGCTGTCCCCTCACCACGGCTGTAGACCCGCTCGGTGGTGAGGTAGAAGTTCGATGCAAGCACAGGCGGCACGTTCAGCGGCGCTCCAGGAGTTCGGTCGCGTCCCGCCGAGATGGCCCAGGTCGATTGGGCTACTTCGTTTGCGTCCATTTGGCTGGCTCCGTGTGTTCGAGTCTGGCCCTGTCGGTATCGGCCGAGCGGGTCGGTGCAGCGTACCGACATAGATCCGCGCAAAAATAGAGAGGAGGGCCGGACCGAAGTCCCGCCCTCCTCATATCACTTTTTGAAGAACCAATGTCCAACACCGAGGTGTTGGACATTTGGATCAGCCAGCGGCAAGCGCAATGGCCAACCAGCTATCGGCAAGATCGCGGTTGTTGCCGATCCATTCCGAAGCAAGGTCTTCAGGGGTTGAACCCGCATCCTGGGAAACATTAGCGATCGACACGTCGATCACTGACAGCTTGACAGCGCCAAGCAGTGCTTCGGCGGCGGGGTTACCGGCGAGGAAGTCGTTGTTGCCGGTTGCAAGGATGTCAGCAGCGGCCCAGCCAGTGGGGCAGACGCCGTCGACGCTCGACGGGCAGCCGTCGGTGCCGATGGTTGCGGTGCCTGGACGCTGATCATAGTCGGCGCCACCTTCGATGCCTGTCGGGTTGGAATCGTCAAGCAGGCTTTGCGGCTCGATACCCATCCAGTAGACGTTGTCACCCGGACGAAGCTGGGTGATGTAGGCCGAAGGAGTCCAGGTGTAGATCACCATTGGGATGCCATCGTCGGCATTTGCAACAGCCTGAACGAACATGGCGTCATAACCAGCGATGGTCTGCTGGATGTTTTCCCAGCCAGCGAACGCAATGAAGCTTGTGATGATGTTGTCGCAGGTCCAGGACTCTGGACAACCGAAGATGTCGACGAGGCCGTTTCCCGGAACCGGGTCGGTGGCATCGAAAGCAGCGATGGCGTCGGCGTTGCGGTTGAGCTCATCCATGGTGTAGACGCCGTACTCGTCAGCGAAGGACTTGGTCACGAGCCAACCCTGAAGGCCGCCTGAGATCATCTCTTCGCCGACCACGGTGATGTGATCGCCGACGAGGGAGCCGTCGGTGAGCTCACCGGCGTGCCAACTGAAGTGGCCTGGGTACCAAGAGTTGACCCAGAAGTCAATCTGACCTTCGGCCATTGCCACGTAGGCGGCGTTGGGGGCAAGCTCGATTATGTTCGACTCGCCGACGTCGTAGCCAAGTTCACGCATCAGCGCGGCGTAGACTTCAGCCTGAAAGTAACCGGTTGCCCAGTTGGCCTTGCCCATTGTGACGCTGACGCCCTCGCCAGGAAGAGCGGCCTCTTCGGCCATTTCTTCTTCCATGGCTTCAGTGGTAGCGGTAGCTTCTTCGTCAGCTGCGGCGGTGGCTGGAGCAGCCTCTTCTTCGGCGGCGGGTGCGGCCGTGTCTGTGCTGGTGCTGTCGTCTGAGTCGCCGCAAGCTGCGGCGAACAGAGCAAACACAGCAAGCAGAGCCATTAGACGGCTCGTTCTCTTGATGCTCATTGGTGGGGTTCCCTCCCTGGGGTGCATGTGCGTTGGACCGGGCACGGCTA
>CAWKYX010000318.1:0-3901 GCA_963854265.1 Acidimicrobiia bacterium
GCCGCGACAACTACAAGCCATCGAACACCGCATCAACACCATCCCCAGACGCAGCCTCAACTGGGCCACCGCCCACGACACCTACACTCCAGCTGTCGCGATGACCGATTGAACCGACCCAGACCCCAACTCAACAGTCTCTTCGTGAACAGGGTGCACGGTGACGCCAGGCTGTCACACGGTGCTTTGGTACGGGGTGGGATTTGTCAGGTCCCGGTAGACGATGCCCTCTTTGATGACCATCTGGATGCGGGCCATGTCTTGGAGGACGGTGATGTCCACGGTTGGGTCACCGTCGACGACCACGAGGTCGGCGAGTTTGCCTTCTTCGAGCGTGCCCACCGATCCGTCGGGGTCGAACGCGGCGCCACCGTCGCGGGTCGCACAAAGCAGCGCCTCAGTGGGCGACATGTCGAAGAGGTCGACAAAGTATTCGAGATCCTTGGCCTGCGTGCCGTGTGGTGTGATGTTGAGGCCGTAGTCGCCGCCGACCAGTACACGTACTCCGGCCTCGCGGAGACGCTTGACCGCCGAGATCGTCTCGTCGACCTCACGCTGGTATCCACGCTCGACCATCAGGTCTCGTGACAAGTCGATCTCGTGACCTCGCTCCAACAGTGCGATCTCCCATGCGATGCCGGGCCCAACGAACACGCGATCGCGGACCGAGCGCAACATGTCGACCGCTTCGTCGTCGACGTAGTTGGCGTGCCCGACGAAGTCGATGCCATGGCGGACGGCCTGCTTCACCGCTGCTGCCGATCGGGCGTGACAAGCCACACGCATGCCCCGGATGTGGGCCTCTTCTACAGCCGCAGCGACTTCCTCGTCCGCGTAGCTGAGAACACCAGGCCGGGCGTGGGCTGAGATGGCTTCGCCGTCGAGGAAGATCTTCACGACGTCGACGCCCTTCTTGGCCAGCCCCCGGACCGCGGTGCGGACCGCCCAGGGCCCATCGGCAATGATCTTGATGCCGTCATCGTTTGGCCCGCTGGTATCGGCGTTGCTGCCTGTTGACCCGAGGTCCCGGTCCGATGCCGCGAGTCGAGGGCCCGGCACCCGGCCGGCATTGATCGCGTCTCGGATCGGCAAGTCGATGCCCTGCGCGGACCCGAAGCTGATGGCCGAGGTGAACCCGGCGGCCAGTACCCGGCGGGCGTTGTCGACCGCATCCAGCATGGCCGTGGGGAGCGGCTGCTTGTTGAGCTGTTGGGGATGCGCGTTGTTGTACGAGATATGAATGTGGGACTCGGTCATCCCCGGCATGACGAATGCGCCGCCCAGGTCGTCGACGACACTGTCGCCGTCGGTGACGGGCAGGTCTGCCGCTCGGCCGGCGAACCGGATCCGTTGGCCCTCGACAACGACCGCACCGTCATCGATCACGGAGCCGTCGACACCGGTGAAGAGTCGGAGGTGTTTGAGAACGCGCGTCGTCATGACGCTATGTTCGCGGAGCCAGGAAGGCGAAGCAATCGCTCGGCGTTGGGCGTAAGGGCAGCATCGAAATCGTCGGTGCTGGTCGGTGTGTCCCAACCGCCGAAGTTTGTGCCATAGACCATGCGGTCAGTGCCGACGAGATCCACGAGCATCTGGCGTGCCGGGCCGGGCTCCATGTGGGCGTCGAACCAGAGGTTTTGAAGGTGCTCGCGGAAGTCCTCTGGCTGGCCGCGGCGACGAGCCATGGCGTCGAAGCGGTCTACGAGGTATGCAATGGCACCGCCGCCATGGGAGATGCAGATGTCCAAATCGGGGTGGCGATCGAAGACGCGGCCCAACACGAGGGTGGCCACAATGATCGTCTCCTCGTAGGTGTACCCCACGATGAGGTCGAGCCCGAAGCGGTGTAGCCGCTCATCCGGTGCCTTGGAGCGGCCGTCGTTTGTGGCGGGATGAATGAACAGGGGTTGGTCCAGTGCCACGAGCTTTTCGAAGAATGGGTCCAGGTCGGTGCTGTCCCACGCTGTCCCGTAGTTGGTCGAGACATACACGCCGCGTAGCCCCATGGACGTGGCGCGCTCTGCCTCATCGCAAGCCGCGCCGATGTCCTGCAGTGGTACCTGCGCAGACCCGTACAGACGCCCGGGTGCTTCGCTGACGAGAGCAACCATCGCGTCATTGGTGGCCTGGGCGAACGGCACCGCGTGTTGGGCCTCGACCCCACCGAAGAAGGTGAGGGGGTTCGGTGAAAGCAACTGGGCATCGATCCCGATCTCATCCATCGACTCGAGCCGCTTGGGGAGGTCCATGAAGACCGACTCGCGGTATCGCGATGGCGCCATGACGTAGTCGCCAACCCGAAACGTCGGCACGCCGTCGACATCGGAGAGATCGGGTCCATATGGCCCTGCGAGACCGAAAGCCGGCTCGAGTACGACGTGGGCGTGGAGGTCGATGACCTTT
This sequence comes from Acidimicrobiia bacterium, assembly GCA_963854265.1. GTDB lineage: Bacteria > Actinomycetota > Acidimicrobiia > Acidimicrobiales > UBA8592 > CAWKYX01. Next base: position 2,404 of record CAWKYX010000318.1, read on the forward strand.
GTTGTGCTCATGAGGTCAACGCAGCGCGTCGATGCGCGGCGTCTTGTCCTTGTTGTAGACCGTCCCACGATCGTCAGCGACGTATTGCCGGTTGATGCTCTCCACGAAACCACTCACGCTGTGGAGGGCGGCCACCATTGCGGCGTAGTTGGGGTGGCTGAAGTGTTTCTCGAGCGAATCAGCGTCGGTCCAGAGCTCGTAGACCTGGATCTCGGTGGGCACGGCCGGGTCGGCGCCAAAGCAATACATCTCACAACCGTCTTCGTCCTCACGCGTCGCGGTCTGCACGGGAATGCTGACGGCGACGGCGGCGTCCCGCGCTTGCTCGCTTTCGAATACCAGACGGGCAGTGACAATGATCATGGGTGGTTCCCCTCGCTCGGTGACCCGTGCACGCTATCGCATACGCTGATCAGCACGACGGGAGAGGGAACCGACCCATGTATGACCTCGTGATCCGTAATGGCATGGTCTATGACGGCACCGGCGAAGCGCCGTGTGCTGGTGATGTCGCGGTCAAGGGTGACCTGGTGGCCGCTGTTGGTGAGATCAATGACGCCCTCGTCAGCGGGGACACCGTGGTGATTGATGCGAGCGGCCACATTGTGACGCCGGGCTTTGTCGATGCGCACACGCACTATGACGGCCAAGTGACTTGGGACCCCTTCGTTACTCCGTCGACGTTTCACGGCGTCACGACCATCGTCACCGGGAATTGCGGAGTTGGGTTCGCCCCGTGTCGACCTGACCAACGCGACTGGCTGATTGGCTTGATGGAAGGTGTCGAGGACATCCCAGGCACTGCGCTCCACGAAGGTATCGAGTGGGATTGGGAGACCTTCCCCGAGTACCTCGATGCACTCGAGCGTCGCAAACTCGCTATCGACGTTGGCACCCAGGTGCCCCACGGAGCTGTGCGCGCCTACGTGATGGGCGAGCGTGGCCCCACCCACCAGGTTGCAACACCTGACGAGATTGATGGCATGGCACAGGTGGTCCGCGATGCGATTCAGGCCGGTGCGCTGGGCTTCACGACCTCCCGGACCGAAAAGCACAAGGATTCCAGTGGCGTTCTGACGCCTTCGATCACCGCACACGAAGACGAACTGGTCGGCATTGCTTCGGTGCTCGGCGAACTGGACGCGGGGGTGCTGCAGGGCATCTCGGATTTCTACGACTTCGACAACGAGTTCAAGATGTTTCGCCGCATGACCGAGGCCTCGGGCCGGCCATGCTCGATCACCGTCGAACAACAAGACGCGCGTCCCGACTGGTGGGTGCAGCTTCTTGACAGTGTCACCCAGGCCCAAGCCGATGGGCTCCCGATGCGAGGCCAAGTGCCGCCTCGCGCTACTGGCGTGTTGTTGGGGTTGAGCGTCACGCTGCACCCTTTCAGTTTCTTCCCGGCCTACAAGTCGCTCCATAACCTTCCGCTCGACGAGAAGGTGGCGGCGATGCGGACTCCAGAGGTACGCAGTCAGATCCTCTCTGAAGCATC
>CAWKYX010000319.1:0-3883 GCA_963854265.1 Acidimicrobiia bacterium
GCTTGGATCGACTCGGTCGTCGGAGCAGCCTGGGCGAGGGGTTCTGGGCCCGGCGCCGCGTCCTCGTCAGCGCTGCAGCCGGCCATAGCCAACACCGCGGCCATCAGGGTGGCGATCTGGTAGGTCGGGCGGCGCACGGGGCAATGGTGGCAGACGCGCCAGCGGTCACAGCGGCACGTCGGTAAATCAACGTGACTTCCGTGCGAATAGCCCATGGGAGCCGTCGTCGTCCCGTTACCCTTTCGATCCATGACCGAGGCATCAAGTTCCGACGCCAGCCAGCCCGAACCCACCGTTGATGGGGACGGCGTTGATGGGGACAGTGGTATCGCCGACCTTTTGGACAAGGTGGTGAACCTCAGCAAGCGCCGCGGCATTATCTTCCAGTCCGCCGAGATCTACGGCGGCTTCCGCTCGGCCTACGACTACGGGCCCGTCGGCGCCCTCCTGTTGCGCAACGTGAAAGACGCGTGGTGGCGCTCGATGGTGCAGCTGCGCCACGACATTGTTGGCCTGGATGCCTCGATTCTGTCGCCACCGGCCGTTTGGGAGGCTTCTGGTCACCTCCAGAACTTCACCGACCCGCTGGTCGATTGCCGCAACTGCAACGAGCGCTTCCGACAGGACAAGCTCGACGACCTCACGACGTGCCCGAATTGCGAGGCCAAAGACAGCTTCACCGATGCTCGTGCATTCAATCTTATGTTCAAGACCCAGGCCGGTCCGGTCGAGGGCGCGGGCCACGACGTTTTCCTCCGCCCCGAGACTGCGCAGGGCATGTTCATCAACTTCAAGAACGTGCTCGAGACCAGCCGCAAAAAGCCGCCGTTTGGTATCGCTCAGATCGGCAAGAGCTTCCGCAACGAGATCACCCCGGGCCAGTTCGTGTTCCGGACCCGTGAGTTCGAGCAGATGGAAATGGAGTTCTTTGTGCCGCCCGCTGATGCCGGCGAGTGGTACGAGTACTGGTGCAAGCAACGCCATCAGTGGTACCTCGATTTGGGCATTCCGGCCGATCGGATTCGTCTACGTCACCACGACGAAGACGAGCTCAGCCATTACAGCTCCGAGACTGCCGATGTCGAGTACCGCTTCCCATGGGGTTGGGACGAGCTCGAGGGCATCGCCAACCGAGGCGACTTCGACCTCAATGCCCATGCTGAGGCTTCTGGGGAACGGCTCACCTACTTCGATCCCGAGATCAACGAGCACTATCTCCCGCACGTCATCGAGCCCGCGGCCGGGGCGACTCGGTCGATGATGGCGTTCCTGCTCAACGCCTACGACGAAGATGTCGTGAACGACGAAACCCGGACGGTCCTGCGCTTCCATCCGCGCCTGGCTCCCTACAAGTTGGCTGTCCTGCCGTTGTCCAAGAAGGACACGCTCACCCCCACCGCGCTCCAGGTGTTCGACACCGTCAAAGAGCGGTGGATGGCCGACTACGACGAGACCCAGAACATCGGCAAGCGCTATCGCCGCCAGGACGAACTGGGCACGCCTTACTGCGTCACCGTCGACTTCGACACGCTCGACGATCAGGCCGTGACGGTGCGAGACCGAGACACGATGGCTCAAGAGCGGGTGTCGATCGATCGCTTGGTGGATTACCTCGCCGAGCGGCTGCCCTAGGCCGGATCAGCTGTGGCCGACGACAAGAATCCAATGAACGCCGCAGAACGGATCGTCAAGGCCGTCCAAGGTGCCGAATCAGGTAGCCACAGCCGCGCCGATGCGCTTCGTGCGGTGACGCCCGAGGACCTTGGTGAGGTCTTGTTCGCCAGTGTGGGCGACCACGGTGCCCAAGTGTTGTGCTCGGGTATCGCAGCGTCGCCGGGTGCCGGCGTGGGTCGACTGTGCCTCAGTGTCGATGCCGTTCTCGATGTGGTCGACGCGGGCGAAGAAGCGGTCATGGTGGCCATGGAGACCGGGCCCGAGGACGAGCCGGCGATGCGTTGGTCTGCCGGCATCGTCACCGCGCACGGGGGTTTGGCCAGCCATGCCGCCATCTACTCCCGGGGCATGGCTATCCCCGCTGTGTGTGGCATCGACGGGCTTGTTGTCGAGGATGGCGGCATCCGTGTTGGTGACACGTTCGTGGCCGAGGGCGATGTGCTCACGGTTGACGGATCGTCGGGCGAGGTGGTGGTGGGTGGACTCGCAGTTGAAGCCGCCGAAGCTCCTCCAGAGCTCGACGTGTTGTTGTCGTGGGCTGATGAGATCCGTGCCGGCAAAGTCGGTGTCCGTGCCAATGCCGATACCGGCACCGAGGCTGGTGAGGCGCGTCGTCTTGGCGCCGAAGGCATTGGCCTTTGCCGTACCGAGCACATGTTCCTTGGCGAGCGCCTGCCGGTGATCAGACGGGCCCTGACGGCTACTACCGACGACGAGCGCAGGTCCGCCCTGGCCGAGATCGAAACTGTTCAACGCACAGACTTCGTGGCAGTACTTGAGGCCATGGATGGCCTCCCTGTCACCGTGCGGCTGCTCGATGCCCCGCTGCATGAGTTCCTTGAAGAGAGCCATGAGCAGAACCCCATGCTGGGCTTGCGCGGGGTCCGGCTCGCGCTGGTCACCGAAGGCCTATACAGCACGCAGGTGAAAGCACTCTTGCAAGCAATGGCCGACCGGGTCGCAGATGGCGGCAACCCCATTGTTGAGATCATGGTCCCGTTGGTATCGGTGACCGCCGAGTTGGAAATCAGCCGCGCCTGGATCGACCAAGAGATCGCAGCTTCAGGCATTGAAGGCGTGTCGGTGGGCACGATGATCGAAACTCCCCGTGCCGCGTTGCGTGCTGCTGACCTCGCGGCGCACGCGGATTTCGTGAGTTTCGGTACCAACGACCTCACGCAGATGACCTACGGCTTCAGTCGCGACGATGTCGAGGCCAGTGTCATTGCTCCGTACATCGCCCAGGGTCTTGTGGATCGCAGCCCTTTCGACGCGCTCGACCATGACGGTGTGGGCGAGTTGGTCCGCATGGGCGTCGAGCGAGGTCGGGCGGCCAAGCCCGATCTGAAATGTGGGATTTGCGGCGAGCACGGGGGCGATCCCAGTTCGATCGCTTTCGTTGTGGGCATCGGTCTCGATTATGTGAGCTGTTCGCCGCCGCGCATTCCAACGGCCCGGCTTGCTGTCGCCCAGGCGCTGCTTGACCTCGATCGCTGAGCGGGTCGTTTCTTTCGCTCGGATGCATCCGAATGTGATGCCGAAGGCGTAGTGGGTGCGACGATGGTGCCGCAATGCAGCGGTCGTGGTGGCCGCTTTCGCTGATCCGGTCGCCCGTTGTTCTGGGCAATTTGCCTGGCTTTGTGGTGTGGGTTCTGCAGCGCGGTCACCATTGGGGCCGTCGTGCCGATGGGGAGAACGACAGTCCAATGACCAAGGGAATGCTGGCTTTCGGCCAGCCGACAAGATGAGGAGACGCCAGGTGCCGGCGAAGCGGATCGTAATGGCATGGGTCGCTCTGGCCGTGATGACGGCTGCCGTCGTAGGAGCGCTGGCCGGCCCGGCCGCGGCCCACAACGGCGATGAGGCCTACGCCTACCTCGATGTCACCGAGACGTCGCTGGGTGGGCGTATCGACGTGCCGGTGCCAGACCTCGAAGAGGCGCTTGGCATCGATCTCGAAACTGGATCGATCGACGAGCTCATCGCGAACGTCAACGCCAACCGAGAAGCGATCGTCGCGTACCTCGATGAGCACTTCGATATCGGAGCTGCGGGTGTATCGTGGACCGTCGACTTCGGTGCTGTTGAGCCGCTCTTCGAAGAGGTCTCGACGGCTGTCTATGTCTTGTTTCCGTTCTCGGTAGACGTCCCGGTCAACGAAGTCCCACGAATCCTCGATGTCACTTTCGACCCGTTCGTGGATGAGGTC
>CAWKYX010000320.1:0-3865 GCA_963854265.1 Acidimicrobiia bacterium
GAAGATTGTGATGTCTGCCGCGCAGCCGGGCTGAATCCGGCCGCGAGATTTGAGCGCGAACCGGTCGGCGGGAATCGAGGTCATCTTCTTGACGGTGGTAGCGAGGTCGAACAGGCCTTCGTCACGTCCGTACTGGCCGACGACCCGTGGGAATGCTCCGATCAGACGGGGATGAGGAACGCCTCCGTCCTGGGGGATTCCATCGCTGCCGATCATGGCCCGGGGGTGGGACAGAACAGAGCGCATCTCGTCCTCGTTGATCTCGAAGATGACACAGACAGTCTCGGTTGCGCGAGGGCCGGCAATGATGCGGCGGGTAACTTCCGCCGGGTCGCAGCCTTCGACTGCTGCGATCGCAGGCACTCGCAGATTCTCGAAGTGTGGGAAGTCCGGGCAATGGACGATTTGCACGAAGTCGAGTCGGGCCACGTCGACGTTGTCGGGGTCGAAGTACTGTTCGAACGGCCCCGACCCTGCCGTGTAGGGGTAAACATCGAAGCCGATGTCAACACCGCGTTGGTGTGCTGCGTCGATCTTGCTGAGGGCGGTAGCAACTGTGCCCCAATTCTCGCGACCTACCGTCTTGAGATGGGAGAGTTGAAGGCCGGCGCCCGACTCGTGGGCGATCATTAGGGCCTCGTCGATCGCGTCGAGCAAGCCAGCGCCTTCGTCGCGCATGTGAGTGCAGTAGAGACCACCGACCTGGGCAGCAGCGGTAGCAATCTCGATTAGATCCTCGGTGACGGAGGATCGGCCGGGCTCGTAGATCAATCCAGTTGAGACCCCAAGGGCTCCCTCGTCAACGGCTTGACGTACCCGGTCGACGACCTGAGTTCGCTTCCGACGGTCGGGCCGGCGATCTACCTGCGGATCGAAGTGTCGACTCACCGTGTTGTGACCGACAAACGTGGCCATATTTGGGCCGATGCCTTGTTCGCGAAGCGTCTCGGCGTAGCTGCTGAACGACTCCCAAGGTCCATCGGTTGAGAGCAGATCAGGAGACGCATGCCCTGGGCGATGTGGGAAAGCGCTGAAACCGCAGTTGCCGCAGATCACCGTGGTGACGCCCTGTAGAAGCTTCTCGCGATTGAACGGGTCGCGTCTGAGTTGCATGTCGTCATGCGTGTGAGCATCGATGAACCCGGGTGCGACGACGAGCCCCGAAGCGTCGAGGTCTTGCCCGGCGGCGCCTACGTCCCCGACGGCAACGATCTGGCCACCGGAGATTCCGACATCGGCCAAGCGAGGCGAAGCACCGGTCCCATCGACAACCAAACCATCTCGAATAGCGATTTCGATCATGTGCTTCGTGTCGCTAAGTTTGCATCCATCGCTTGAACCTGTCTCTCATATGATGATCTAGCTAGACTAACACGCAGAGCAAGGACGAAAGAGCAACATGCCAGGAAGCGAAAACGCGCAAAGCGAAGGCACCGGCGGCGCCGCCAATGCTGTTCAGAGGTTGTTCGAGAAGGGGCTTGGTGAGGCATCGATCGTTGCCATCCTGCGGGGTTTGACCCCCGATGCGACCACGGATCTAGCGCTTGAGTTGCTGTCGCTCGGGGTTCGACACATCGAAGTCACCATCCAAGATGAGCAGGGTGTGCGGGCCCTTCGCCAGACCGTTAGCGAGTGGCCCGAGGGGCCCCATATGCTTGGCGCTGGGTCGATCATTTCCGAGACGCTGGCGCAGCAGGCAATCGAGGACGGAGCTCAATTTTTGGTTTCTCCTGGGCTCTCAACCACGGTTGTCCAGACTGCCCGCACCCTTGGTGTCCCAATTCTCGCTGGGGTGGCGACTCCGTCGGAGGTTCAGCAAGCCTCGGCGCTCGGACTCACCACCGCGAAGCTGTTTCCGGCGGCGCAACTCGGCGGGCCCGGGTATCTTCGTGCCCTCGGCGGGCCATTTCCCACGATGAAGTTTGTTCCGACCGGCGGCGTGAACTTCGAGAATGCCGAGTCCTACCTCGCTGCGGGAGCGCTTGCTATTGGTATCGGCGGAGAACTCACTCAGCCGTCGGGTTTGGAATCTCTGCGCCGCTGGATCGCTCGATCTAAGGGTTGAGCAGAGGGCCGATGCGGTCGGTCAGTTGGACGAGGCGTCGGTGTAGACCAGAGAGGCCCAATCCTTGGCAGGCAGGTCCAGCATTTGATCAATAGTCGGCCAGCTTGGTGGGCGGCCGACGTCGTTGTGGTTTGACACGGAACTCATCGCAACTATGTGTCCGAGTCGTTGGCATCGCTGGACATCATCGGGATGCTTCACGATCCCGTACAAAAACCCGGCGGCGAACGCGTCGCCCGCGCCCATGACATCGACGACCGCTCCGCCGAGTGCGGGTTCGAACTGAACGACGTCGCCGGCATAGGTATAGACGCCGGCGGCGCCGTCCTTGACGACCAGGTATTTTGGTCGATCTAGAAGTGCTCGAACGTCAGCGGGGTCCGACAATCCCCACACTGCTTCGGCCTCATCTAATCCCACGAAAACAATGTCGGCCCGATTCGCTACGCCAGCCAAGAACTCCGCCGGTGCCTTCGAGGGCCACAATGCCGGACGCCAATTGAGGTCGAACGAGCGGAGCGCGCTAGACGGCGCATCTAGCAGAGCGAGCACCAGATCGCTGCAACTCTCCGACAATGCCAAGGTGATACCGCTCAGATGAAGGACAGTGGTATCGAGACAGTGTTGAATATCTACGGAAGTCTCCGACATTTGGGACGCCGCTGAGAACCGTCGGTAGTACTGCACCCGGGGCTGTGCCTCTGGCGAATCTTTGATCATCAACCCCGTTGGGGCATCTTCGGAGAAGGTTACAGCTGAGGTATCGATGCCGTCGCCCGCAATGACGTCGTGGACCATTGGTCCTGCGACTCTAGTGCCGAGTCGACTGACCCAGCTGGTGCGCAGACCAAGAGCGGCACAGTTTCTTGCGACATTTGACTCGGCGCCGCCGACATCCCACGCGAAGCCGCTGGACTCTGAGTCGCGAAATAACGTCAGCATTGATTCCCCGAGGCCGACAACGTCGAATCGAGCATTTTGTTGGTCTTGCGCCAACGGCGTTGTCGCGTTCATGTTGGTGTTCCATTCGGTTTTGGTACTGGGGTGTAGGCAACTGTGTGGGTCTCGGCGGCTTCTGCGCCACCCACCTCGGCGACCCTTCGTGCCTGGTCACGTTTGGCGAGTGCGTTGACCGCTGTGGGGTCACAGATCTGACGGAGTCGAGCTGCGCAATCGGAAATAACGTCGGTCAGATCGTCGCGGCCGGCCAGATCGAACATCTCGTCTGGGTCGGCTACGAGATCAAAGAGCTGGGGGCGTTCATCGATGTACTCAATGTACTTGTACCGTCCGTGTCGCACCATAAAGCTGGCTGCGATTGACCCGTTGGCGTGATACTCGGCCAACACCGTGCGGTCGGTGTTGCTGAGCGCATCGTGGTCGAGCAGCGAGAGTCCTGGTAGTGACTCGCCCTCCTTCTGTTCGATGCCTGCCATGGAGAGAAACGTTGGAAGCAGGTCGATGTGGGAGACCGGTGCGTCGATCACGTCATTACCGATTCCGGGTCCGGCAAGTAGGAGCGGTACACGGGCGGACTCTTCGTTCATCAGATGCTTGAACCACAACCCGTGTGCGCCAGCACTTTCGCCGTGGTCTGACGTATACATCACCACCGTGTCGTCGGCGTGTCCCGAGGCTTCGAGTGAAGCTAGAACCGCACCGACATTCGCGTCCATAAAGCTGCACAGTCCGAGGTAAGCCTGCATGGCCCGCTGCTTCTCACTGCGGGAGAAGTCCCGGTTGATTCCGAATGACTCGCGGAACACGTGCACCGATGGGTGGTCCCAGGCGCCGAGGACA
>CAWKYX010000321.1:0-3857 GCA_963854265.1 Acidimicrobiia bacterium
CACCGCACCAGGAATGTTCGTCGGCCCCGGACTCTGTATGAAATCACGTCCAGCCATGAACCGCCGAGCCTATTGCCTCACACCCCCTCGAGCACATGCAACCGGTTCTCGATATCTGACGTCTCCGCGCGGCGCGCGAAGCCGTCAGATATCGGAGTTGGCCCACCGCATGACGCGCGGAGACGTCAGAAATCAGCGAGCGGCCAAGCCAAGAACTGGAACCAGGAAAACCGTGGCCTGTCGGCTGAACACGAGCGCTGAAATCCGCAGAGTGGCCCAAGGAGGCACGAGCCGACGACGCCGCTATTGCGGCAACAAACAAGCGTGAAGCAAAACCGCCAAAATCGGCCAAAGGCCCGGCGGGTGGGCTCAGCCGCCGGCCAACAGGCTGACGTCGGTGAAGTGCGTGACGACACCGGGGAGCACGCCGAAGAGCACCGTGAGTACGCCCGTAATGGCGAGCGCTGCCCCGAGCGAGGCCGGGACCTTGATGGGGGTCTCGTCGCCCAGGTGGGGACTTTCCACCCACATCGCTCGTGCAATCCGGATGTAGTAACCAAAGGCGATCACGGCGTTGACGGCGCCCACGACCGCGAGTGTGTAACCAAGTCCAGTCTCGGCGCCAGTCAGCGCTCGGAAGACGAAGAGCTTTGCCCAAAAGCCGCCAAAAGGCGGAAGCCCACCCAGCGACATCAAGAACATCGTCATTGGGATGGCCATGTGCGGCGCGTACCGGAAGAGGCCGTTGTAGGTTTCGATCTCGGCCGAACCGGTCTTGCGGGCGACCGAGATGATCACCGCGAATGCACCGAGGTTCATGGCCGCGTAGATCACGAGATAGGTAACAACGGTGCTGACAGCTCGATCGGCGTTGGCGACTCCCTCGCCTGCGACAGCCAACGGCGCGAGCATGAAGCCGGCCTGGGCCACACCCGAATAGGCCATCATGCGCACGATGTTGGTTTGACGCAGCGCCATGAGGTTGCCGCCGAACATCGAGGCAGCTGCCAAGATCCACATGAGCGGCTGGAAGACGTCACCGCGACCCAAGAAGCCGACGACGATGAGGTTCATCAACGCCACAAAGCCTGCAGCCTTGGAACCCACGGCCAGGAAAGCGGTTACAGGTGTGGGGGCACCTTCGTAAGTGTCGGGCGCCCAGGTATGGAAGGGGAAGGCTGAGACCTTGAAGGCGAAACCGATGATCACGAAGATGATGCCGAGGGTGATCACGGCCTCGCTGGAGTCACCCTGGCTGACGGCTTCGTTGATGTCGGTGAGCACGGTCGAGCCCGCGACGCCGAAGACCAACGACATGCCATACAACATGATGGCGGACGCAAACACCCCCATCAGGTAGTACTTCAATCCGGCTTCGTTGCTCTTAAGGTCTCGCTTGCGCCAGGTGGCCAACATGTAGGCCGGTATGGACAACAGCTCGAGAGCCACGAAGATACTGATGAGATCGCGAGACGAGGCCATGATGACCATGCCAAGGATCGACGACACCAACATGCCGTAGTACTCGCTCTCCCAATAGTCGCCCTCGGCGATGTAGTTGGAAGACAACAAGATCACGACATAACCCGACAACAAGAACAGCGCTTTGAGAATCAGCGAGTATTTGTCGACGACGTAGGCCCCACCGAAGAGCGACCGCGACTCGGCGTCAATGGCAAGCGTGACGATCGGGATCAACGGCAACAAGAGGCCGATGCCTGCCAGCGTCGAGCCGTATTTGCGGGCCTTGTCCAAGAAGACGATGTCGATGAGCGTCAACAGCGCCCCGACCCCCAGCAGCACGAGTTCGGGCGCGACCGCGTGCCAATCAATGTGCGGCCTGTCGAACGGCACTTGGGCGAGGACGGTGGAAAGCATCAGTTCCCGGCCGCCTGAGCACTAAGCCGCAGGTCCTCGAAGCACTGCTCGCCGGCTTCGCCCTCTTCAAAGAGGCACTCATGCAGCGAGTTGTCGACGGCGTCCTTGCTCGTGGTGAACAACGGACGCGGGTACAGCCCCAAGACCAGGATCAATGCGAGCAACGGGGCCCACGCAACCCATTCGTAGTGGTTCACATCGGTGATGTGTGGATCGTCCGCGAACTCTTCGGTCGGCGTGCCCATCGCGGTCTTCTGAAGCATCCACAACAGGTAACCGGCAGCCAAGACGGTGCCGAGTGCAGCAACAATCATGTAGCCGCGGAAGGCGGCCTCGGGCAGGATGGCAGCCGGATTGTAACTGGCCAAGATCGCGGGGAACTCACCCCAGAAGCCGGCGAGGCCCGGGAGCCCCAACGATGCCATGGCGAGGAAGCCGAGGATCCAACCCATCTTCGGTGCATTGATCAACAAGCCGCCGAGCCGGTTCATGTCGAGGGTGTGGTAGCGCTCCTTCATCGAGCCGGCCACGAAGAACAACATGCCGGTGATGAGGCCGTGGGCAACCATCCCGAAGATTGCGGCGTTGATGCCGAAGTCGGTGAGGGTGGCAATGCCCAACATCACGAAGCCCATATGGGCCACCGATGAGAACGCGATGAGTCTTTTCATGTCGGTCTGGGCCAGACAACCCAGCGCGCCGTAGATAATGCCGATCACCGCCAACAAGCCAATGAATGGCGCCCACGCTGCGGCGGCTTCGGGGAGCATGGGGATGGCAATGCGGATGAAGCCGTACGTGCCCAGCTTCAACAAGACCGCGGCCAAGATGACCGAGCCCACCGTCGGTGCCTGCGTGTGTGCGTCCGGCAGCCATGTGTGGAACGGGAACATCGGGACCTTGACACCAAAGCCCACAAACATCCCGCCGAAGATCCAGAGCTGAGCGCTTCGAGCAATGGTCTCGGTGGCACCGCCACTGAGGGCACGCATGTCGAAGGTGTTGGCCGCGGTGTCGACGAGGGTTCCGTCGGCCAAGAAGTACATGGCCAAGAAGCTGACCAGCATGAGCGCTGATCCAAACATCGTGTAGAGGAAGAACTTCAGCGATGCATAACGGCGATCCTCGCCGCCCCAAACGGCGATCATGAAGAACATCGGGAGCAAGACGATCTCGAAAAAGACGAAGAACAAGATCAGGTCTTGGGAAACGAACGTGCCAATCATCCCGGTCTCAAGGATGAGAATCAGCGACAAGAAGGCCTTGGGGTTGCCCGGCTCGGGGATGTGGTCGAGCGAATAGATGATGCACAACGGCACGATCAGGGCGGTCAGCGCGATCAGCGGGAGCGACATCCCGTCGACGCCGAGGATGAAGCGGCTGTTGATGACACTGATCCATTTTTCGTCAACGACGTGCTGGAGCTCACCCGCGTTGTCGTAGTCGAAGTCGACCAGCAGGAAGGCCGCGAGACCCATTGCTCCCAGCGAGGTGACAAGCGCCGCACCCTTGATCAGTTGTTCTTCGGCCTTGGGGATCATCATGACGATCACTGCGCCGACGAGCGGCACGAACGTTAAGACGCTCAAGATCCATTGGTTTCCGATGTCCATGATGTGCTGTTGCTCCTAGATGAACACGATGAAGAGGCCGGCGAGGATGGTCGCGGCCGCGAACATGATTGCTGCGTATTGCTGAACCTTGCCGCGTTGCAGCATGGTTCGACTGACTTCGCCCAAGCCTTCAGAGGCTGTGCCGGACAGGTTGACGGCACCGTCTATGAGTTTCTGGTCGACGGTTCCGTAGACGAAAGTGGCAGCCTGGACGCTGCGCTTACCGGCCTGGTTGACCGTTTCGTCAATGACGTTCTGGTTGACCCAATAAGCGGCATCGGCGACGGGGCCCTTGATGCCCTTTGCGATGACGCCGGTGTAGAGGTGATCAAGGTAGTACTTCTCTTTAAGCAACGTGTGGCCGGC
>CAWKYX010000322.1:0-3843 GCA_963854265.1 Acidimicrobiia bacterium
GGCGTAGAGATTTCGATCTCGGGCGCCGCCGTGACGGTCAAGGGCGCGAGAGGCACTCTCTCGCAGTCCCTGACTGGCGGCATCACCGCTCGAGAGGACGACGGCCACCTAGTGGTCGAACGTCCCGACGACAGTGGTGCAGCGAAATCATTCCACGGCCTGAGCCGCACCCTGATCCACAACATGATCATCGGTGTCACCGAGGGCTTCATCAAGGAACTCCAAATCCAGGGCGTCGGCTATAGAGCTACTGCCCAGGGCACGAACAAGCTTGAGCTCGCGCTCGGATTCAGCCACCCTGTCAACATCCAAGCCCCTGAGGGCATCGAGTTTGACGTACCGGTTCAGACGCAGATCTTCGTCAAGGGGATCGACAAGCAGTTGGTCGGCCAGGTGGCCGCCGACATTCGCCAGTGGCGCAAACCCGAGCCTTACAAGGGCAAGGGCATTCGTTACGTCGATGAGCGTGTGATTCGCAAGGCCGGAAAGGCCGCCAAGTAATGGCCTACACCGCAAAGAAGCGTCGGACCGATCGGCTCCGTCGCCACTACCGGATCCGCAAGACGATGCGTGGCACTACACAACGCCCACGTCTCGCCGTGTTCCGATCCAACAAGCACATCTCCGCACAGGTGATCGACGACCTAACGGGCGTCACCCTTGCTGCGGCATCCACCACCGAGAAGGAGCTTCGGGGCGCCAACAATGGCAACGCCGAAGCTGCGGGCAAATGCGGAACGCTCCTCGCGGAGCGGGCCAAAGCTGCCGGCGTAGATTCAGTGGTATTCGATCGTGGCGGCTTCCGCTACCACGGCCGGGTTGCGGCGCTCGCCGACGCAGCTCGTGAGGGAGGACTGGACTTCTAATGGCATACGAACGTAGAGAACGTGAGCCGAATCCCCGAGATGGTGGTGAAGGTCTGCGCGAGTCGCGGGTCATCAACATTAACCGTGTCGCCAAGGTCGTGAAGGGTGGTCGTCGCTTCAGCTTCACCGCCCTCGTGGTCATCGGCGACGGCGCCGGCAAGGTCGGCCTCGGATACGGCAAGGCCAAGGAAGTGCCTTTGGCAATTCAGAAGGGCACCGAAGAGGCTCGTCGCAACCTGTTCTCGGTCGCGATGGCCGGTTCGACCATCGTGCACGAAACCATCGGTGAGATGGGTGCGGGTCGCGTCATGCTCAAGCCTGCCGCTCCAGGTACCGGCGTGATCGCCGGAGGCGCGGCACGCGCCATCCTCGAAGAAGCTGGCATCCACGACGTGCTCTGCAAGTCGTTGGGTTCGGCCAACCACATCAACGTTGCTCGTGCGACCATCAATGGTCTCATGGGGCTACGTCGTCCTGACGAAATCGCTCGTCTCCGCGGCCTCGATCCCGAGGAATTCCTGCCGGCCGGCCTTTGGGCTGCCTACCAGGAGAGCGAGCGCGGTCCAGCTGCTCCGGCAGCCACTGAGGCTTCCTGATGGCACAGATCAAAGTCACCCAGATTCGTTCTGCGATCGGGACCAAGCCCAAACAGCGCGGCTGCCTCCGGGCCCTCGGGTTGCGCGGCATTGGGAAGAGCAACATATTGGAAGACCGGGCGGAAGCTCGAGGCATGATTGCCCGCGTTCCGCACCTGGTTCGGGTTGAAGAACTGACAGGCGAAGAGGCCGACTCATGATCAAGCTGCACGATCTCCGGCCCCCCAAGGGCTCGAACAAGCCTGGCAAGCGTAAGGCTCGCGGAATTGGTGGTAAGGGCGGCAAGACTGCCGGCCGCGGTACCAAGGGCCAGCGCGCCCGCAACACTGTGTCGATCGGCTTCGAGGGTGGGCAAATGCCCCTCCTCCAACGGATTCCTAAACTCCGCGGTTTCACCAACCCGTTCCGGGTCGAATACCAGGCGATCAACCTCGACACGCTCGAAGAAACTGGTCTCACCGAAGTCTCTCCGGAGATCCTCCTTGAACACGGTTTGATCTCGAAGGGCGCGCTCCTAAAGATTCTCGGTCGCGGTGAACTCACCAAGGCCATTAACATCAAGGCCCACGGCTTCTCGAAATCTGCCGAGGCAGCGATCACTGCTGCGGGGGGTAGTGTCGAGACCTTGGAGCTTCCGTGGGACGTTCGTCCCCCACACGGCAGCTTCAGCCAACACACCAATCGCTGATTTCCCGAACGGGGAAGGAGAGAGCCGTGCTGTCGCGGGTTCTGAACATTTTCCGGGTCAACGACCTTCGGAACAAGATTCTGTTCACGTTGGGCATGATCGGCCTGTACCGGCTGGGGTCGTTTATCCCCGCGCCAGGTGTCGATATCGAGGCAGTCCAAGGGCTGCGCGATCAGGCAAATCAGTCCGGTCTACTTGGCTACATCCAGCTCTTCTCGGGCGGCGCGCTCACCCAGTTCGCGATCTTCGCGCTGGGGATCATGCCGTACATTACATCGTCGATCATCATGCAGATCCTCGGCGTCGTGATTCCCAAGATTGAACAGTGGCAGCAGCAGGGCGCCGTTGGTCAGCGCAAGATCACACAGTGGACTCGTTACATGACGGTCTCGATTGCGATCGTGCAGTCCACCTCGTTCGCCTTCCTCTTCCATCAGGGTGGTTTGGTTGGCAACGTCGACCTTCTGCCAAAGTTCAACGCTTGGACTGTCTTCGTGGTGGTCCTCACACTCACCAGTGGTGTGGCGTTGCTGATGTGGATCGGCGAACTCATCACCCAGCGAGGAATCGGCAACGGCATGTCGCTGTTGATCATGGCCAGCGTCGTTTCGTCGCTGCCGGCGCAGGGTGCGCTCGTTGAGGCCGAGAACGGCCTCATCCCGCTGATCATTCTCATCGCTGTGGCGGTTGCGCTTCTTGTGGCGATTGTGTTCATCGAGCAAGGCCAACGCCGGATTCCGGTGCAGTTCGCCAAGCGCGTTGTCGGGCGACGAATGTATGGCGGTCAATCCACCTACATCCCGCTCAAGGTCAACCAGTCGGGCGTGATCCCGATCATCTTCGCGAGTTCGGTGCTCTACTTGCCGAACCTGCTGGCGGCTGCGCTCCCCGCTGAGGGGATTGGTGGCAGCATCCAGAGCTGGGTCGATAGCAACCTCGCGAACACGGCGGCGGTCACCTACTACATCTTCTTCGGTCTGTTGATTGTCGGGTTCGCCTACTTCTACACCGCCATCAGCTTCGATCCGGCCAAACAGGCCGACACCATTCGTAAACAGGGCGGCTTTATCCCGGGTATCCGTCCGGGTCCGCAGACCGAGCGTTATCTGCAGCGCATTCTGTCTCGTATCACCTTCCCGGGTGCGCTCTTCATTGCCTCGGTGGCCCTCGTGCCATCGATTCTCATCCAGCTCACGCTCAACACCGACGGCGGCGCTGGCCAAGGCGGCGGTGCTGGCGGCTTCGCCTTCGGTGGCATTTCCTTGCTCATTGCCTCGGGCGTTGCGCTCGAGACGATGAAGCAGATCGATAGCCAACTGATGATGCGCAATTACGAGGGATTCCTGAAGTAGATGCGTGCGTTGCGAATGGTGATTCTCGGGCGCCAAGGCTCCGGGAAGGGCACCCAGTCTCTCCGGATCGCCAGTTCCTATGGCTGTATCCACGTCTCGACCGGCGACATGTTGCGGGCCGCCGTTTCGGCCGGCACGGAACTCGGGCGCCAAGCTGAAGAAACGATGGCGAACGGCGGCCTGGTTGGCGACGACGTCATGAACGGCATCGTTGGTGAGCGTCTTGCCGAAGACGACATCATGCAAAACGGTGTTTTGCTCGACGGTTTTCCACGCACCTCCGACCAGGCCGATGCCCTAGAGCGCATCCTCTCCGCCCTCGGTCAAAAGATCGATTTAGC
>CAWKYX010000323.1:0-3842 GCA_963854265.1 Acidimicrobiia bacterium
TCTTTATCTTCATGATTGCGGTGCAAGCAGAGCTCACCCAGGCGCCGTTCGACATGCCAATCGCGGAATCCGAGCTGATCTCGGGCTACCTCACCGAGTACTCGGGCATTCGATTCCTGCTGTTCTTCATTGGCGAATTCGCCACGTCGGCTGTGTTCTCTGCGGTGGCCGCAACGCTGTTCCTCGGTGGCTGGTACGTGCCGGGCATCAACCCCGCGAACGAAATCTTCAATGTGATTGGCCCGCTCATCCTGTTCGGCAAGATGATGTTGGTGGCGTTCTTCATCTACTGGTTCCGGTTCACCTATCCCCGGTTCCGTGAAGATCAGCTCCAGCGTTTGGCCTGGAAGTTCCTCATCCCCCTCAGCCTGGTCAACATTGTGGCCACTGGCGTCCTGAAAGTGGTGCTGTAGATGCCGCAGATGCCTGGTCTTATCAAGGGTCTTGGAGTCACGTTCAAGACCATGATGCGGACGCTCTTTCCCGATGGTGCGAAGAACCCGATCCCGCGTCCCAGCGTCGGGGCCCAGACGGTGCAGTACCCGCATGAGAAGGAATCACCCGCTCCCCGCGCCCGCGGCGTCATTGCGCTCCACGAAGAGAACTGCACCTCCTGCATGCTCTGCGCACGCGAGTGCCCGGACTGGTGCATCTACATCGAGGGCCACAAGTACCTCGCTCCGCCACGGCGCGCGGGCGGAAGCCCGCGCCAGAAGAACGCGCTGGACCGCTTCGACATCGACTACAGCCTCTGCATGTACTGCGGTATCTGTGTCGAGGTCTGCCCATTCGACGCACTGTTCTGGACGCCCGAATACGAGTTCTCCGAGCTCAAGATCGCCGATCTGCTCCATGACAAAGAGCGCCTCGGCGAGTGGATGCACACCGTCCCCGACTTCGAAGAGTACGAGGCAGGTTCGGAACAAAAGGTGAAGAAGGTGCCCCGCTGATGGTCGCCCAGAACATCTTTTTCTCCATCATGGCGGCCACAATGATCGGGTCAGCACTCAAGGTCGTGACCACGCGCAATGTGGTCCACGCAGCCCTGTGGTTGATTCTGGTGTTGGCTGGCGCGGCCGGGCAATTCTTGTTGTTGGGCGCAGAGTTCGTTGGCGTCACGCAGGTGCTTGTCTACATCGGTGCAGTCATCGTGTTGTTCTTGTTCGGCATCATGCTCACCAAGGCCAGCATGGGCGACGACGACGATGTCAACCTCGCTAACCGTCCCACCGCAGCCGCCGTCGGGCTGTTGTTGTTGGGCATTATGTCCTACGCAACCGTGGACTTCTGGCGCGGCAAAGAGTTGCCCCGCAACCGGGCACCCCAGACCGCCGAGCAAGTCTCAGACTCCATCTTCTCGGACTTCATCGTGCCGTTCGAAGCCACATCGGTCCTGCTGCTCGCAGCTCTCATTGGCGCCATTGTCGTGGCGAGGAAGGAGTAGCCATGTTGCTGGTCCAGTTCCTGCTGCTCAGCTCGGTGCTCTTCTGCATCGGCGTCTACGGCGTCTTGTCGCGGCGCAACGGCGTGATGGTCCTCATGTCCATCGAGCTCATCCTCAACGCGGTCAACATCAACCTGGTGGCCTTCGGCGCATTCAATGGCACGGTCGCCGGTGAAGTATTTGCGCTGTTCGTCATCGCCATTGCGGCTGCCGAGGTTGGCGTTGGTCTGGCCATCGTGTTGCTCATCTTCCGTAACAAGCGCAGTGTCGATATTTCCGAGATCGACCAGATGAAGGGCTGACATGGGATCCCTGATGACCTTCGCCACAGAAGGACCCACCGAGATCGTCTCCGCCAGCGGTTGGTTCCTCGAAAACGCCTGGATCATTCCCGCGCTGCCCGCGGCGGCGTTCGTGATCATCTTGTTCTTCGGCAAGCGCTTCCCCTACAAGGGTGCCGAAGTCGGTATTGCCGCTGTCGCCATTGCGTTCTTGTTGGCAATTCTCACTGCCGGCCAGTGGATTGGTCAGGTCGACAGCGCCGCCGACCGTGTTGAGCACAACGACAGCGAAGAAGAACATGAAGAGGGCGAAGAAGCCCTCGGTTCGACGATCGAGCTTGCTGCGGGCTCGGAACTTGCCTTGCCCGCGACAGAAGCCGAAGACGATCACGCAGAAGAGGGCGCCGAGGGCGAAGGCCACGAAGCATCGGTCGGCGTCGATGCCGTGGTTCGGAGCTTCACCTGGTGGGAGAACGGCAGCGGCGAGAACGCCCAGAAGTTCCAGGTCGGCATCATGGTCGACGGCCTCACCGTGATGATGCTGTTCGTGGTCACCGCGATCTCGCTGCTCGTGCACGTGTACAGCACCGACTACGTCGATGGCGATCGGCGCTACACGCACTACTTCGCTTTCCTCAGCTTGTTCACGGCTTCGATGTTGTTCTTCGTGCTCAGCGAGAACGTCCTGCAGATGATTGTGGGCTGGGAGTTGGTCGGCGTCTGCTCCTTTGCGTTGATCGGCCATTGGTGGGAAGAGAAACCCAACTCCGATGCCGCGCTCAAGGCCTTCCTCACCAACCGTGTTGGCGACGTGGGGTTGCTGATCGGCATGATCATCCTGTTCTGGTCCACCGGCCAGAGCTGGAGCATCATCGACATCAACAAGGCGGCCATCGGCCACGAGATCGGCCAGACCACGCTGTTCATCGCCGCCTTGTGTCTGACCGCAGCAGTCATGTCGAAGTCCGGCCAATTCGTGCTGCACACGTGGCTACCCGATGCCATGGCCGGTCCCACGCCCGTCTCGGCGCTTATCCACGCAGCCACCATGGTCGTTGCCGGCATCTACATGGTTGCCCGCCTGTACGGCGTGTTCTTCGAGGGCTACTCCATCGGCGGCTCGAGCTTCAACATCATGGCCCTGGTCGGCTCGGTCACCTTGGTCGGTGCAGGCTTGCTGGCCTTTGTCCAAGACGACATCAAGAAGGTGTTGGCGTACTCGACGGTTTCCCAGCTCGGCTACATGGTGATGGCGCTCGGCGTCGGAGCCTGGACAGCCGCCGTCTTCCACCTGTTCACCCATGCGTTCTTCAAGGCCGGGTTGTTCCTCGGTGCAGGTTCGGTCAGCCACTCGGTCCACAGCTTCGACATGAAAACCCACATGGGTGGCATGCGAAAGTTCATGCCGAAGACGTTCGTGACCTTCATGATCTGCACCGTCGCGCTCATGGGCCTTCCGCCGTTAGCCGGCTTCTGGTCGAAGGACGAGATCCTCGTCGGCACCGGTGGTTGGGATCTTTTCAACGGCGGTACCGGCGGCAATGGCACCTACGTATTTGCGCTGGTCATGGGCATGATCGGCGCAGCGCTGACATGTGCCTACATGACCCGAGTGATCTACCTCACGTTCTTCGGCGAGTGGCGTGGCGCCGAGCACATGCACGGTAATCATGGTGACGAGGCCGACGATCATGACCACGCTGACGAACACGGTCATGCCCATGAGCCTCATGAGTCCGGTCCGCGGATTTTGATCCCGTTGTACATCCTGAGTGGCATGGCAATCATCGCCGGCTTCTTGAACCTGCCGGCAGGATTCCAGGTCTTCCCCGAGAGCTGGCACGAACGTTTCGGCCACTTTGTCGAGCCCACTGCGGCCTACTTCCCGGCTATTTCCCATGGCGCTCCCAGCTGGAGCCTGGCGATTGCATCGACGCTGGTTGCGATCACCGGGGGGGCCGGTGCGTTCTATTACTTCTTCGTGCGGGTCAACGCACAGAGCCCGGCTGCCACCGAGCTGGCAAACGGCCTCACGAGCAAGAACAAAGTGGCCAAGGCCGGTCACACGTTGCTTAAAGAGAAGTACTACCTCGATCACCTCTACACCGGCGTCATCG
>CAWKYX010000324.1:0-3821 GCA_963854265.1 Acidimicrobiia bacterium
GCTGGCGATATGGGCTTGGGTGTCGGTGCCTGGGTGCAATTGGACGTATGTGCTGCGGCAGGTTTTGGCACAATTGAGGCGGACCGCGCGGACAACGGAGCGTGTCGAGCCACCGCGGCGGTGTGGGGCAGGGTCATCATCGGGGCAGTCCACGATCATGGCGACTCGGCGGATGTTCTTGAGCGCACCTGTGATCCGCCCGCCTTTCGTGAACGTGAACGAGACCTCGGGGATGAACACTCTCTCGAACCAACTCTTGACCCGGGGCTCGATGGTCCCTGACCTGATGGGGGTGCAGATCACCAGCGCATCGTGGCTACGCACCAGGTCGGCCGACGCTTGCTGCTCGGGCGAAATCAGGTTGTGGGGCTCGTGATAGGCACGACGTTCGTCGGCGCTCATGAAGGTATCGAACCCGGCGTCGGCGAGTTTCAACACCGTGATGCCGTGGCCGCTCGCCTCGAGCGCCGATCGAGTCGCCTCAGAGACGGGGCTTGCTTCGGCAAAACCGTCAACGAGCAGGACGCGCATGGCCAGAGCTTAGTTCCCTGACACGGCAAGAGATCCCGCTGGCTGCAACGGCTGTAGGATCCCGGCTCATGGCACAACGTATGGCGCTCTACCTCCAAGACAAGCACGACATCTCATACGAACTGGAGATTGCCAAATACGCAGAGGAGCAGGGTTTCGCCGAGATATGGCAGGCCGACACTCGCCTGGCCCGGGACTGCGTGGTCATGATGAGCGCCCTGTTGGCCGCCACTAGTCGCATCCGGATCGGAAGCGGCGTGTTGCCGATCTACACGCGCAACCCGGCCGTAATCGCGGCCACGTGGAGCACGATGTGGGAGCTCGGTGGTCTCACCCCCGAAGGCCAGAGTCGAGTCATGTTGGGTCTTGGCGCTTGGTGGGAACCCATCGCGAGTCGCGTCGGTGCCGACAGACGTAA
The DNA here is from genome assembly GCA_963854265.1 of Acidimicrobiia bacterium. GTDB lineage: Bacteria > Actinomycetota > Acidimicrobiia > Acidimicrobiales > UBA8592 > CAWKYX01. The sequence goes on from CAWKYX010000324.1 coordinate 950, forward strand.
GCCGTTGACCGCCATGCGCGAGAACATCGAGGCCATCCGCGAGCTCTTCACCATGGAAGAGGTCACCTATGAAGGCGAGTTCGTGCAGCTTGATCGGGTGCGCCTCGATGTCGCCTACGGCGACACCGGGCCCCGAGACATCCCCATCTACATCGGTGCCACCGGCCCCAAGATGCTTGAGCTGTCGGGAGAGATCTGCGAGGGGCCTGTTCTCAACTACGTCGTGTCCATCGACTACATCCGCGATGCCGTGGCCCGAGTGGCGGCCGGGGGTGCCCGTGCCGGAAAGACCCTCGACCAGATCGACCGGCCAGAGCTGCTGGCATGTGCACTCTCCGATGACGACCCGGCAGAGGCTGTCATGGTCGGCAAGTCGTTGGTGGCCTACTACCTCGGTACCGAACCCCACATCATGAAGGCGTCCGGCGCCGACCCCGAGCTGGTGGAACGAGTGCAGGAGATTGTGGGCTGGCCGGCAACCGAGGATGACTACCGCAAGGCTGCCCACCTCATCCCCGACGACCTCGTTCGCAAGCTGATGGCAGTGGGCACCTCCACTGAGTGCCGCGACACGGTCGCGGAATACATCGACGCCGGCGTCACGTGTCCGATTCTGTATCCGCTGATGCCCGACATCAAGCCAGTGGTGGATGCTTTCGCCCACTGGTCGCCCCATGACTGAGACGTTGATTGCCGGGGGCTCGGTGGTCACTGTTGACAACGAGTTCACGGTGCACGACGTGGGGTGGGTTCACGTCGTCGATACCGCCATTGCTTCTGTCGGAGCAGGCGCTGCCCCGGCCGACCTGGTTGCTCGGGCAGACCGGGTGATTGACGCCAAGGGGGGCGCAGTCATGCCGGGAATGGTCAACGCGCACACGCACCTTTTCCAGACGTTCTTCCGCGGGCTGGCCGACGACAAATCGCTCTTGGACTGGTTACGCGACTGCGTCTGGCCCGGAGCCGTGCATCTCGATCGTGAGTCGGCCAAGCTCGCAGCGATGCTGGGGTTGGTCGAGAATTTGCGAACGGGCGCGACTTCGGTGATCGACCACCAGTACATCCACATCGACGAACGAATCGACGATGCCGTCTGTAAGGCGGCTGACGAGTTGGGGATCAGGTTCTTGCTGGCACGGGGCTGGGCCGACCGGAACTACGAGCCGAGCCTTGCCGAGACAGCCGATCAGATCCTCGAGCGGACTCGTGCTGTCCGCGACCGCTGGCACGGCCATGACGGTGACCGCATCAGAGTCGAGCTCGCTCCGCTTATCCCGTGGGGATGCTCCGACGAGACCATGCGGGCCACCGCAGATGCGTCACGGTCGTGGGGCGGCGGCACACACATCCACTGTGCTGAGACACGCGAGGAAGTGGAGATGAGCCTCGAGGAGCGGGGCATGCGCCATGTCGAATGGCTCGAATCGCTGGGGCTGCTCGGTCCCGATGTCCAGTTGGCACACAGTGTTTGGCTCGATGACGGCGAACTCGATCTGGTGGCCAAACGGGACGCGGTGGTCGTGCATTGTCCGGTGAGCAATATGTACCTGGCATCTGGTGTCCCTCGGATCCTCGACATGCGCGCCCGCGGCATCCGGGTGGCCCTTGCCAGCGACGGCCCCGGCAGCAACAACCGGCAAGACATGTTCGAGGTTTTGAAATCAACCGTGCTGCTGCAGAAAATTCACCATCTCGATCCCATGGCGCTGCAACCCGAAGACGCCCTCACCATGGCCTGCCGCGGCGGCGCGGCCGCATTCGGCGACGAGTCCATTGGCAGCATCGAGGCCGGGAAGCGTGCCGACCTCGTCGTCGTGGACCTGAGATCGGTTTTTACTGCACCGGTGCATCGTGTGCCGAGCGCCCTGGTGTTCTGCGCGTCGCCCGCCAACGTGACCCATGTGATTGTGGACGGCCAGATCCTGATCGACGATGGTCGACTCACGATCGTCGACGAGGACGCGTTGCTCCACGAGGCTGAGGAATCGGCGCGCGCTCTCTGGCGCCGGGTCGGCGTGTCGACCCAGGCAGCTCGCTAATCACATGGCCTAAGCCCTGACTCGACTCCGCCGCTGCGGCCCATCGTGACGTGTTGGCGGACGGTGCGGGTACGGTCCCGGCGTGACGCAGGACAGAGGTGAGAGCATCTGGCGGGGGGAGTACTTGCCCGTGACGGTGGCAAACCTCACCGTCGTCGCCCTGGCAGCTTTCGATGGGCTCGCCATTGTGGCTGCCCTGCCCAGCATCACCGACGATCTCGGCAACGTGGCGTTGGTTCCCTGGGTGATCACGGCGTTCTTGGCGACCTCGGCGATCGCCGGGATCATGGCGGGTCCGATTATTGATGCCGTTGGCGTCCGGCGAACATTCCGCGTGACGGGTATTTGGTTTCTGGCAACGAGCCTGGCGGTCGCGGCTTCACCGAACCTGCCGCTGTTAGTCGTAGCCCGGGCGCTGCAGGGGATCGGGGGAGGCCTCGTCATCGCTGTCGCGTTGACGGCGGTCGGATTGGCCTATCCCGCTCGGCTCCGGCCGGCGGCGTTCGCGGCGAACTCTTTGGTTTGGGGTGTCATGGGGTTTGGTGGACCGGTCGTTGTTGCTGGCCTGCTCGCCGTGGGGAGTTGGCGACTCGTGTTCATTGTCCAAGTTCCTCTCACCGCTATTGCCCTCGTGATGGGCTGGCGGACGCTTCCCAGCACTCGCGATCGCCCCGCTAAAATCCGCTTCGACGCCGTCGGCGTAGCGTTGATCACGGGCTTGGTGGTCACGTCGCTGCTCGCTGTGGCCCAGGTTGGCGAGCGTTGGTGGCTGGGGGCTGTCTTAGTCGCCGGCTCGATTGCGCTCGCTGCTGCGTATTGGCGCCACAGCGAAC
>CAWKYX010000325.1:0-3805 GCA_963854265.1 Acidimicrobiia bacterium
GCCACAGACCGCCCGGATCCGGCGTTGTTCAGGGCACCTGCCACACCGAAACGACCGTGACTCCACCGTCAACGACGAGTTCGGATCGCGTGGGCTGGATCGGCCACCGCTTGGTCAATTGCTCATGTGCCACGAATCGAGAACCCGTCGGCATTGCGGCCAGAGCCTTGGGCAAGATGGTCGCCGTTGCCTCGGCGGGGAGGAAAGCGAAAGCGACCGTGGCGTCGCTCATGTCGGTCTCGTTTGCGTCAGCCTCGATGATGTCGATGCGTTCAGTCAGACCTGCGCGGCGCACGGCATCTCGTGCCGTGGCAGCCAAATCGGGATCTCGCTCGATGCCCTGGCCCCGACAACCGAAAGACCGAGCCGCCTCGATCAAAACTCTGGCGTCGCCGCATCCAATATTGACCAGGAGGTCATCGGCATTGACCTCGCCAACTCGAAGAATCGGCGTGACCATGGCTGTTGGTGTGCCCAGATAGGGCCCGAGGTCGCCGCCTGCACGCCTACCGGCCACCCGATCGGCGACAAGGCGAACTGGGCGGATAGCCCAGTAGGCCGGCCATGCCCATCCAGGTAGGTCCAGCGCAGCTAGGTCGGCGCTGGTCGGTGTGGTCAGGCGCCTGATTCTGCGTCTTGCCCCCACACGATGTGCACCCTCGTGGTGGCCTGGTCGAGGGTGATAAGCGTCACCGATGTCTGCCGCCGCTTGTAGGCCCGCCACGCCCCGGGGCTCATCGGGTGCTGCATGACATAGCCAAGCCCAACCAGGACGGCGATTGCCTGGTCCGGGTTGTCGACCGTGACCGTCAAGGAGGCATGTTCGAGCCGGTTCGGGACATCGCCGGCAACAGCCTGAACGGACGCTGCTTCGAAAGCATCGATGATCCGATCTCGCTCCGAGCGTGCGTAATCAGCCACCGATCGAAGCGCAGCGTCGGCCCGGGTTACCAGGTCCGCTGCCGCAGGGTCGAGCCCGCTGCTGCGCCCAAGGTCGGCCACGGCCGCGCTGAATGTGCCGCTGTGGAGCGCCCGGCGCAGCCTGGACGCGATGGCGTCGCCAGTCGCGAGATCTTCCAGGGCCCCAGGGGTGACCTTGCGATCGAGTTCGGTGGACAGCGCCCGAGCCAGAGCGCCGACGTGGGGTTCGGTCAACATCGACATATGCCCACCCGGGACATCAACCACGTTGAACGAACCAGTGGCCACGCTCCCCCAGCCCAGCTTGTTATCGCCACGGCCCCAGCCAAACGGATCCTCCTCCGCCTTGAATACGCAGATGGGGCCGGGATATGACGAGGCCTCGTGGGCAAGCGCCGCTGCAACATTCGCCTCAATGAACCGCCGAATCTTCAGCCGGTCCGGCATGGGGGCATGCACGAGCTGTCGTAGCGAGATTTCAAGTCGTTGACGGCCACGCTCGGCCCGCAGGTTGAGATTCGACCGTCGATCGCGGAAGTACTGCACCGCGCCCGTGCGGAACTCCTCGGCGTGAGCGCGCAGCCAGTGCGTTGTGGTCTCGGGGTCGATCTGGGCCTCGGGACCCGTGGCATCAAAAAACGCGATCAGCGCCACATCGCGACCTCGATCCCGCAGGCTCTGCGCCAACTCGAATGCGGCGACCGCACCGAGCGACACCGCGGCCAACGCGACCGGCCCGTCCGGTGCAACCCGCTCGATCTCATGCACATAGAGCGCGGCGATCTCGTCAACCCGTGTTGGTGCATCTGCGTCTTCGAGGCCGGCGGCGAGGCCGAGGCCGTAGAGCGGTTGGTCTGGCCCCATGCGGTTGCTCAGCGGTCGGTAGTACTCGGCATTCGGACCAAGCACATGGACGCCGAACAACGGCGTTCTCGTGCCATTCGGCTGGATCGGCACGACATACTCGAGTTGGCTCTGCGGACCCGACGGTGCTCCCACGAGCTGCGCAAGCGCAGCTGGGGTCGGCGCGTCGTAAAGCGCAGCGACGCTCACCTCGGTTGCAAAGACGTCGTTCAGGCGAGCCAAGAGCTGCAATGCCAGCAACGAGTGTCCCCCGAGGTCGAAGAAGGAGTCTTGGTCACCAACCGCCGAGATCCTGAGCGTCTCTCGGAACAGCCGGCACACGGTGGCCGTCGCTTGGTCGTCGCCACTCCAAACTGGTCCAGGTTCGACGTCATCGTCGGGGATCGTAAGCAACGCCACCTGTGCGCGATCAATCTTGCCCATCGGCGACCGGGGCAGCGACGGGTGGACGACAAACCTCCGGGGCCGCAATGCGGCTGGGAGGTCGCGCTGCGCACGTGCTCTGAGCGCGGCCACATCCACGTCGCCCGCGGCGCCGGCCTCGACGTGGGCGACCAACGTCAAGTCCGGTTCGTGAAACTCGCGGAGCGCCGCAGCCAACGCTTGCGCGGGGTCGTCAGCCGTTGCGGCTCGCGCCATGGCGATGCTCAACTCCGCCAGCGGCGCAGACTCGATCAGCTGAGACAGCGGGCGAGAGTCGACAGCCACGACCACAACGGCTCCCACTCCCCCAGCGTCAAGAAGCACTCGCTCGATCTCTTCGGGTTCTGCGCGTACGCCGCCCAGGTTGAGCTGGTTGTCGCTGCGCCCGAGGAAGTGGACAGTCCCATCGACGAGGACGGCTCGGTCCCGTGTTCGAAAGAAGCGACCCAACAGGTCGTCAACACCAAAACGCTCAGCGGTCGCACCGTCGTCGCCCAGGTAGCCCCCGACGACCCCGGCTCCGCCGATGATGAGCTCACCGCGCACGCCGATCGGGACAGGGTTGTCGTCGCCTCCGACCACGGCCACCCAGGTGCCCGCTATCGGTGGGCCAATCGGAGTGGAAACGTCGTCTGGGCTGCAGTGGTGGACGGTGGCCCATACCGTGCACTCCGTTGGTCCGTACTCGTTCGCGAGCGAACTCTAACGTCGAACCTCGAAGTGGCGGTTGACCAGGCGAAGAGGACACGCTTCGCCCGCCACAATCACCTGGCTGGGCCACGCCGACTGCTCAGCGCCTCGCTCCAGCAGCGCCTGGTACAGCGTCGGGACCAACAGCGTGTGGGTGATGTCCTGGGTGGCGAACAATTCCAGCAGGGCGTCGGGATCGTGGGCTTCGGCGTCGGTGGGCAGCACGACCGTGCAGCCAGACGTCAGGGCCCAGAACAAACCCGCAACGCTGGGGTCAAAGGCGAGGCTCGAGATCACCAAGAATCGATCAGGGGCCGAGTGATACGCCTGGTACCTGGCAGCCGTGCTTGCCGCGAGTTGCCCGTGACTCACGGGAACGCCGCGTGGGGTACCCGTCGAGCCCGAGGTGAAGATGACATATGCCTCGTCGTCTGCTGCCACCGGTCCAGGCGAGAATGCTGCACCAGGTGCGGCTTGGGCTCTGGGGCCGAGAACGATGTCGTTGTCGGTCAAGGCAGGGGCGTCGCCGTGCACGAGAGCGACGGAGACTCCGGCGACTTCGACCGTGCCTTGAATCCGCTCGGACGGATAGGTCGGATCGAGCGGCACGTAGGAAGCTCCGAGTCCCATCACCGCAACAATCCCGGCGACAACATCGGGCGACCGATTCGAACAGAGTGCGACACGTGACCCTGCGCCGACCCCCCCCACCGGCCAACAGCGCCGAGATCTCGGCGGCACGAACTCCCAGTTGGGCCCATGTCAGTTGGTCGCTGCCCGCGACCACCGCCGCCTCGTCGGGCCGCTCTGTGACGTTGGCCACGATGGCATCGAGCACTGTGGCCGGCGGATCGAGCGCTGGTCCCGCCAACACGGCTCCAGCGGTGCTGGGCAACGCCACAGCGCC
>CAWKYX010000326.1:0-3791 GCA_963854265.1 Acidimicrobiia bacterium
TGGTCAATGGATGGGAGGACTACTTCAACATCACCCGTCAGGAGCTGCTCCAGACCGCCCACATCACCGAAGTGGCCTTCGGTTTATACGACGTGGTCACCTGGCGTCAGTTCGGTGCTGTCGAACCTGACAACGAGGTCATCTGGCTCGAGTGCGCTACCGCTGGTGCGGGAATTGCCCTCAACTGGGTCCGTGTGTGCAACCCCGAGCGTGACGAGTTGATGTTTGCCCAGCGGGCAACCACCGACGAGGCCGAGCGCATCGCCGCTTGGCAGGAAATCGCGCAGGACATGCACGACACCTACGCCTATATCTTCGTGACCCACGCGAACTGGGTTGTCGGATTCAACGACAACGTGAAGAACCTCTGTGGAACCACCGGTCCTGACGGTGAAGCCGTGATGTGTAACAGCGCTGGCTCCATCTTCCTCCACAACGCCTGGGTCGAGTAACCCACTGGAATGGTCAATCACGATGAGGAGTGACAAGGACCAGTTGATGAGCGAGAAAGCTCTCGTCTAATGCGCAATTTCATATTTAAACGCGTATTGCAACTGGTCCTTGTCCTCTTTGCCGTCACGTTCTCGACCTTTGCGTCGTTGAACTGGATCGGCAGCCCACTTGAGAACATCGTGGGTCCGATCATCGGCGGCACCGACTGTGGTGCCGTCGAGCGGGGAGAGCTCCCCGATACGAGCTCAGCCGGCGGCGGAAAAACTGACTGCGAGCTGGTCCGCGAAGCCGAGGAGGAATTTAACCTCGATCGGCCGGTGCCGATCCGCTATGGAATTTGGGTCGGAGAAATGGCTCGCGGGGACTTCGGAAACTCGCTCATTGGCGGTACTGAAATCTCCGAGCTGGTCAGCCAGCGGCTGCCCCGGACGCTCAAGCTCGTGGTCTACGCCCAGATCGTGGCCCTCGGGCTGGCAATTCCGTGGGGTGTTTCCACGGCCCGGCGGGCCAACCGAGGCTTCGACCGAGTGAGCACGATCGGCTCTTTCGGCCTGTTGTCAATTCCCAACTTTGCCCTCGGCATCGTGCTCCTCTACGCCTTCAGCTTTCGCTGGAACCTCTTTCCGTCCACCTTCACCGAGGGAAGTATTTCCACGCAGATCAAGGCGCTCACGCTGCCCGCCTTCACCCTCGGCCTCGGTCTCGCGGCCACGTATCAGCGGCTGTTGCGAACCGACCTCATCACCACGCTCCAGGATGACTTTGTGCACATGGCCCGGGCGAAGGGCATGCCGCCCCGCCACATCATGTACCGCCACGCGCTGCGCCCCTCTCTCTTCTCCGTCATCACCGTCTTTGGTGTGAACACTGGAGCCCTCATTGGCGGCTCGCTGGTGATCGAGCAGATTTTCGGCATTCAGGGCATCGGTGCCCTCCTGGTAACTTCGGTGCTGCGCCAAGATCAACCGACGGTCGTTGCGTTGATCTCGATCGTCGCCGTCGGGTTTGTGGTGATCAACTTCCTTGTTGATCTCCTCTATGGATGGCTCGACCCGAGAGTGAGAGCAACGTGAGCGGCACCGAAAACACCGAACTCGAAGCCGGCCGCCTGGCTGTTGCGATGGCCGAAGATGGGCCCGACGAAGCGGTAGAGAAGACCCTGGGCTTCGGCTTTTGGCTGTGCATCACCTGGCTTTCGGCGATCGTGCTTGTGGCCATCCTTGCCCCAGTGCTTCCAATCGCCGACCCAACAGATATCAACAATGGTCCACTCAAGGAAGGGCCGAGCTGGAGTCACTTCTTCGGCACCGATAACGCTGGTCGAGATGTGTTCGCCCGTGCGGTCTGGGGAGCCCGTGTCTCTCTGGTGGTCGGTGCGTTCGCCATTACCTTCGGACTTGTGGTTGGCGGCACTCTTGGCATGATTGCCGGCTACATGAAGGGTGTCATCGACCAGGCGGTCAGCTTCTTCTTCTTCGCGCTGTTGTCCTTCCCGGCGCTCATCCTGGCAATCCTGATCGTCACCACCTTCAGTCGCACGCTGCAGGTCGTCTCGCTGACCCTCGGCATCTTGTCGGTTGCTCCGGTTGGCCGGCTCGCTCGGGCCCAAACCCTGGTGTTCGCCGAACGCGAATTCGTGGATGCCGCTCGGGTGATCGGGGCAAAGAACGGGCGCATCATCATTCGAGAACTGCTGCCGAATGTCCTCATCCCCATGGGTGGCCTTGGCCTCCTGGGGATCGGCGTAGCGATGGTCGCCGAGGGTGGCCTTGCCTTCCTTGGGCTCTCCGTGGAGGGCGAATCAGCTGGCCAGTTGAGTTGGGGAAAGATCATCAATGAATCGAGCAAAGGGCGGGCGCTCTCTGATTACCCGCACGTTGCGCTTCTGGTAATCGCCGTGATGTTCGCCACGATCCTGGCGCTCAACTTCGCCGGCGATCGCATACGCCAGTACACCGATGTCAGAGAAACGGCCTTCTAGGAACCAATGTCGGAACCACAGCTTTCCGTTCGTGATCTCAGTGTCCGGTTTCCCACCACCCGCGGCGTCGTGCGGGCGTTGAATGGTGTGAGCTTCGATCTCGAAAAGGGCCAGATGCTCGGCATCGTGGGCGAGTCGGGGTCGGGCAAGTCCGTTACCGCGAAGACCCTGATGAACCTGCTGCCTCGCACCGCCGAGATCGAGGGAGAGGTCACGTTCGAAGGCAAGGATGTCCGGGCCCTCGCGGCGTCGGGCCAGAAGCATTTCTGGGGTGTTGAGATGACGATGGTCTTCCAGGACCCGATGACATCGCTTAATCCCGTGAAGAAGTGCGGCGAACAGATCGCCGAGACCCTGCGCTATCACATGGGCCGCAGCCGACGAGATGCCCTCGCCGAAGCGGAAGATCTGCTCGGCCAGGTGGGTTTGCCTGACCCCGCGAAGCGGGTGGATCAATACCCACACGAACTTTCGGGTGGTCTCCGCCAGCGAGTGGTCATTGCCATGGCGCTCGCCTGCGAACCCTCGCTGCTGATTGCCGATGAGCCCACCACTGCCGTCGACGTGACCGTGCAACGCCACCTCCTCAACCTTCTCGACAAGCTGCGCGAAGAACGCGGCATGTCGATGATTCTCATCACCCACGATCTCGGTGTTGCTCGGGGCCGCTGCGACGATGTTGCCGTGATGTACGCCGGTCGCATCGTGGAGCGCTCGAATACCGAGAACCTTTTCAGCGACTCACGCCACCCCTACACCGATGCGCTGCTTCGTTCGATCCCGCGAATCGATCAGCCCAGCCACACCCGGCTTGATCCAATCCCCGGGCGGCCGCCCGAACTGATCAATCCGCCAGAGCAGTGCGCCTACGCCCCGCGCTGCCGATTTGCGCAGGCGGACTGCATGGAGGCTGTGCCCGAGAGTCAGGGAGTAAAGGGGATGCACGAGTTCGCTTGTTTCCATCCGGCCAACACCGACCGTGGCCGTGAGGCCCTCGCGTCCAACGTTGCGGCCGGAGAGACCGCTGCTGGTCTGCCGGTAACTGGTTACGCCGGAGGAGGTGCCTGATGGCTGGATCCGGACACGCGCCGCTGCGCGACGACCCGAATGTCATTCTCCAGGTCAAGGACCTGGAGGTTGAATTCCCGGTTGGTAAGGGCGCCGTCGTCCACGCGGTGAGCGGCATTTCTTTCGATGTTGCCGAGGGCGAAACACTCGGCATCGTAGGCGAGTCTGGCTGTGGCAAGTCCACTGTCGCCAAGTCGATCATTCGGCTGAATTCCATCAAGAGTGGTTCGGTCGAGTACCAGGGTCACGACCTCGCTCAGCTCGAAGGCGAGCCGCTTCGCCGGATCCG
>CAWKYX010000327.1:0-3760 GCA_963854265.1 Acidimicrobiia bacterium
TCAGCAAGAAGGAGACAGCGCCATGCTGCACAAATACCGTCACCACGGAATCAACCGACACGAGATCGAGATGCTGGCCAACTACCCAGCACTTCGCTCCGCTCCCCGAGACGTCGTCGCCGACCTGTCGACCTGGGCCGACAGGTTCGTTGTTCGCTCCGGAGAACCCATAGGCGGCTTGGACCTCGCCGGCCGCTGGTCCTACCTCGTCGCTGACCCAACCGCGGTTGTGTTCGATGGCGGCCAGGCTCGCTCGGTCGGTGAATCAATAGGACTGGGCCGCGCAATGCGCTCTTCGCCGCCGCCTGCGCTCGAGATCATCGCAATGGACGACATCGAGATCCTCGCTATCTCGCCCACACGACTCAGCGCGCTGGTAGACCGCGTGCCACACCTTCAGCGTCTGGCCATTGACGAAGCCTGCCCAACGCTGAGCTCGGTCCCGACCAGCGGCTCGGCGCCAAGCAACGACCTACTGCAAGAACGACCTACCGCAGCCTAGAGCTCGGCGAAATTACACTCTCATGGCGGCCTCGAAACAAACTCTGGCCGCGACAACGGGCTGCTGGGCCCGACTGGGAGAGAACCGCGATGGTGACGTTCGATATTCGCTATGCCCTGAGGCGGCCGGCCTGGGCCAAGGCCACCCATCAAGAGCTCTACCAAACCATGGTGGACCAGGTCGAGTGGGCCGACCGCATGGGGTTCAAGCGGGTCATGCTGTCCGAGCACCATGGCTGCGACGACGGCTACATGTCATCGCCACTGGTCATCGGCGCGGCGCTCGCGGCACGCACGACGCAGATCAGGATTCACATCTCGTCGATCATTGCGCCGCTCCACAACATGGTCCGGCTGGCCGAAGACATTGCCGCGCTCGATGTGTTGTCCAACGGGCGCGTCGAGCCGGTCCTGAGCGCGGGATACGTCGGTACCGAGTTCGAGATGGTCGGGACATCATTGTCCCAACGGCGCGACTACATGGACGAACTGATCCCGTTCCTGAAGCAGGCTTGGACCGGCGAACCATTCGAGTGGCGGGGCCAGACCATCCGAATCACACCGAAACCGGTCCAAGAGCCGCACCCACCGATCTGGATGGGCGGCTCGTCCAAGGCGTCGGCCCGGCGCGCCGCACAACACGCCGATGTCTACGTCCCCTCGGACTCGGCGTTGTATCGCTACTACCACGAGCAAATCGATGCCTTGGACAGGCCGCGGCCGACCGAGGGCCTACGCCAAACCCTGCTCTGGGTGGCCGCTGACCCGGACAGCTTCTGGGACGCACTTGCTCCACACGCGCTACACGAGAACAACGAATACGGGAAGTGGTACTCAGATTGGGATGCGTGGAACTCCTATGAGACCGAGGTTGACGCCGATGCCCTCCGCCAGACTGGGCGCTATCGCATCGTGACACCCGCCGAGTTGGTCGAGATGTGCCGGATGATGGATCCCGGCCGATCGGTCACGCTGCATCCACTGGTCGGAGGATTCGATCCGGATCTCGCGTGGGAGAGCCTGCGCCTCATCGAGCACGAGGTCCTCCCGGCCCTCCAGCGTGCGCCTTGACCTTAACCATCGGGGAGCCGAAGCGAGCGCTGTCACGGACTCAGCTCTTATCACTGGCCCACCAGCGGTAGGTGTGTCATGCCGCGCGAAGCCGTCAGAAATCCCAAGAGCGTCAGGCGGCAAGGCCGGCAAGGCGCGACCGATAGGAGGTGTGCGCAGCCAGCGCCACGATGACAACCGCCATCCCCACAAACTGGAAACCCGTCACGCCCTGGTCCAGGAACCACCACGCCAGGATCGTGGCCCCGATCGGCATGAGCAATTGCAGGAGCCCGATGACGACAAGCGCCACACTCCGGTGTGCGTAGTTGATCAACAGATGCCCGAAGCCGGGGACGAGCGCGATGGCAGCCAAGCGCCCCCACTCGGATCCACCTGCTGGCATGATGGGCTGGTCGGCCACGAGCATGAGCGGAGTCAGCGTCAGGCCCGCCCAGAGCATCGTCCCTGCCATGAAAGGCAGCGCTTCGAGATGGCGACGAGCACGCCGGCCCAGCACGAAGTAGGAAGCGGACAGGACCATCGCCCCGACAGCGATGAGGTCACCACTCAATGCCGCGCTGCCACTGCTGTCGGCTCCCAGAATCATGAACATCGTGCCGCTGAGCGCCAGCGCGATCCACCCAAGGTCGGGAACACCGACACGTTCACCAAAGAGATACCGCGCAGCGACAACCAACGGCAATGGCTGCATGGCCGAGATCAGCGTCGCGTTCGCCACGCTCGTCCGCTGCGCTGCCTCGAAGAACAAGGCGGTCGCCACCCCAAAGGTGATGCCGGGCGCCATGGTGTAGATCCAGGTCTGGCGGCTTAACGTTCGGCGCGCAGCGGCCAGCCCCGTGAACAACGCGACGGCAATCCATGCTCGCCAGAATGCGACCGGAATAGCACCAAGCGATGACCCGGCCACAAGCGCCGGGCTTGTACTGAAGAACACGAATCCAACGAACGCTGCCCCAAAGCCGCGGCGAGCAGCGTGCGCGGTCACGGCTTGCCCGCTCCCCGGTTCACTGCCCGCACCAGCGGCTTCTGGCATCAAGCCACCTTTTGGCCACGAAGGGCATTCAGTCGCCCGGCTCGCCGCACACTCATCAAAGAACCCTACGCGGCTTCGGTCTCCAGGCCTGCTTCAGACTACCCCCCCCAGACGCGTACGAACGAGCAGCGGAACGCGAACTGTTCGTCCGGGAATGAACAAGCGCGGCCCTGAGGTGAGTGACCGAGGCGAGAGCTCGATAGCGTTTTGACGTACCGGCGTCTGCGCACGCCGCCCAGTCGCCTCGGTGACCCCTCAGAGGATATGGAACCGCTGAAGGGCACCACCGAGGTATCGAAGGCTCGTCTCAGGTTCAATGCCCAACCCACCTGAGGCGGGCCTTCCTCGCGCAACCCTTCGCTTCGCTCGGGTTCCCAACAGAATGCTTCGCATTCGGCCGTCCTCGACATCAGCTGCCCTCACCGCGCTCGACCCGCACCGGGGAACGCGATCAAATCCTCTGTGGTCGGGCGGGGCGTCGATCCCCGGACCTTCCGCTTTTCAGGCGGACGCTCTGCCAACTGAGCTACCCGACCTTGTCCTCGCCGGAGCTCGAGCCCGGGGGCTCTCCCGACGGCGGAGCACAAGTGCGTGCGAGACAGAAGCCAACAGCGTCTTCCTCGCTCTGCAATTCCGCGGTCCCGACGGGATTTGAACCCGCGACCTCCGCCTTGACAGGGCGGCGTGCACTCCAAACTGCACCACGGGACCTTCTAGCCGAGGAGCACCGAGGTGCTCCCCTATTTGTTCGGCCCGAAAGCCGAAGTGACACTGTACGGGAACATCGGTGAGACGCCAATCAGAAAACGCATGTTCATCACCGAATTCTCAGCCGAAGTGGGTCTCGACGACCGCACTAGTCTCGGGACCGCATGGATGAGACCACAATCTGCCCAGCGCGACACATCATCACGCTGAATCCGGCCATGCGCTTCTCGTCGAGCAACTCGACCAGGTGTCCCAAGATCGACCGGTTCGAAAGCGCGTGAGACTGGTCAGCTGAACTTGGTCGATGGCCGAGCTATGGCCTCGCCGTCGATCTCGAGGTCGACCTTCTCGTTATAGAAACAGACGAGCCCCGCAACCGCCTCTGATTCGGGAAGCGGCGTTCGGTAGCCCCATGCGATGTCGACGTGGTCGACTCCATCGATG
>CAWKYX010000328.1:0-3757 GCA_963854265.1 Acidimicrobiia bacterium
TGCGCTTCGGGGAGGTGGCGATTCCTCCGATGGCGTGATCCCAGACCTGGGACCGCCCCGACCCACAACACGGTTGGACGAGTTCTTTCCTGGGCGCCCCACGCCGGTGGCTGGAGACCCCACACCGACGGCTGACCCTGCTGCAGCCGGCGATGCGGCCGTTGACATCGTGCAGGTGGCGACTGGGTGGGCACCGAATTCCTTTGCCGAATCTGACGTGGTGGTGTTGTTGGACAACACCGGTCAGACCGCTTACGCCAACGTCAGCGTCGAGCTGATCGTCACGGGCCGCGATGGGAATGAAGTTGGCCGTGTCTCGGCCGCCTATGCGCGATTCGACGCCACTCAGGTGGTTCCCGTCTCGGCAACGTTGCCTGTCGGTGCCGGCCAGATCGCTGCAGTCGAAGTCGAGGTTCGTGCGCGGGGTACCGTCCCGTCGTTGTCCGGTCTGACCACCGTTGTCGGGACCAAATGGAGCCAGGATGACATTGGGACAGTGACCGTCACTGGCATCGTCGAGCCGGTGCAACGGATCGACTTCGTCGGTGTTGTCGCCGTGCTTCGGGGCCTCGATGGTGCCTTCATCGGGATGGCCGTGAGTTTTCTTGACGGAGTCGGTCCCGAAGGCCGAGCATTTGATGCTGCCAGATTCCCCACCGAAACGGTCGCGTCGGTAGAGGTCTACACAACAGGCTGAGTGGGTCCAGCTCGGTGTTCGAGGTCGGCACACCAGCAGGCAATGTTTTGGAGGCCTACGAGACCAGCCTGATGGCGCCGCTTGGGCACACGGCCTGAGCCTGCACTGCCATGGTTTGTTCCTGGTCGGAGGTGACCTGGGGCTGCAGCACGACAGGTTGATCATCGTCGTTCCACGCGAACACCTCAGGGTGGTTGTAGGTGCACTCCCCCGCCATGATGCACTCGTCGAGATCGATCATCAGGCGCATGGTCAGTCCCACTCGATCCAGAGTTCGGCGGGAGTTCGGAATCCCCCCGAATCGACCGACGGCGAGGTGATGCCCTCGTGTTCGGCGAACTTCGGTCGGGCGTTGCCCATCATCTCGGCCAAGCGTGCAGAGGCGATGACCGCTTCTTGTCGGGCCATTATGTAGCCCATGCAGAAGTGTCGGCCGATCCCGAATCCGAGGTGGCCTGGCAACTCGCTTCGGTAACGGCCCGACCGGTTCTCGCGTCCCATGTGCATATCGGAGCGATGGATGTCGAAGGTGTCGGGATCCGTGAACACCCGACCGTCGCGGTTGCCGGCGCCGAGATACAGCCGGACCAGTGCGCGTTCAGGGATCACTTGGCCATGGAGGGTGACTTCGCGCGTCGTGTATCGCGTCTGAATGTGGACCACGGCGTCATATCGCATCATCTCGCCGAAGACGTCGTCCCACAGCGTGGGGTCGGCCTTGACCTCCTCGAACTGATCGGGGCGCGTGTAGAGCATGTGATACCACATGTTTGCGATGGCTTTGTCGGTAGTGTCGCCGCCTGCAGCAAGCAGAAGCGCGATGAACCCCTTGATCTCGTCGGTGCTCATCCGTTGGCCGTCGAGTTCTGCGTCGACGATCCTCGAGAGCAGGTCGTCTTCGGGCCTGGACCGTCGGGCCTCGATGATCGGTTCGAGGTACTCCCACATTTCATTGCGGGCGGCTAGCCCTCGTGCGAGGTGGTCGCCGCCAAAACCGAGACCCGCGATTAGTGCCTGATACCAACCAACAAAACGGTCTTCATCCTCGCGTGGAAGGCCCAACATGTTGGAGATGACCCTGATCGGGAACTGCGTCGAGATGGCATCGACCAACTCGATTTCGCCATCGCCCGAGACCCGCTCAATGAGCTCGTCTGCGATCTGTTCAATGACAGGGATGAACTCGGTGAGGCCCTTGCCGACAAACTGGTTCGCCACGATGTTTCGCAGCCAACGGTGTCGCTCGCCGTTGCCGTACTCCAAGATGTTGGGCCCGAAAACATGCTTCGATCCGAACTGGTAGTCGCCCTCGGGGTCATAGACGGCTCGATCGAAGCCCTCATTGTCTTGGAATGCACCATCGATGTCTTCGTAGCGCGTCAGGACCCATCGGTTGTGGAACCGGTCGTGGTAGACTGGCTGGTTGTCACGAAGCCTCTGGTAGATGGGAAATGGATTGCGCTGGAACTCAGGCGAGTCGAACTCGCGTGGATCCACTGGTTGAATCTCGGTCACCGACATGGAACCCCCTCGATAGACAAGGTGAATCCTAGTTGCGCGATTTCGGTCGGGCGCAGGCGCAGAAGCAGTGTCGCCCGCTGGACCTCGAGCTGACCGAGGCGCAATCGCCGGACCACCGCTTGTGAGTGCCGCCGAGGTGCGTCGAAACCCGCGGCGTCGACGGCATCTTCGAGCGCGGCCCGTTGTACCCCACGGAGCTAGATCGCCGCTGCGATAGCCTCGCCGACTTCAACCGTCGTAGCATTTCCACCCAGGTCGCGGGTGCGCGGCCCATCATTTCTCAAGACATCTTCAAATGCGGAAACTACTGCCCGCGCTGCTTCGGTCTCGCCGAGATGATCGAGCATCATGGCGCCCGACCAGATCTGGGCGATGGGATTGGCGATCCCCTGCCCTGCAATATCGGGCGCTGACCCGTGCACGGGCTCGAACATGGAAGGCAGGTTGCGGGTGGGATTGATATTGCCCGAGGGCGCGATACCGATGGAGCCCGCCACAGCAGGGCCGAGATCCGAGAGGATGTCGCCAAACAGGTTGGAACCGACCACCACGTCGAACCAGTCGGGGTGCAGCACAAAATTCGCCGCCAAAATATCAATGTGATACTTGTCGGTGTCGATCTCCGGGAATTCGGCGGCCACCACCTCGAATCGTTCGTCCCAATAGGGCATGGAGTGAATGATGCCGTTGGACTTTGTGGCACTGGTCACCTTGTTTCGGCCATGGGTTTTCGCCAGTTCGAACGCGTAGCGCATGATGCGGTCGCAGCCGCGCCGCGTGAAGACCGATTGCTGGGTGGCAAGCTCGTGTTCGGTGCCGCTATAGAGACGGCCGCCGATTTCGGAATACTCCCCTTCGACATTTTCGCGAACCACGAAGAAGTCGATATCTTCGGGCTCGCGACCCTTCAAGGGCGATTCCACACCCTCGAGCAGGCGAACCGGGCGCAGATTGACGTACTGGTCGAATTCTCGCCGGATAGGGATCAACATGTCCCACAGCGAGATGTGGTCGGGTACACCGGGCCAGCCCACGGCACCCAAGACGATGGCATCATGATCCCGCATCTGGTCAAGTCCGTCGGGCGGCATGATGTAGCCCCGTGATTGGTAGGTCGAGCAATCCCAGGGGAACTCGGTCCAGTCAAACTCCAAGCCGAATTTCGCGCCGGCCGCTGCCAACACACGCTGACCCTCCGGCACCACCTCTTTGCCGATACCGTCCCCGGCAATCACTGCGATCTTGTACTTTGTCATATTCGGGATCTCCACAACGTTGCCGAGGTTGACACTTCGGGGTAATGCATGAGGGCGATTGAGCTGAACCGACTCTATGACGCTGGTCGCGTCGGGATTCGGAGCACTTTTGCCACCGCCACCAATACCACGACGCCTCCGAGTGCCTGGGTAAGGGTGACCGCTTCGTCGAATACTGGCCACGCCAGCCCGAGCGAGACAATGTTCATGAGCAGCAGGGCCAGCGACGACCGCGACGCCTCCAGGTGGCCGTGCACCCAGCTCATGAGCGTGTGCCCGATCA
>CAWKYX010000329.1:0-3686 GCA_963854265.1 Acidimicrobiia bacterium
CCCATCCATTGACCAAAATGTCCATGGTCAGAGTCTGGGTGACTGACGGTCCGGAGAACTGCAGCTCCATGTTGACCTTGCCGTTGGTGCACATGGGATCACCCTGGGCATTGACCGGGTCCTCAGAGCAGTAATCGGCGATGAGCGGAGCGGCGAGCTCGGGCGTGTTGCCCTCCTGGACGATGTCAGGGTTGTGCCACTTCGACGTCGGGTGGAACATCGAGTCGGCCAACGGCTTGGTGCCCTGGGCGATGATGTCGAGCAAACCCTGACGGTCAGCAGCAAATGTGAGCGCCTGACGCACGCGAATGTCGTCCATCGGTGGGCGGGAGGTATTCATCATGATGTCGTCTTCACCAGCAAGGACGTTGGCCGCGATGTTGACACCTCCGGCTTCCAGCGTGAGCTGTGCTTCGGGGTTGCTCGTCGTCACCATGTCGAGTTCGCCGCTGGCGACGCGCTCCGCCGAAATCACCGAGTCGGTGTTCGGGTAAATCTCAATGGCGGCAAGATAGATGTCGTCAGTGCCCTGCCAGTAGTCGTCAAAACGACTCAGCACGGTTTTCACGCCAACTTCGCGTTCGGTGATCTCGAACGGGCCAGTGCCGACCGGTTCCTGGTCGAGGCTCTCGTCTTCCTCCTGCGCTGCGAGGTAGGTCGGCGACGCAATGAAGCCGAGCTGGCTCGTGAGATTGACCGGGAAGTGGGCACTCGGACGAATCAGGTTGTAACGAATCGTGTATTCGTCGATGAGTTCCCAACGGTTGTCTTCGGGGTAACTCGGCTTGACGGCAAGCGAGATCAACGGATCAGCCAGCGTACGGTCGAAGTTGATACCCAGCGCCTCGGCGTTGAGCGGGGTGCCGTCGTGGAAGAAGACGTCCTGACGCACGGTGACGTCCCAGCTTGAGCCGTCGCCGACGGGCTCAGCGCTCTCAGCGAGGAACGGGAACCAGTTGCCATCGGTGTCCACATAGAACAGCGGGTCGTAGATGGCGTAGCCCATCATGTAGGCCGACTGCGCGAAGTTGTTGGCGGTGGGGTTGAGCCCGTCCGAGGGTGCTTCCACACCGATCTTCAGGACACCGTCACGAACCGGCACGTCTTCGATGATGTCCGCAGTTGCGATGTCCTCGCCGACGGGCTCGTCGACGACGGGGTCGTCATCCGGAGTTTGGTCGTCGACCGGGGTGATCTCAGAATCCGCAGGTGTGGTGTCGCTGTCATCGCCGCACGAAGCGGCAATAAGCGTGAACGCAACGAGCAGGGCGAGAATCTTCGCCAATGCTGCACGTGTCGGTTGGGTAGTCATGGGTGCTCCTCCAGGGGAAAACCAGTAGCTGTCGTGTAACTCAAGCCACAAGGTCTAGCACCATGAACCGAGTAGTGCTCCTTGGGTTCGCCTTTGTCACCATAACTTTATCTGCGTTTCGGATTTGTTGAAGCAGTGGAACGCCACAACCCTGCGGTTCACGGGTGTTGGCTACTCACCGACACCACTTCGCCTGTCATATAACTCGACAGATCGCTCGCCAGAAACACCATCACATTGGCGATTTCCCACGGCTCAGCGGCGCGACCGAAGGCTTCGCGCTCCGAAAGTTGGGCGAGCAGCGTCTCGTTGCTCACCTTGGCGAGGAAGGCGTGCATAGCGATGCTTGGCGCCACTGCATTGATTCGGATGCCGAATTCGGCCGCCTCGATGGCCGAGCACCGAGTGAGCGCCATCACGCCGGCCTTGGCGGCAGCGTAATGGCACTGCTCGTCCTGCGCTCGCCAGCCGACGACGGAGGCGTTGTTCACAATGGCGCCTTCGATACCGGCGTCGATCATGTGGCGCAGCACCGCTCGGGTACAGCGCATCGTACCGTCGAGGGTGACCCCGAGTACGGCGCTCCACTGTTGGTCGGTCATGTCAACCAGTCGGACCGACCCGCCCAGACCGGCGTTGTTCATCATCACGTCGATGCCGCCTAGCCCCTCGACCGCGGCGGTCACGAGCGCCTGCACGTCGTCTTCCTCAGTGACATTGCAGATCTGGGTGAGGGGACGCGAGCCCGTCTCCTCAGCCAAACGATCGCCAGTCTCAGAGAGGCGGCGCTCGTGGATGTCGGAGATCAGGACCGACGCACCTTCGAGCAACGCTCGCTTGGCAACGGCCGAGCCGATCCCGGTGCCCGCTGCTGCGGTAACAACAACCCGCTTCCCCGCCAGGAGATTGCGCCCTTCGGGTTCTTCCGGAATCGACGGCATCGTCAGCCCTTCTTCTCTTGATTGGACTTCTCTTTGGCGACCATGTCCGCCATACGTCGCTCAAGGTCCTCAATGAACGGGTTGGGTTCCTGACCTACGGTGGCCGGCAGCATGTTGGCAATCTCTTCGGGGGTCCATTGGTCGCCGCCCGCCCACATGGTGCGCAACTCTTCGGGCTGGTTCCAGACCGAGATCCGTCGGCCGATCACCGTGTAGACCTGCGCGTTGACCTCGCGGCCGGCATCGCTCAGGAGATAGATGGCCATCGGGGCAATGTCGCCCGGCTCGCCAGTCTCGATCTCGAACGGCACGTTTTCGCTCATGCGGGTCTTGGCGACCGGGGCGATGCAATTGGCGTTGATCGACGGGCCACCGCGGAGCTTGATGCTCGCCGCGGTCATGGCTGCAGAGCGGGTGAGGCTGACGATGCCACCCTTGGCCGCGCTGTAGTTCGGCTGGGCGGTGGACGCGGTGAACGCTCCTGAGGTGAAACCAACGAGCGAGCCGCCAGTCTCCTGCTTGCGCATCCGGGCGAAGGCAGCGCGATAGACGTTGAAGTGGCCCTTGAGGTGAACGGCGACGACATGGTCCCATTCGTCTTCGCTCATGTTGAAGAGCATGCGCTCGCGCAACACGCCAGCGGGGCAGACCACGCCGTCGATCGAGCCCCAGTTGTCGACCGCAGCGGCCACAACGGCCTCCCCCACGTCGAACTTCGAGATATCACCAGCCACTGCGACGGCCTTGCCGCCTGCCGCTTCGATCTCCGCGACGGCGGCATCGGCCACGTCGCTCGACGGATCGCTGCCGTCCATGCTCACGCCATAGTCGGCAACAACAATGTTGGCGCCTTCGGCTGCGGCAGCAAGGGCGATGGCCTTGCCGATACCGGCCCCGCCGCCGGTGATTGCGATGTTCTTGCCTTCGAGGAATCCGGCCACAGCCGCGTGCTCCAGTATGTAGAGGTCCCGGGAAAACACCCGGATTGAGATGAAGCCAAGACCCTACCGATCGCGACCACCAGACGGAAAAGTCAGCCCTCCCCCTTGATCTATGAAGTCCGGGTCGCGCTATGCGCGACTCAGGCTTTATAGATCAAGGGGGAGGACGTGACAGCCACTGCGCGTGGCCGGTTTCCCCACCGCGCGTTACGAGTATCCACGTACCAAGTGATCGTCCGCTCTAACTTGTCGGCGGGCTGGAGTACCCACCGACGCAGGAGTAGTAGGCGTGAACCACGAGCGCGAGAACGCGACCGTGACCGATCCCGCGCCGACGTGCTCGCTCGTCTGGCTCGGCTGAACGATCCCAAGATCGACGATCTCACAAGAACCCTCGACGCCCGCGTAGCGCTCGACCAGCTTGATTGCCCCGCGCTGCTCGTCGACCTCGACGGCACCTCGCCCCGACCCGGGCGCATCTCGCTCACACCC
>CAWKYX010000330.1:0-3679 GCA_963854265.1 Acidimicrobiia bacterium
ACGCTCTGTTGGCCAACCCTCCAAAGAAGCCCAAGGGCCGCCTTGTCCTCGACGATGTGTTTCCGTTGCCTGAGTACTACACGGAAAACGACAGTGCGGGCCTGGACGACATCCATCTCGCACCGGGCGGATACTGGCGTGAGTCCTTGGTCGGCCCCATCTATGAACGCGGCGGAGCCCTCTACCGGACGGCGTGGCGACTCGGCTACAGCTCCAGCCCTCCGGGCGCCTTGCTTGCATTTGCCGCTGGCGCTCCGGCTGGGAACTACAAGCGGATCCTGGACCTGGGTTGCTCCTTCGGCGGAAACACCATGGCGTTTCGGACGGCCTACCCCGATGCCGAGGAGGTTGTCGGGATCGATCTGTCTGCCTCGGCGCTGCGTTGGGCGCACCTCTCGGCCGAAGAGCGCGGTTTGGCCATCACCTATCAGCAGGGCGACGCCACCGAGATGCCTTACGAGGGCTCGAGCTTCGACATGGTCACGGGCTTCCTGTTTGCCCATGAGGTCACCTCCGCGGTGCTCGACCAAGTTCTCGGCGAGGCGTTCCGGGTGCTGCGCCCAGGTGGCCACATTCGGTTTATGGACGTTCCTCCGTACAGCGCGTTGGAACCCGAGGCCGCGTTCTTGCAGAGCTTCGACAATGATGGCAACGGTGAGAAGTTCTGGAACGAGTTTCTGTCGGCTGACTTCAAGGCAGCGCTCGAGCGGGCGGGCTTCGTTAATGCAACCGATGGCGCGCTGGACTACGGCCAACCAGGTTTCATGGGGATGGCGGCGCTCATGAGAACCGGGGAGTTCCGTAAGGAAAACCGCTGGTGCACCTCCGCCGATAAGCCCAATGGCTGACGTGTCTGACAAGCAGTACCACGCGTTCGAGGACCCGGCCCTCGATCAGTTGTTGGGCCTCATCTTGGCGTTGGGTGCCGAGGTCTGGTCACTGCGTGACCGACTGACGCTGCTGGAGCAAGCCTTGGCGCAGCGCGGGACCGCCGTATCAGAGCTGATCGAGGAGCTCGCCGCCGATCCGGATCGGGCGGCCGCAATGGTGGCGGACCGTGACGCCATGCTCGAACGCTTCTTGGGTCCACTCATCTAATGAGTCGTGACGACCCGCAGTTCTTCCAGCTCGACGATGTCGGCTGGGGGCCGGTCGTTGGGCTCGCTGGCCTGCAGCATTGTTCGGGTCGAGCTCTCTCCGCCAATGCAGAGACGGGCCAGATCACTGTCATGATCAAGGCGCCGTCTGGCTGGAGCGCCACGAACTCCGCCGAGCTCGGGCTGCTCGAGATATTCGTGCTCGAAGGGGACCTGACCGCTGGGGCGTCAACGGTTGGGACAGGGGGATTTCTGGCTGTCCCGAAAGGGTCCGAACCGGTTGAGCTGTCATCCGTGGCGGGCTTTCAGGCGATTGCATTTTGGAGTCCACAGATCGCTCGTCACTCGTACTACGGCGGCGCGATACAGGTGACTCGTATGTGGGACATCCCATGGACAGGTACCGAGTTTCCCGGCGAGATCGAAGATTCCAGTCGACTTCATGGCGTGCTGTCGAAGTCCTTGCGTTGGCCCGACCCGATCGTGGATGGTGTACATGGTGGCCCCAACGGGCTCTTGCGCATCGTGTCCATGGCCCCGGGCTTCGTTGGTGACCTTCGTGCCGAGTGTCATCCGGGGTGCTGGGAAGAGATTATCTGGCTGGAGGGCGACTTTCTCATGCCCGGCATCGGGCGGCCGGTCTCAGGGAGCTATCTCGGCAATCCGGCCGATCATGCCCATGGACCGCTGTTCAGCCAACGCGGCGCCGTGCTGCTGGTGCACACCGATGCACCAGCAGGGTTTTGCTTCCACGACCCGCCGGTCTCTGACGGCCTGGTGCAGGACTACCTGGATGGCCGTTCATTATTGGCTGAGCCGGTCCACACCCCATGGGAAGAATGCCCAGAGTCGCACGGATTCTAGCCTGTACAGCCGGTTTGTTAAATCGGGTATACAACAAGAATACTATATGGTAGTATCGCATATCATATTCTTCTCACCGCCTTACACGTGGGACTTTCAAATCTTAGGAGCAACAACATGGCTGAAGTCCGAGTCGGGGTAGACACAGGCGGGACATTCACCGATTTCCTCGCTTTCAGCGACGATGGGTCCCTCCGTGCATCCAAGACCCCGTCCACACCCGCCGACGACACCGAGGCGTTCCTCACCGGCCTCTCGAACTTGCGCGAGGCAGGCGTTGAGCCAGGCGACGTGACGAGTCTCAACTATGGGACAACCGTCGCCCTCAACGCCGTGCTCCAAAAGCGTTGGCCTCCGCTGGGCCTCATCGTCACCGAGGGATATCGCGAGCTCATCGAGATTGCGCGACAGACCGTCCCGGGCGACTGGGGTGCGATCTACTCGTGGATCAAGCCCCCACGTGTCGTGCCACTGGAGAACGTTCAGGAAGCCCGCGAGCGCATAACCCACAAGGGTGAAGTTGTCGAGGGACTGAACGAAGACGACATTCGGGCCGCAGCGACCTTCTACAAAGAGAAGGAGATCGGGGCGGTGGCCATCTGCCTCATGCATAGCTACCGAAACGCGATTCACGAACAGCGCGCAAGAGACGTATTCCGCGAGGTGCACCCCGACTGCTTCTTGACCATCTCCTCCGATGTGTTGCCCGAGTTTCGCGAGTACGAGCGGGCCATGACCACGTGTCTGAACGCAGCCCTCATGCCGTTGGTCAGCGACTACCTCGATCACCTCGAAGTTCGTCTCAAGGCCGCCAACTACGAAGCGCCGCTGCTGTTGATGCGGTCCTCGGGCGGTCTCGCCTCAGCGAATCAAGTCATCGAACAGCCGGCCACCATCGCCTACTCCGGCCCGAGCGCTGGGGTTTTGGGTATGGCCTGGCTTGCAAGGCAGATTGGTGAGGACAAGGTCCTGACCTACGACATGGGCGGCACGTCCACCGACGTTGCGCTCGTCGAGAACGGCGAACCCCTCCTCACCACAGAGGGGTTCCTCGACATCTACCCGATGGGCACGCCGTCCATCGATCTCGTATCGATCGGCGCTGGAGGTGGCTCCATTGCCATGCTCGGCACCGGCGACCGACTCCGCGTCGGTCCCGAGAGTGCTGGCGCCGATCCGGGCCCAGTGTGTTACGGCAAGGGCGGCGCGGCACCAACGGTGACCGACGCAAACCTCGTCCTAGGCCGAATCCCTGGCTTCTTGTTGGGCGGCCAGATGCCACTCGATGTGGAAGCAGCCCGAGAAGTCATGGCCATCACCGGCGCCAAGCTCGGCTTGGAAGTTCGAGAGTTCGCCCACGGAATCCTGCAGCTCGCAGCGGCGAGCATGGCCGGTGCAGTCCGGCAGGTCTCGGTGGCACGAGGCCGCGACCCCCGTGAGTATTCGCTGTTCGCGTATGGCGGAGCAGGTCCACTGCACGCAGCGGACCTCGCCGACTTGCTGGGCATCACCAAGATCGTCATCCCACCAAACCCGGGCCTTGGATCATGCCTTGGACTCCTCGCTGCAGACATTCACAGCGCAGCGGTCCAAACAATCGCGGCTCGTGCTGATGTCGTGGAATCCGATCAGCTTGTCGCCACCTTCGCTGAGCTCGAAGAACGGGTCACCACGAATGTGGTCAGCCAGGGCATCGACGAGTCGGCAGTGATAACCGA
>CAWKYX010000331.1:0-3651 GCA_963854265.1 Acidimicrobiia bacterium
CGCTGATCACGGGCCTGGTCGCCGCATCGTTGTTCGCCGTGGTGCAGGTCGGCGTCCGCTGGCCATTGGCTGCGGTCGGTGCGGCCGCGGCCATCGCGTTCGGTGGTGCGTTCTGGACCAACTCCGGCCGCTCCGACGGGCCGCTCGTCGAGCGCACCCACGTCACGCGGTTCCCGCTGAAGCGGATTCACATGACGTCCGGCCTGGTTCTTGTCGCCGGCCTCGCTGCCGACAACTACCTCCCGTTGTACATGCAGACCACGCGGGGACGGTCTGAATCGTTCGCAGCGTTCTCGGTGCTGTTCCTCACCGTGGGGTGGACGTCCGCCGCGTTCATCGTCAGTCGTCTACTCGAACGCTGGCGCGAAGTCGACGCCATCCTGCTCGGCTCGATCCTGATGATCCCGGCTGTGATCTGGGCGGGGTTGGGGGTGGCTCTGACGTGGCCGATCCCGGTTATCTTCGGAGCGTTCTTCGTGATGGGCCTGTCGATTGGCTTCGTGTCCACCGCGGGACTCACCCTGCTCCAGGCGAGCGCCGATGATTCGGAGATGGGGCGGGTCAATAGCGCCCATCAGTTCATTCGCACCATCGGTATCACCTACGGCGTTGCCGTTGGTGGAGCGATTCTGCTCTTCGTGGTTGGCAACCGGGTCGGCGACGTCGAGATTGTGCGCGATGTGCTCGGCGGCGAGGAGGTGAGCGCCTCTGGGGACACCCTCGAAGCGATCCGGGACGGCTTTGTTTGGGTGCTTGGTTTCAGTGGCATCGCCGGTCTCGGGTGCATCGCTGCGGCCATGGTCCTATGGCGCAACACACGGCGGCTGGACCCGAGGCCCGCATCTGCCCGCTGACGAGCGCAGCTTCATGGGCGAGTGTGAATATCGATCGGTCCTGCTGGAGTCGGGCCAGCGTGTGACGGCGCGACCAGTGGTTTACCAGGTGCCGGATCTCGATCGCGCTTGCGTTGTTGCTAACACCGACATAAGGTCGGCTTCCTTCCCCACCTGACACTTCTCCCCGAAGCACTTCCCCGCCTCTCCCTATGAGGAGCGCGTGTGCTCACTGTTTGTTGGTCCGTTAAGGGTGGCGTTGGATCCACCGTAGTTTCGGCGTTGTTGGCGCTCGGCCACGCCCGTATGTCACCTGAAGGCGCCGTAGCGATCGGGTTAGATGATGATCTAGCTATGGCACTGGGTGCATCGGTTAGTTCAACGGCGGGGTTCGCTGAATGGACTTGCACTGAGGACCCGCCGCCAGATGCCTTGGCACGGTTGGCGACCAAAGTTGGTTCGGGGTTACACGTCATAGGCGCAGGAACGGGAGAGCTCTGCTTGGAACATTTAGCTTCACGGGCTCGCGAACTGGAGATGACCACGCGGCCTGTCGTTGTTGACGTCGGTAATGCTTCAGCACCGGTGATTACCCATCTAACAACTGCGGCCTCGTCGTCGTTGCTGGTGGTGCGTTCGTGTTACTTAGGTTTGCGTCGTTGCCAGGACCTGCCTGCCGAGCCGACCGGGGTGGTATTAGTGAGCGAGCCGGGTCGTTCTCTCACCTGTCGTGATGTCGAGGCCGTCATCGGTGTGCCGGTTGTGGCGCAGATCGAGGTCGACCCTGCCGTCGCCCGGTTGGTTGATGCTGGATTGTTGACGACTCGGTTGCCTCGGTCGCTGTCCCGGACGATTGAGGCGGTCATTCGATGAGCATCATTGTGGATGTGTTGCGGATCGTGAAGTCGAGTCCCGGCGGGATGGAGACTCTCGACGAACGAGTTCGAGCGGCGGTACGAGAGGTCCGACCGCTACTTAAGACCGCCGATGTGGACGACATTGTCATGTTGGTCGTGGCCCGGGTGACGGGGTTAGGCCCGCTGGCGCCATTGGTGGCCGAGGACGGGGTGAGCGACATCATGTTGAATGGTGATGGTCGCGTGTGGGTGGAGCGGTTCGGTGCGGTCGAATTGACCGACATCACGATCGATCCAGAAACGGCCAGCCACCTGATTGAACGCATCGTGGCTCCGTTGGGGCGATCCATTGATCGCTCGTCACCGGTTGTGGATGCCCGGTTGCCCGACGGCTCTCGGGTCAATGCCATCGTTGCTCCTGTGGCTATTGACGGGCCGTGTCTGACCATCCGTCGCTTTGCTGTTCGATGTATCGCGCTGGCCGAGTTCTGCAGTGAGCCCACGGAGGCTTTTCTTCGGCAGGCGGTTGCCAATCGGGTCAGCATGATCATCAGCGGCGGGACCGGTTCAGGCAAGACAACGTTGCTGAACACACTGGCAAAATTTATTCCGCCTCAGGAGCGGATCGTCACGATCGAAGATGCGGCTGAACTGCGGTTACCTGGCGATCATGTGGTGCGGTTGGAATCACAGCCGGGGATTGAGGTGACGACACGGACCCTGGTGCGCAACGCGCTACGGATGCGACCAGATCGAATCATCGTGGGGGAGTGTCGCGGTGGTGAGGCGTTCGACATGTTGCAGGCCATGAACATAGGACACGAGGGTTCAATGACCACGCTGCATGCCAATTCGCCCGTTGACGCACTGCGACGGCTGGAGACATTGGTAATGCTGGAAGATTCTGGGTTGCCCCTTGCTGCGGTCCGCGAACAGATTGACAGTGCCGTCGGACTTGTCATCCAGGTTGATCGTTGCCCGGATGGGTCTCGGCAGATAACCGAGGTGAGTCGAGTCGTTGGTGGTTCACAACGAGCCGAGACGGTGCAACTGTGAGCGCCCTGTGGGGTGGGACTTTGGTGGCGCTGTTGGGCTGCAGTTTTGTGGGTTGCGCTCGCCAGGCGCTGCTACTGACCAGTCAGGAGACCGAAAAACTCGTCGGCAGTTTTTTCAAGGGGTCAGCGGTTGGCGGTGCGCTGTCGATGAAGTCACCCGGGTGGACCAATCCATTTCGTCGCCCGCCATCGATCCCCCACGAACTTCCCGCTGTTCTCGACAGTGTCGCTAGGCACCTGCGTTTGGGGTCGTCGCTTCGGCAGGCACTTGAGCAGACGAACGCAGCGGGTGTACTCGGTCAGCAACTGAATGCACTCAACGATGATCTGGCAATGGGGACATCGCTGGCTATGGCCATCGATCGATGGCGGCAAGACGCAAACGAACCCGTCGTTGACCTCGTAGCCGGTTCGTTGCAGTTGAGCGTGAAGGCAGGCGGCTCGGTGGCGTCGGCGGTTGAGCAGGTTGCCGCTACTGTCCGCGATCGTGCATCGGTTGCGTCCGAGGTTCATGCTTTGGCGGCGCAAGCACAACTCTCGGCGATTGTCATTGCGTTGATGCCCATTGGCTTTGTGGCCATCACCGCCCTGTCCGACCCTGACTCGACACGCTTCTTGATTGACTCACCGTTGGGTCGAACTTGCATCTTGGCCGGGGTCGGCTTCGATGCTCTTGGGTTGTGGTGGATGCGCAAAATTGTGCGGTCTATCCAATGGTGATCATGGGGCTATGGGTGGCCGTGATCGTCTGGGGCTTGGTGCGGTTTCGCCCTCGATGGTTGCGAGGATTGGTGGCCGAACAGGTTCGAACTAAACGCTCGCTTCGGCGCGCTGTGGGTGCGGTGTTGTTGCGGCAGCGCCAATGGGCCGACAATTTGGTTCGCCAAGATCAGGTTGGCGGAGTCG
>CAWKYX010000332.1:0-3651 GCA_963854265.1 Acidimicrobiia bacterium
CGGTAAGCCCCATCCGGGTTCGGGCGCCATAGCGGCTGGTGGCGTCCAGCCCGAGGGCATCGCGAAGCCCGTCGCCGGCCATATTGGTCGCGAGGACGACGAGGGCGATGGCCGCTCCGGGGTATACAACGCTCCAGGAGTCGTTGTGGATCGAATCGAACGCATCCCTGAGCATCGAGCCCCAGGCTGACTTCCCGCCTCCGACGCCGACGCCGAGCACGCTCAGACCTGCTTCGACGAGGATCGCTCCGCCAGCGTAGATGGACGTCTGCACGATAATCGGGGAGGCGACGTTGTGGAGAACTCGCTTCCGTAGCACGCGCTGCAGCGGCGTACCAATGGCGTGGGATGCCTCGATGTAGGTCTCCTCCCTGACGCTCAACGTCTCGGCGCGAACGAGACGGGTCATTGTCGGCATGAACGACAACGAGATGCCGAAGAGTGCCCAGCCGAAGCTGCGGTCGAACGCCGTTGCGAAGGTAAGAGCCATGATGAGCGTCGGGATGCTGTGGATGCCGTCCATCATCCGCATAAGGACGCCAGCGAAGCGGCCACCGATGAAGCCCGACAGCAGACCGAGCGGCACGGAGAGGAGAAGTGTCACCAGTGTGACCTGCAGAGCGACGCGCAGAGCGATCCGTGCCCCAAAGATTATCCGGCTGAGGTTGTCCCGACCGAGCTGGTCGGTGCCGAACCAGTGCGACCGAGACCGGCCCTCGAACTTGCGGCCGGTGAACAGGAGGTCGGGGTCGAAGGGGGCCAGGAACTCGGCGAAGATTGCGGTGAAGACCAGAAGCAGAAGAATCAGTAGTCCTGCTACTGCGAACTTGTCGCGCAGTATGCGACGAAGGAGATGCGGTCGACGCGGGAGGGTTGTGACGTCGGCTGCGACGCCCACGGGATCGACGTCCTTTGGAGGGTCGGTTATTGTCACGACAGCCTGACCCGTGGATTGGCGTAGAGGTAGACCAGGTCGACAATAAGGTTAAGCGCCACCGTGACGACCACGAAGAACAAGACGATGCCCTGCAACATGACGATGTCGTTGGCTCGGACCGCGTTGACGGTGAGCAGACCGATCCCCTGGATCCCGACCAGTGACTCGATGACGATCGTGCCACCGAGCATGTGGGCGAACATGGTACCGAACGTGGTCAGCGGAGCGCTGAGGGAGTTCTTAAGCGCATGCCGGGTGATTACTTGCCGTGACGAGTTTCCCTTTGCCCACGCTGTACGGATGTAGGCCGCTCCCATAACGTCCATTAGGGAGGCCCGCAACTGGCGGGCGGTGATCGCTGCCACGCCGGTGCCGACAGCGATGCCGGGGAGCAGTACGTGGCTGAGCCATTCCCACCATCCTGACGACATCTGTTCGTAACCAGTCGCCGGTAGCCAACTGTGGTCGATCGAGAAGAAGATGATCAGGAGCATGATCAACCAGAAGCTGGGCACGGCGATGCCCAGGGTCGTGAACAGAACGCTGACCCGATCGGTAATGGAACCCGGCTGCAGCCCTCCGACCAGCCCGACGGACACGCCGACCACGAGTCCGAACACGAGGCCGACAGCCGCTATCGATAGGGTCCGAGGCAACACCAGACCGATCTCGCGGGTGACAGAACGACCCTTTATGACGACGTCGCCGTTGTCGAGCGTGACCGGCTGGACGCGAACGAGCGACTCCCCGAGGTCGAGCTGGATGGCGTTGCCGATCCAGCGGCCATACCGCACGTAGATGGGGTCGTTGAGCCCGAGCTCTTCCTTGATCCTTTCGATCTGCTCGACCGATGTCGCCTCCGCCCCACCGGCACGAGCAGCGGCCGCTTTATCCGGGTCGAGCTGCAGTGAGAGACCAAACAGAGCGATCGACACGAAGAGCAGCAACGGCAAGAGTGACAGCAGCCGACGCAGGATAACTGGGCCCACTCGATCACTCCCCGATGTTTTCTGCCGACTCGAACTTAACCGACGGTTGCTCGTCTAACTTGCCCGACGGCTGCTCGACCGGACCTTCAGGATCGAAGGCCCGGTCGAGACGCAGTCGGATGTGGAACTAGTTGAGCACTATCCCAATGACCAATCCCCGAACTGGAATGATCCTTCGGTGGCACCACGGAAGTCATCGTCTTCGATGCCGGAAATGCCGGTGGTGTAGCCGACGAACGACGGCTTCTGGGCGAGGACCATGATGAAGATGTCCTCGAGCAGGATTGCGTCGGCCTCATGCCACAGCGCAGCGGCCGCCGGATCGTCGGGAGCTATCGCGGCCAGACCGTCAGCGATCTCGTCCATCCTCGGGTTTTGGTACGTACAGCTGTTGACGATGGAACCAGCCCTGATCTGCCGCAGCAACCGCTGCAGGCCGGACCGCGTATTTTCGATCACCATGCTGCCCGAGTCAAAGGGGAGCGTCGGTGGCTGAGCGATCGACGGGAGCAACGCGTCGCCCACCAGGTCGGCAGCGACAAGCGCATCGAGGTTCAGGCCGGCCGGACCCCACTGCTGGTTCAGCAGCAGAATCAGATCCACTGCCTCCGGGATGGGATTGGGCGCCCACATCTTGTCGGTGAAGGGGCCGCCGGCTTCCTCGATCAATGCCGCCGCCTTGTCGATGTCGAGTTCGTAGGTACCCACGAGCGACTGGTCGTAGTAGGGATGACCGACCGGGAACCACTGATCGGTGGGTGAGCCCATGCCGTCGTATAGCACGTCGACGATCTGTTCGCGGTCGGTGGCGTACATGGCAGCTTGACGGATGAGCGGATCCGACCAGAGGTACCCCTCGGCCGCACAGAACGTGAGATACAGATAGCGGATTGAGTCGGTTAGCGCAGCAGGTGTGAAGCCGTCACGATCCAGCGACAGCATGCCTTCGGCCCCCGTGTCGGTGGCAAAGTCGATGTCGCCACCCAAGAGGGCTGTGACCTGGGCGGTGCCCTCCTCGAGGTTGATGAACTCCATGCCGCCGAGGTGGACATTGTCTGCGTCGAAGAAATCCTCGAACTTCTCTAACGTGAAGCTCTGGCCCTCATCCTGGGAGACGAACTTCATCGGGCCATTGCCCATCGGTGCCGAGTGCTGTTCGGCGCCGGCATCGGCGGGCGAGATGAGCGTCTCGGGTCCGACCAACAGTTCGAACATCGTAAGAACCGACGGAGCCGAGAAGTTGATGAGGAAGGTCCGGTCGTCAACGACTTCGACCGATTCGATCCCCGCGATGGCTCCGTTGACGTTGTTGGCGCCGGCTGCCTCGTTGTCCCTGGTCGCCTCGATCGAAGCCTTTGCATCGGCCGAGGTGACAGGGCTGCCGTCGTGGAATATTGCGTCGGTTCGTAGCGTCACACTTACCTGCTGCGAATTCACGACCTCGAAGGACTCGGCCAGGTAGGGCGTGTACTCGAGAGTGAGGGGGTTCACCTTCACCAGGGGAGCGTGCAGCAGGTATATGAACATCGAAGTGTTGTTGCCCTGGTACAGCCGCTGATCGAGGGACATTGAGCCACTACGCAGGAAGTTCAATGCGACGCGAAGCGTGCCATCTTCCTCGATGGGTGCAGCCGCTGGTGCGGCGGTCGTAGCCGCTGGTGCGGCGGTCGTAGCCGCTGGTGCGGCGGTCGTAGCCGCTGGTGCGGCGGTCGTAGCCGCTGGTGC
>CAWKYX010000333.1:0-3638 GCA_963854265.1 Acidimicrobiia bacterium
GTGCGTGCACGGCGGCCTCGCCAGGTTGTCGGGCCACCGTTCATGGCCCGGTGCCCTGTCAGGCAGGGGAGAACGCTGCCTCGATGACCCAGCCAGTGGCGCCGCCCCAGCTGATCTCCATCCAGACAATCCCGGCTACGTTGGCGCGTCGCCCGGTTGCCAATACCCCGGCAGCAGGCTCGAGAATTCCGATCCGGGTGTAAAGGGTGTCGGGAGCCGCGTGGACGCCAATACGGGCAGAGTCGGTGATTTGTACCCATGCGCCAGCGGCCAGTTCCTCGAGGAGGGCCGAGTTGCGTGCAGGTTCGATTGTGGCCGGCGCCGGCTCGGTCTCGTCGTTGAACGCGAGGGCTTCTGGCTCGGTGCCCGTGGTGACCGAGCGCACCGGGGTTGGCGACTGCACTTCTTCGATGGGCGTGATCGTGCACCCGACGCCGACAAGGGCGAGACCGGCCACAAGCGCGGTGCGCGTGAGAGTTTTGGGTGTGTCCACATGCCCCAATCGGCCTGATTCGGTCATGGTTGAGGACTGCTCCAACCGAGCCAACGGCAGGGTGACATCGCCGTGGGGGCACCGAGCTTCTAGGCTCCTCACGTGTCCTCGACGCCCGCCCCCCGTCGTTTGCCGCGTTTGTGCGTGGTGTCAGTGGCCCTGGCGCTCGCTGTCGTGGCCGGGGCATGTGCGACGTCACTCGACATCATCGTGGTCGCGTCCGACAACAACCCACCGAATGCCCGCGAACCCGATGCCGCGACGACCACCGAGCCGGCGCCGACCGTAGAAGGTCAACCCACAGCGACACCTGCGCCTGAGCTGCAACCCGAGCTGGCCTACGACGATGCCATCGATGTGTACTTCGCCGACGTCGAACGATTCTGGACCGACGCTGCACCCGACCTGCTGGGTCTGGTATTTGAGCCGGTGCAAGAGCGCATTCCGTATGATCCCGAAGGCGCCACCATTCCCGCATGTGATGGCGAGGTTGGCCCGCGCGAGCTTTATGGGGGCAATGCCTTCTACTGCGAACCCGACGACTACATCGCGTGGGACGACGAGCAGCTTTTCCCCGACCTCTACAACGTCTACGGCGACTTCACCGTTGGGCTGGTGATCGCTCACGAATACGCGCACGCGGTGCAGGCCCGGGCCGCGGTTGATGGCCCCACCATCGTGTTGGAACTGCAAGCGGATTGCCTGGCTGGTGCTTGGGCTCGCTCGGTCTCGGACGGCCCGGCGGTGGCGATTCCCTTTGAACGGGCCGATCTGGACAATGCCATCGGAGGGTTCTTGACCTTCGCTGACCCGCTGGGAACGATCGCCGCCGACCCCGGGGCCCATGGCACGGCCTTCGACCGGCTCAATGCGTTCGCCGAAGGCTTCGAGCGCGGGGTTGCCGTCTGCTTGGAGTATGTCCAAAGCCCACCCCAGACGGCCTCGATTCTCATTGACGTCCGCGACAGCAACGAAGGCAATCTGCCACTCGATGCTCTGCTCCCGCTCTTGATCGAGGATTTGGGGATGTTTCTCAATGAGACCGGGGAGCTTCTTACGGGTGCGGCCTTCGATGCCCCGGACCAGTTGGTGGAGTTCGGTGGCGCTCTCGGGGACCCGCCGCCCTGTGGTGGCGTCGCCATCGATACCGACACATTGGAAGGGTCTGCCTATCTCTGCGAAGCCGACAACACGGTCTATGCAGACCGGACGGCACTCGACGACTTGTTCTTTGAGGTCGGAGACTTCGCTCCGTCTTACGCGGTTGCCCATTCCTTTGCGGTCGGAGTCGCTGCGAAGCTCGAGTCAGATCCGACCGCTGCAGTTCTGGCAGCAGATTGTCTCGTGGGCGTGTGGGCCCGCGACGTGTTCGATGAGGCTGCTGAAGGGCCGCTCGAACCTACGCACGTGCTCATCCTGTCCGCGGGCGATCTCGACGAGGGCATTGTCGGGCTGTTGCTTGCCCCACCCACGGGTGCATCGCTGGCCGAGCTGGCACCGATTACGACATTTGACCGCGTGGCGTCGTTCGGGTCGGGCTTTTTTCGCGGGACTGATGACTGCGGCTTCGGCTGACCTATCAGGTCAGCCGAGCGATAAGGCCGGGGTCTGCTGTGGGGTGGCCGGCTCAGCCAGAGCGTTCTCCGCTTCGCGCACGCTGCCCTCGACCAGTCCGGCGCGGGCAGCAAGATGGTATTCGATGTCTCGGGCCGGCCGAGGCTTCGCGAACCGGTAGCCCTGGAGCCGAGGCGAGCCCAGCGAAGCCAACATCTCGATTTGTTCGTCGGTCTCGACGCCTTCGGCGACCAGCTTGATGCCCAGGCGTGTCGCCAGGTCGGCAATGGCTCCGATCACCGCGGCTGATGCTTCGCTCTCGGGCAACTGGGACACGAAGGAGCGGTCGATCTTCAAGTAGTCGACGGCGAACTGGGTCAGATACGACAGCGAGTTGTAGCCGGTCCCGAAGTCATCGATGGCGATCTGGACACCCAGCTGTTTCAGCTGGTTCAACGCCAAGACCGATGCATCGCTGTCCTCGATCAAGAACCTTTCGGTGACCTCGATCACCAGCTGATTCGGATTGATCTTGGTCTCGCTTAGTACCTGTTCGACTTGTTGGACAAACCGGCCGAGGTGACGCGCCGACCAGTTCGTTGTCAGGTAAAGATTGCGGAAGGCGGGGAACTTCTCGGCCCATTCAGCGATCTGCTGACACGTCGTGCGAAGCGCGAACGAGTCGATGAGGTGGATGAGTCCGGCTTCTTCGGCAGCGCCCAGGAATGCCGCTGGCCCGAGTAGTCCCTTCTTTGGGTGGTTCCATCGGATGAGCGCCTCGTAGCCCGCCGGGAGGTGTGTGGCCGGGTCGACGATGGCCTGGTAGTGCATGACGATCTCGCCGTTGCTCAGAGCGCCTCGCAGCTGAGACTCGATTTCCATCCGCGCCAAAATGTTTGTCCGCATCGAGTGGTCGAAGACCTCGGCTCGGTTGCGCCCGCCGTCTTTGGCTCGGTACATAGCGGCGTCCGCATCACGGAGTAGTTCATCAGCGGACTCGCCATCGTCGGAGCTGAGTGTGATCCCGATCGATGCCGTTGCATACGTGGGAGTTGGGCCTAGGCGGAACGGCTCGGCGAACACGCTATGGATTCGTTGTGCCGCGGCTGATGCTTCGGACTCGCCGGACACACAATCGACCAACGCCACGAACTCGTCGCCGCCGAACCTTGCGACGGTGTCGCCATGGCGCGTGGCTCTGCTCAATCGCTCGGCAATCTCGACCAGGAGTTGGTCGCCGACCTGATGGCCGAGGCTGTCGTTGATCACCTTGAAGTGGTCGATGTCGATGAACATCACGGCGACTCGCTTGTGGTTCCGACCTGCCTTGACCAGGGCACGCTTCAGTCTGTTCAGGAACAGGGCGCGGTTTGGGAGACCGGTGAGGTCATCGTGGAGGGCCCGCTGCGCGAGCTCCCACGCCGCCCGTCGCTGGGAGGTGATGTCCTGCGACTGGACGAGGAGCGATGGAGCGCCGTCCGCGTCTGAGCTGATCACCGAAATACTCTCGTGGACCCACACATCGTGGCCGTCGGCATGGCGATACCTGTGCTCGCCCTGGTTTGCCTCGGTGGTGCCATCGAGCAGCGCG
>CAWKYX010000334.1:0-3638 GCA_963854265.1 Acidimicrobiia bacterium
GATTCCTCGGGATTCAGATACTCATGCTGATGTTCGGCGCCGACATGGAATTCGAGTCCGACACCAATGTCGATGCCAGCGATGGCGGCGGGTTCTTGTCTATCCGCAGCCTCACCGCGTTCTTCGGGGGGTTTGGTTGGGCCGGTCTCGCTGGCCGCCAAGCCGGCTGGAGCGGCGCCGCTTCGATCGTCACTGGTTTCGCCGTCGGCGTCGGCATGTTCTTGATCGTCGGCTTCTTGTTCGTGCAAGCGCGTAAGCTCACGAGCAGCGGTAACGTCGATTACGCCAGCACGGTCGGGTCAATCGGGACGGTCTATATCAGTGTCCCAGCCGATAAGCAGTCTGGCGGCAAGATCGAAACAACAGCATCGGGCCGCGTCAGTGTCATCAGTGCCATTACCGACACCGCAGCTCCCATTGCCGTCCGCACTCGGGTAGAAATCGTCGATGTTGTCGACGCCACCACCGTGCTCGTCCGACCCGCTTAGCCCTAACCTCGTCCCGTTCGCCTCCCCGACCCGTCCCCCTCTCCCCTACCTCTCTCCTGCAAGCCAGAGCTGTCTGAAAGGACTCTCCATGTCCGCAATACTCGCCGCAGTCATTTTCATTGTTGCTGCGCTCTTCGCCCTGATCATGTTCGTGGCCAGCCGTTACCAGAAGTGTCCTTCGGACCGCATTTTGGTGGTCTTTGGTAAGACCGGTGGCGATGGGCAGTCCGCCAAGCTGTACCAAGGCGGTGGCGCCCTCGTACTCCCCATCGTGCAGGGCTATGCATGGCTCGACCTGACACCGATCCCTATCGACATCGAACTCCAGGGTGCGCTGTCTCAACAGAACATCCGGGTCAACACCCCGGCGACCTTCACCGTCGCCATCAGCAAGGAGCCAGGCGTCATGGAGAACGCCGCCGAGCGCCTTCTCCACTTGGATCAGGCCTCAATCGAAGCCCAGGCCAAAGACGTCATCTTCGGTCAGATGCGTGTGGTCATCGCCACCATGCCCATCGAGGAAATCAACGCCGACCGCGACAAGCTGATCGAAAACATCTCCGAGGCCCTAGCAGTTGAGCTCCGCAAGTTCGGGCTCGAGTTGTTGAACGTCAACATTCAAGACATCACCGACGAGTCCGGCTACATCGATGCGCTCGGCCGCGAGGCCGCAGCCCGAGCCATCAACGAAGCCAAAGTTCGAGTAGCCCAGCAAGAACGTGACGGTGAGATCGGCAGTGCCGAGGCCAAGCGCGAACAGCGCGTGCAGGTCGCTTCGGCCAACGCAACAGCGACCGAGGGTGAGAACTCCGCAAAGGTAACCGTCGCAAACTCCGACTCGCTTCGCCGCCAGCAAGAGGCCGAGGCCGAGCGTTCGGCGACCGCTGCGGAACGTGTCTCCCAAGCGAAGGCTGCCGAAGAGTCCTACGCAGCCGAAGAAGAGTCAGAACGTCGTCGTGCCGAGCGTGAGCGTGCGACCGAATACGCCAACGTCGTGGTGCCCGCCGAGATCGAAAAGGAGCGCATCACAACGATTGCCGAAGGCGATGCTGAGCAGATGCGGCGTCTCAAGCAAGGTGAGGCCGACGGCATCAGGGCAGTTATGGAGGCCGAAGCAGCTGGTTACCTGGCCTCGTTGACCCAGCGAGCTCAAGGTCTCGGCGCCATGATGGACCAAGCTGGCGGTTCTGCCGAACTCGCTGCGCTCATGATGATCGTCGATCAGATGCCCAAGCTCGTCGAAGAGCAGGTCAAAGCCATCTCCAACCTCAAGATCGACAACATCACGGTCTGGGATCATGGCGGCGGCGATGGCAAGGGCGGCCAAACCGCCAACTTCTTGTCGAGCCTCATGGGCTCGCTGCCCCCGATGCACGAGCTCGCCGCCAACGTCGGTATTCGCCTCCCCGAGTTCTTGGGCGAGGTCGACGAAGGCCAGGCCATGGCCCCCAAGCTTCGCAAGCTCGCCGACCATATCGAAGACACCGCTGCCAACAGCCCCAGTGACTCCGAGGTCCCCGCCCCCAACTGGGACGAAGACAAGTAGGCCGGGTCGATAAACCGGGCCCCGAGAGTCAACCTGCCCGGAGGGCCGCGATGCGGTCGTCGATGGGCGGATGCGACATCAGCAGAGCCCGGATGCCGGTGGGGCTGCTGCCACGGATCCCCATTGCCGAAACTTGTTCGGGAAGTTGGGTGCGAGCATTGGGAGCAACACCGCCGCGTAGGCGTTCGAGCGCCTGTGCCATGTCTTCGTTGCTGGTGAGGCTGGCACCGCCAGCATCAGCGCGGTATTCGCGCCGACGGCTGAAGCTCATGACCACCATCGAAGCCAGGAAGCCCAGCGCGATCTGGAGCGCGATGACAATGCCGTAGTAGCCGAACCCGCGCCCGCCGTCGCGGTTGCCGAAGACGTTGCGGTCGATGATCTGGCCGAGCACCCGGGCGATGAAGAATACGGCTGCGTTGAGTACGCCTTGGATGAGTGTCAGCGTGACCATGTCGCCATTGGCGATGTGGCTGACCTCGTGGGCCAGCACGGCTTCAACCTCGTTGGGACGCATCGACTGGACCAGGCCAGTGCTCACCGCCACGAGTGCGTTGTCGCGTTTGGCCCCGGTGGCAAATGCGTTGAGGTCGGGCGAGTCATAGATGGCCACTTCAGGGCGACCAATGCCGGCCTCGTCGGCCAGGCGATGGGTGGTCTCGACCAGCCACTTCTCGGCATCATTTCGCGGCTGTTCGATGACGTGAGCGCCGGTGGCCCGCTTGGCAATCCACTTCGACATCGCCAGGGAGGCAAACGAGCCTCCCATGCCAATAACGGC
The DNA here is from genome assembly GCA_963854265.1 of Acidimicrobiia bacterium. Classification (GTDB taxonomy): domain Bacteria; phylum Actinomycetota; class Acidimicrobiia; order Acidimicrobiales; family UBA8592; genus CAWKYX01. Next base: position 2,816 of record CAWKYX010000334.1, read on the forward strand.
CGACAAGATGATCAGGCCGATGACGCCGTCGGTCTCGATGCCGAACACGGCGCCGAGGACGGACATGACAACACTCACGAGTGCCATCAGGGCGATATTGGTCGCCAGGAATAACATCACACGGTTCCCCATCCAGACCTCCTAGTAGCTGGGATACGCAGGCCTTCAACGGTATCGTCGCTGGGCATGCTCTCGTCCCCACCGTCCTCCATGGGCACTGACCTGTGCTGATAGCGATCATTGCACTCGTAGGCGGCGTGATCTTACTGACGGTCTGCGCTGAGATCGCCGTGACCGCCGCCGAACGTATCTCTGAACACCTCGGGATATCGCCGGTAATCATCGGCGCGTTGGTGGTTGGGCTCGGGACATCATTGCCCGAACTCGTCGTCAGTGGGATCGCTGCGGCGCATCGAGACACCATTGACCTCGCCGTCGGGAACGTCATCGGTTCCAATGCAGCGAACCTCAGCCTGGTGCTCGGCGTCGGCGCGATCATCACCAGCATGGCCGGCGATGCCGCTGTTATGCGCCGCGAGGGCGTGTTGATGTTGACTTCCACGTTGTTGTTTGCAGCGTTTGTGATCGACGGCCGGCTGACAAAGGTAGAAGGCACGATCCTTCTGGTGGGCATGGCAGTTGCAGCACTGATCATCGCCCGAACACCGGGGACCGCCAAAGACCCACCCGCGGCTGGGCCTCCACCGGGCCAATCGACAGCCACAATCGTCCGTGCCATCGTGGGCTTGATCGGTGTCGTGATCGGCGCCCAATTGATGGTCACTGGCGCCGTGGACATTGCCGAGGAGTTCGGTGCGTCAGA
>CAWKYX010000335.1:0-3630 GCA_963854265.1 Acidimicrobiia bacterium
ACTCGCGAGAGAACTGAACCCGTTCGACAACATCAATGCTTCGGTGCTGTGCCCTGGCCCCGTCCGGACCAAAATCGTCGAGAGTGAACGGCACCGGCCAGAGGAACTCCTCAACGGTGACGGGTTCGACCTGGGCTTGCTCGACAACGAGGAATCGCAGGGGCTTTTGGCCGGAGCGATGGACCCGGCGATCGTCGCCGACATGGTGATTAGCGGCATCAAGGACGAGACGTTCTGGCTGGTCACCCACGACGAGACGAAGGAGGCCGTCATGGCCCAGGCCACTGCCTTGGTGAAGGACGGATCGCTTTCGAAGTCGGTCTACGACTTCTCCTAGATCAACGCCGATCGAGGGTGATCGAGGGCCAGGTCACGCGGATGCCCGCGATGCGCGCAACGGCGCCAAACGTCAGTCGATTTCGGTGCCGTCGGGACGCACGATGTGCCATTCGCCGAGTTGGTCGCGCCACACGCTGAAGCCCTGTTCCTTAATTCGGTTGTGCTTGGGGCACCCGAGGCCGCCGTTGTCCGGTCTGGTCTCGCCGCGTTCTCCGCCTCCGTGGTCAGCCCACGGGATCAGGTGATCGATCTGACATTGCGAAGCCGCCATGTCACAACCAAACCAGTAGCAGTCGGTGCCTGACAGGCGGACGGCCAGTTCTGCTGATCCGCTGAACAGCCGTTGCTTGCGTCCGAGGTTGATGACCACACCGTCGGCCCCGATGACGGCCCGGCGTACATGGCCCGACAATCCGCTGACAACCGCTTCGGTGGGTTCGAGCGGGGCCCCATCGAAGCTCGAGCAGCGGTAGGCCTCGTCCATGGGGTCAGCAGCGCCGGGGTCTACGCCGGCGAGGCGGGCAAGCTCTCGTTGGTAGGTGTCCCAGTCCATGACGACGTTGGTGATGACTTGGGGTGTGGTGCCGCCTGGTTCGGTGGATGCGGCACGTTGGAAGATGGCGAACAGGGCATCGAAACGACGTTGGCCTGCGGTGCGCTGGAGATGAGTGACCGACGTCTTGTCGCCGTGATCGAGCTTGGCCTTCGCCCAGTCGGATCGGAACTCGGCGTCGATGAACTGACGGAAGATGTCGAGCATCTCTACGCCTTGGAATGCGCCGCAATCGGCCGTGAGCTTTCATGCTTTGTCGAAATCCTGAACGAGCTTGGCGTCACGGTTCTCGTGTGAACGTTGGTTGGTGTCGCGGGTGCCGTCGGCATCTATCCGGTCGACGAAGTCCGACACCTTGGCATCGAAGTAGCAGTATCCCTTCTTGGCGGCGATCGTGGCGAAGGCACCTTCGTTGTCGATCACGGCGTCTCGGGCACGCGGGTTGGCGTGCGCAAGCGCCAAGCGGTGTGTTTGGCACGACCCGATACGGCCATAGCGGAACGCGGCTTGTGTCACCGGCATGTCTCGCATTGCTCTCGCCGTACGTTGTCGTCGTGTCGCCACCGGGTTCGAGAGCTTGGCAACATGGCGGACCATTGCTTTGGCTGAAACGTGACCATCGCGTCCATACAGCCCGCGGATGTCGACGGCATCCAAGAGGTCGACCTTCGCAGCCTCGATACGTGACGACAGCGACTCCAACTCGCGGACCATCGCCGTGGCATCAGCGCCGTTTGTGGGCGCCAACCCGGCCGTGAACATGCCATCGATCGCGGCGCTCAGCGACTCCAGTGCCGCCGCTTGATTGGGATGAACCACCGCCGAATCCATACCCCAACAATACGAACCCCCTATGACACTTTCGGCTGCTCAGAGGGCGTTTTCGAAAGAAATTTCAGAACCTTTCCTGATGCCTTTGGGGAGGTCCAGCAGAGCGGCCACAGTGGAGCCGTCCGTGCGGCGGTGCCTGCCCCGGTCACGAAGTAGACGAGCACGACACTCGGCCATTGCACCCATATGCCAGGCTGCCGGGACGACCGGTCAGATTGGTCGAGCGAGACCACGGTGTGCTCCACGTTGCATGCGCTCATCACGATCTCGAGTGACACAGACTCCGGCCTGACGCTCGACGCATCGACTCCAGCGATCCGACTCGTGCTTGAGGAGCCACAGCCAGTCGGTAGCACCGCAAGAACCAACACGGTGGCGCAGATCCGACTCCAGCCGGCCACTACGCTGTGGCTGAACTGAATCATCTGATCGTGTGGTGCAAGGACAAGCGGCGGGGTGCAGCCCACGTCGTTGAGATTTTGGGGCTCGAACCGGCTCGTGACTTCGCCGGTCAGTTCCTCATGGTCGACATGGGCAACGGTGCGTCGCTCGACTACGCCGACTGGGAAGGCGGAGACATCACGCCGCAACACCTCGCGTTCCTCATCAGCGAGAAGGAGTTCGACGCGGCCTACGCCAGGATCCAGGCTGCCCAAATCGAGCACTGGGCGGACCCGTCAAAGCGCACACCCGGCGAGATCAATCACCACGATGGCGGCAGAGGCGTCTACTGGGACGACCCTGACGGCCATCTGCTCGAGATCATCACCAAACCCTATGGCGCTGAGTTCGAGGCTTTCGGCGGCTGAGGAACCTCATCGAGATAGCGCCGCGCCGGGAGTCTCTGCTCTCCGGGGTGCCGTTACGGGTTCGGCGAGCGGTCTGCCGGCGATCTGTTGCGGTTGGAAGACGTTGGGATAGCTCATGTCGGGTCCCAGGCGATGGGTAACGTCTCGACGCCGTGCATGACCGGTGCGGCGATGAACGTCGGGTCGCCATCGAGGCGGAGGTTTGGCAACCGGTCGAGGATGAGTTCAAGAGCGACCGCGCCCTCGACTCGGCTCAGCGGTGCGCCCATGCAGTAGTGGATGCCCTTGCCGAATGCCCAGTGCTTCTTCAGCGCTGCAAGGTCGCGGGTGATGTCGAACTCTTCGGGTCGGTCCCACGCTTCGGGGTCCATGTTGGCGGAGAAGAAGCTGCACATCACTTTCGAGTTCTCGGGGATCGTCACGCCGTTCAGCTCGGTCTCTTCGGTGTTGGTGCGGAAGAGGCCGTGCACCGGTGAGTCGTATCGCAAGCTCTCCTCGATGACGTTCGGAATCAGGCTGCGGTCCGCCTGGAGTGCCGCCAACTGATCGGGATTCTGTAAGAGGCGCCAGACCATGTTGCCGATCAGCTGGGTGGTTGTCTGGCTACCCGCGATGAACAGGAACAGCATGAAACCCAGCACATCAGAATTGGTGAGGACCCGGCCGTCGAGTTCGGCGGTAATGAGTGCCGTGAGGGTGTCGTCGGGCATCTCGGTGCCGTCGGCGATCATCTGGCGCCGTTCGGCGGTCATCTGTTGAAAGTAGGCAACCTCGTCCATCCGGTCCGCGTTGTGATCTCGGGGGTTGGCGGTCTGCACATCGGCGTTCCGGGCGATCACGCCATCGGCTCTCGGTCGGATGTGTCGGCAGTACTCAGCGTCGAGACCGAGCAGCCAGGCGATCACGATGAGCGGCACTGGCATGCCGAGCAGTTCTTGGAGATCGCCCTTGCCGAGATGCACCCATTTGTCGATTTCCTCGTTGATGAGGTCGCGGATATCAGGCTCCATGGCCAGCAACCTGTCGGCGTTGAAGGCCTCTTGTACCAGTCGTCGGTCGGAGGTGTGCTGCGGCGGGTCGACGCTCACGAGCACGCTG
>CAWKYX010000336.1:0-3618 GCA_963854265.1 Acidimicrobiia bacterium
ACTGGCGCATCTCGGATTCGGCACGCGACCACGCCATGCCTTTGCCGACAATGACGAGCGGCTTCTCTGCGCCCTTCAACACCTCAATTGCTTCCCGTACCGAGTCCGGTTCGGCATAGGTCCGCGGAGGCTCACCGACGACGGGTGCGGTGCCGATGCTCTCTTCGGGTACTCGCCCGTCGATGACATCGGCGGGCATATCGAGGTAGACGGGACCTGGTCGCCCGAACAGCGATGTCCGGACGGCCTGCTCGACGTAGTACGGGATGCGGTCGTGGGTTTCCACGCGGTGGGCGTACTTGCAGTATGGCTTGGCCGCACCCACCTGGTCTTCCTCCTGAAAGGCCCCCATGCCGTTCTGGTCGGTGGGCGACGCTCCGCCGATCAAGATCATCGGCCACAGGTTTTCTTTGGCGTTGGCGAGTCCGGCCAACGCGTGGATCACCCCTGGCCCCGACACCACTAGGCAGCCTTGAGGCCGACCGGTGAGGTAGCCGGCGGCCTGGGCGGCGTATGACGCCGACTGCTCGTTGCGCATGCCGATGAAGGTGATTCCTTCGCTCTGCATCGCGAGAGCGATGGGCACCACCGGGAATCCGACGATCCCGAAGACGTACTCGACGCCCTGGTGTTTCAGGTTGCGGGCCAGAATCCTGGCACCTGAGATGTTGGCCATTGTGGCCTCCTGCCTATCAGTGGCGATCCAGCCGTCGACCTCATATCCCCGGTTCGGTCGTCGGCAGGCATTCCCTTGGACGCTTCGTAGCTTGTCATGCCAGCGATGTCGACTGCTGAATTTTTGAGCTCGAGCCCTGGTGGGTACCCGACGTCGGAGGTCGGGTGATGCTTGCTGTGAATCGTCGCGGGGCGACGCTGTGGCTACCTGGTAGAACACTTTTGGTGACGGGAGTGTTGCTCGCGACATGCGGTGCCAGCGGCTACGACACTTCACCTTCTGGCACAGGGTCGTCTGAAACCGGGCCCTCTGATACAGGCAGTAGTGCTGAGACAGCAGTCGACTGGCGCGTCGGATTGCCGGTCCAGTGCGACAACAACACACCAGTGACCGTGAGCTATGACGGCGTGCCGGACCTCACCGTTGCCTACACCTTCGCGGTCACGAACTATGCGTACGGCGTCGGGGACACCGGCAGCTTCTACGGAACCGTCGAGGGCGCCGTGGCTGTGCCATTGCTGGAACTGGCGCCTCGCAACTTGATGGGCTGACCCACGGTGAACGAGCGAAGCCGACCGCTACTTCCGAGGGTTGGTGTGGAACTCGATCAACTCGATGATGCTGCCGTCGGGATCCTTGCAACACACGAACTTGGTGTGCCCACCCATAAACATCGGTTCCGACAAAAATTCGACGCCGTCGGCCTTCAAGCGTTCATATTCCTCGTCGAGACCAATGGTCCACAGTGCGATGCGGTTGAATCCCAGCCGTGCCAGATGTTCGTACGGTGGGCGCCGATCAAACGGCTCGCTCCACTCGATGAGGTCGAGGCGAGCGTGTCGTCCTTCGCTCGGGTCGAGCATCATGATGGCCGCACGACCTTTGCAGCCGGGCATCCCGAGGCCCGTAGCAAGCTTGCTGTCGCCGCCGGTCGGTAGGTCGAGCACCGTCTGGAATCCGAGGTTCTCGTAAAACGGTTGTGATCGTTCGATATCGGAACAGTTGACGTTGACGTGGAAGATTCCCTTGATGGCCATTGGTCACTACCCGTACATTCCACCGTCGACGACGAACTCTTGGCCGGTGCAGTAGCTGGCTTCCTCCGAGGCAAGGAAAAGCGCCATCGCGCCAACCTCTTCGGGTGCTGCTTCGCGACCCAACGGCACACCTCGCAACATCCGTTTCTTGTCAAAGTCGGTCGTCATTTCGGTGTTGATGAGTCCGGGGTGGATGGAGTTGACTCGGACGTTGTGGGGTCCGAGCTCCTTCGCAGCGACCTTGGTCATACCGCGCACGGCAAACTTGGACGCCGTGTAGGCCATCGATCCGAACATTCCTTCGAGGCCGGCAACGGACGAGATGTTGACGATCGAGCCGGCCTGCTGCTCAGTCATCACCGGGGCTACAGCTTTCATGCCGAGGAATACGCCGGTCTGGTTGACGCCGATAACTCGGTCCCACTGTTCCTGCGTGGTGTTGGTCATCTTGGCGCCCAGCAAGATCCCGGCGTTGTTGATGAGCACGTCGAGCCGGCCGTGGCGCTCGACGATCGACTCGACCACGCTTTGCCACCCCGCTTCTGACGCAACGTCGTGCGGGAAGAAGTCGATGCCGAGCTCCCCAGCTGTGCGCTCGCCCTCCTCTTGCAGCACGTCAGTGATGACAACTGCAGCACCTTCAGCGGCGAACATACGCGCCTCCGCAGCGCCCTGGCCGCGCGCGCCACCAGTGATCAATGCAACTTTTCCGTCGAGCTTTCCCATGCCGAATTGCGTAGCACGGGATCGACCGCCGCGCTGGCTCGTTGTCAATAGTGGCTACTCGCCCTCGTCAGCCGAGACGCTGGTCGAGCTGCACGAAAGTGCGGTCTGCGTCGCGCAGAAATGCGGTGCGGACCCGCCGGCCCGTCGCCTCGCCGTAGGCGACCGTGTCCGCCTCGGTGGGTTCACCGGCGCTGAAGCCGAACTCGAGAGCACGGTCGCGGTATGGCCCGATCTCGTCAACCCAGAAAGAGACGTGGTGGACGCCGAGCGCGAAAAGCTTCGACGGCTTACCGAAGGGCTCGATCGTCAGTTGTTGGTCGAGTACGACGAATGAGGCATTGTCACCCTGTTCCCAGCGGAGGTACACGCCACGGCGTCGGCGGCGGGTGCCATCGGGTCCGGGGATCTCCTCGATGGTGTCGAGATCGACGCCGAGGTCCATCACGTCGCGCCAGAACACGAGTGCGCGGTCCATGTCGGACACGCCGACGGCGATGTGGCTGAATGCTCGGGGTGCCATGAGCTAACTCCTCATTATCTAAGCCACTGTAGGACTTGCTCTTGTGTCGTAGCCTGCTCGGCCCCGCGATGTTGCCATGTCCGGTGGCCAGCCCGCGGCCTCGATGGCCTGCTTGTAGGCTCATGGCTCATGAAAATCGGGTTGTTCCTAGGGGCCTTTTATCCGACCGTCACACCTGCGTTCCTCGCGAAGGCTGCCGTGGCTGCCGAGGAACGGGGTTTCCACTCGTTGTGGGTGGGCGAACACGTCGTGCTGTTCGACCAGTACGCGAAGACTTACCCCTACGCCGAATCTGGTGAGTTCCCCGTGAGTGGTGAAGCGGGTATGGCCGAGCCCTTCACCACCCTTGCGTGGCTGGCTGGGATGACCTCGACGATCCGGCTCGGCACCGGGGTGATCCTCGTTCCCCAGCGCAACCCGCTCTACACCGCCAAAGAGGTCGCCAATGTCGATTGGCTGTCTGGCGGACGGTTCGACTTCGGCATCGGTGTGGGCTGGCAGCGCGAAGAGTTCGAGGCTCTGCAGGTGCCCTGGGAACGACGCGGGGCCCGTTGCGACGAGTACATCGAGCTCATGCGGCGCATATGGGTCGACTCGGAGTCGGCCCACAGTGGGGAGTTCTGGCAGCTCGAGCCCAGCCGTGCGTTCCCCAAGCCGCT
>CAWKYX010000337.1:0-3568 GCA_963854265.1 Acidimicrobiia bacterium
CTCGGGTCGCCCAGCGTTGCTGGTTGAGCACGTGCTTTTGCAGCAGCGAAAAGAACGAATCCGCTGCGGCGTTGTCCGGTGAGTGTCAATAGATGGAGACCTTGGCGGGCATGCCTGATTCGGGTTCAACGAGCTCTCGCCTCTTTCGAGCCACGCCACAGCAAGAGAATCCGGCTGGTAAACAATTCGGATAGAGGCCAACCTCAAGCGAGGTGGCAGGCCCCACGGAGCCCGCCGGCCAGCGCCTCACAACGCTGCGGAAACACCGTAACGCCCACCACCTGATTACTCATCAGGCTCCCACACGTCCTGATCGAATCGAAAAGTGACGTGTGTGTGCCGTAGATCGTGAAAGCGTCTGCCTGTTGGGCAGTCTGATCGGGTCACAGCTGGCTTGAGATGTTGGGGTGACCATCGAGTGGCGCAGTGGTCCACCCTCTGGACTCTCGAAGACGAGGCGGGTCTGTTTCTTGTAGGCGAGGTAGTGCGTGAGTTCGTCGACCAAAGGAACCGGGATATCGACGGGCACGGAAGCTGGCTGCGATGAGGCGCGGTCCCAGGACTGCGTGACGGTCACGAGGATTTGAAGAGGGCTCGCGCTCGTAGGATGGCCTGGGTTCCGATAGCGACGCCCATTTTTCGGCCTGCGAGATCGTCAGCTCGGACGTGAATCCCTCCGTAGAGTCTCGAGATCCCGGCCTGGTCTGCGGCATCTCGATAGGTTGCCCACTGCAACTCAACGACCTCGGTCGGGCCCACCTCGTGTATGAGGTCGCCCGGAGCGACGGTGTAGGTCATGAGACCACCCGGGAAGAACTCTGAACCGGTGAACCCGATCAGTACCTCGGCTGCTGCCCGACTGAATGTGCTGTGACCGCTGACGTATGCAGCGAACGCTGGGGTGACGAACGAGGCACGTTGGTAAGGCAGCCAATCTGCTGCGCGGATCCAAGAGACCCCGCCCAAGGCGTCGGGCTTGGCCGGCTGGCCTTGCCATGAGAACACTGCCTGTTCACCGACATGGTCTCGAAGGTGTTCATGGCGTTGGCTTACGCGGGTCGATTCTTCGGTGATCGTTTCGATGACACCTAGAGTCTCCACCAATTCGCCGCGCTGACCGAGGTAGCGGATCATCGAGATCGGCCGGGAGTAGTCGTAGTGGGCCTTGGCCCCCCAGGCCGCTATCGCTGAGTCGTGCAACGCGCCGTTCAGCGCCAGCGCAAGTTTCACATCCCACTCCGACCGGTCAACGGGGATTCCGTCGATGCGAAGCTCACCGGCCATCGCGAGTTTGTCACTGACTGTGTTGGCGAGGGTGTTCCAATGCCCCGGTGGTGTCTCCGAATGCGGGCCGTCAGCCCAGAACTCGGCGATGACGCGGCCGTAGTCTGCCTCGAGGACAACGTTCGGCGCGTAGCGGGCCCCGGTCTCGGGGTTGAGATCCCGGCCGGCGGCGTTGTAGGTGCCCAACGCGACATTGCCGAGTCCGGTCGGTGAAATGTCGATCGTGGCGGAACTTTCGGTGTCGAGAGCGCTCGAAAACCCGACGATCTCGGATGCCGCCGCCGCAAAGGCGTCGTCCTCGCTGCCAAGCAGTGGAGGCGGGCCGGGGTCGACCGGGAGACCCTTGATTGGGCTCGGCTCGAGCGCGAATGGAGTGACAAATCCCCAGTTCGAACCGATGTAGGTCTGCACTTCAGCCTCGATGCGCTGTCCGTTCTGGGTGACCTGTTCCGAGAGATTGAGTGGCTGCCACCGATTCGGATCGACCATTTCGGTACCCGAGTTGCTGACTTCGAGGGGTTGGTTGATTGCCGAGTAGCTCAGATCCAGGTAGCTCGAGTCCTCTAACGAGCCATCATCTCGGGTCGCCAAGAGGATGCTGTCGGCGACGAACAACCCGAATGCGGCGGGGCTCTCTGCTTCGGGTTCGCTGTCGGGATCGAGACACAGGTCCTGCATTGTCAGGTCGAACTGGGCCAACGAATCTTCGGCGCCGCTCGCATCGGCGTAGCGAGCCGACAGTATGTGGTGGGCAGCGAAACTGATTGCTTCGTCTCGCTCCGCTGCAGCATTGTTGATCGACCGTTGCTGATTCACGTAGATCCCTGTTGCGTCTGGGTCATAGGCAGCCCAGATGTCCCAGGCTGCAGCGGAGAGGTGATATAGATTCCTCGCGTGCACCGTCGGCGCTGGGAAGTCCCTCCGGATGGCGTCGAGGAGCGCTTCGTTCCACGTTCTGGAGACGGAAACGGAGACCTCCGGGGAGCATGAGCTAGAAGACCGCCGCCCAGAGATCGCCATCGTGGTCAACAGCAGGAGACCTGCCATGATCACGATCGCGATGGGCCGCCGGTGAACTCGGCCGAAAGAGGCGGATACAGGCATTCGATACTCCTCAAGAAACGAACTTCAACATGTGGGTACGGCGCGCGAGACATCTGATATTCGGAGCGACGACGGGTCTTGAGCGTTACTCACTGGGCACCTCTTGGGCTATAGGCCAAGAGGTGCGGCGGATCAGTCGTTTAGCCAGATGGCGCGGGCTTGAACGAAGGGGAGTGATGTCGCAGCCGAGCAGACAGCGGCGCTGAACGTCACCATCATGACCAACTGTTGCTTCAACACAAATTGCCAGCACTTTGCACACGCAAGCAAATGAGGGTGAGTAGCTGTGCGCGTAGGGCGAAAGCGGAATTGTTTCGTGTGACTTCGAAGGACCGCTGGCTCCTGGGTGAGTGCCCGAGCGGCGGACTGATCTCTTCGTGCAACAGTGCCGGTGGGAACCAGTACCCGGTGAAGGAAGCGGACTCAAATGGGCTGTGACGATTCTGGTGGATTCTGGGCGTTCCACTGCGAGATCCCTGGAGTTGGTGGAGCCACTTGGCTAGGCTTCGGGTTGCTGGTCATGAGTATCTGGGGGTCCCATCGTGTCTGTCGCTGTCAACGTCACTTACCCAGCGGACGGGGTCGGACTCATCGCGTTCGCCGATCCGCCCCGCAACTTTGGCAGCGGCGAGTTGGCGGACAAGATCATGACCGCAGTTGGCGAGGTAGAAGAGGCTGGTTGTCGGGTGTTCGTGCTGGCTTCGGACACTCCGGGCTACTTCATTGCTCACTGGTCATTGCAGTTCATCATTGATCGCCAGGCGGCCATGGCCGCCAACGGTAATGCTGTTCCTCGGCCGGCCCCACGAATCTTCGAGGAGATCTCGAATACCCCGATGATCTCGATCGCAGTCAACAACGGCCAGGCTTGGGGTGGGGGAGCCGAGCTGTCGTGGGCCTGCGATCTGCGCATCGCTGGCGAGTCCGCCACCTACGGTCAGCCCGAGGTTGGTTTGGGAATCATCCCTGGGGCTGGTGGTACCAACCGCCTGGCGCGCTTGATCGGCCCGGCGAAATGCCTCGAGATGATCCTCGATGGTCGCCCGATCTCGGCTATCGAAGCCCGGCAGTTGGGGGCTGTTAACAAGGTCGTTTCCGACACTGAGCTGCGCCAGGCTGCTATCGACTGGGCCGCCCATATTGCTCAATGGCCGGCATGGTCGCTCGAGGCGTGCAAGCG
>CAWKYX010000338.1:0-3554 GCA_963854265.1 Acidimicrobiia bacterium
GGTCCCTGCCGGTATCGCGTATCGAGAGCAGCGTGAACAACCCCCGGCAGAAGGAGCTGCTCGAGAGCCGCCGGGAACACCCAAGCATCAACCTAGAAGCCGCCGCCTGGTACTTCGACCGAGAATGGTCGGCGGACGATGAGCCGAAGCATTGGGCGCACGAGATGCTCCTGGCCGAAGCCGGCGAGCGGCGCCGTCCGCCGCGGCCAAAGAGAACGAAGAAGCCCTTCGCTTCGACCTCCGAAGAGTGGGCAGCCGGTTCGGCCCTCATCAGCACACCCGAAACTGATGCGTACCCGGAAGAGTTCTACAAGCTGGTGGCGCAGAAGTACTCAGCCTTGTCACTCAGCACGCGTGGTCCGGCAAAATTCATCGCTGAAGCAAATGACATACCCGTATCCACCGTGTATCGCTGGATCAGGAAAGCACGCAAACTCGGCTTCCTCGCACCGGGCGAAAAGGGCAAGACAGGCTGATGGGCTCTGTTGCGCCCCGCCCGAGTTGGGTCCGGCAACGGATAAATGGTCGCTACGAGCATGTACTTGATGACGTCGGGCAACGGATCAGCGACGCGTCAAAGGCGACTCGCTGGCGTGGCCGCTACCGGGGACCGGACGGCAAGGATCATCAGAAGACGTTCGATCGGAAGATCGACGCACAAGCATGGGTGCGCCAAAACGAAGCCGCAGCGGACCGAGGCGCGTGGATAGATCCGTCGGCGGCGAAGATCACCTTCGGCGAGTGGTGGGCTATCTACGTCGACGAGTACCCGAAACGGGCCACGACGATGAGTCGTGACCGCACTGCAGCAAACAACTGGCTCCTCCCCCATCTCAAGGATCTGCCCCTCGCGAAGATCTCTCCGGCCGTGGTGCGTCGAGTGGTCGACGCCATGGCAGATGCGATGGCCCCGTCAAGCGCAAGGACGTTCTACGGCACATTGCAGGCAGCGATGACGGCTGCGGTCGATCGGGACATCATTGCCCGCTCCCCGTGCAGGGGGATCAAGTTGTCATCGGAGCGCAGGAAGGACCCGCGGTTCTTGGCGATGGACGAGCTCCACAAACTGGCTAACGCCATGCCGGACGAACACGCCCCAATGGTCTACATCGCCGGCGTCCTTGGGCTCCGATTCTCCGAAGTCGCCGGTCTCCGTGTCTGCGACCTTGATTTCCTTCGCCGGCGCATCTCTGTGGTGCAGACAGTCGCCGAGGTCGATGGATATGTGATCATCGCCGACGTCAAGACGAAGATGAGCCGTCGGACCATGTCAGTGCCGCCCGAACTCATGGAAATGCTGGCCGTCCACCTCGAGCACCGCGGTCGACCAGCGGGCGAAGACCTGGTCTTCGTCGCTCCCGAAGGCGGACCACTTCGCCGTAATCACTGGCGCAAGCGTGTCTGGCTCAAGGCCCGCAAGAAAGCCGGTTTCGACGATCTCACATTCCATGGCCTCCGACACTCCGCAGTTGGGTTCATGATCCAGCTACGGACCCACCCGAGAGTGATCCAGCAACGGATGGGCCACGCTTCGATCCGCACAACCATGGATGTGTACGGATCGGTGCTGCCCGAGGTCGATGACGAGGTGACGGCCGGTCTCGGCGATCTGCTCCGCGGGCACAGCGCGGGCACAGCCAAAACCGAAGAAGTCGCCGAATCGGGCTCTGGGCCTCTGACCAGCGACTTCAATGGTGGAGCTGAGGGGAGTCGAACCCCTGGCCTCCTCGATGCGACCGAGGCGCTCTAGCCAGCTGAGCTACAGCCCCGAAGGGACTGTCACTCTAGCGCGCAGGCTCGCAGAACTCGCAGCCAGGCGGGACGATCAGCCCCAAGACGCGGGGGCTAGTACCGGCCGTCGGTGCCGGTCGATGCCAGCAGGCGACGTGGTGCTGCGTAGAGGGGCAGCTTCTTCGTACGGTCGAGCTCGATGGCTCGCTGATACTGGACCAGCAACATCACGAAGCCCAGCAAGGCCGCATCGGCTGCGAGATGCAACAGGATGATTCCCGTCCCGCCAACCACGAAGATTCCTACAAGCGTCAGCACGGCGGCAGCGACGAGGCCGACCAGGACATTGCGGCGGCGAAGTCGGGCTTGATCGCTGGAGACGGTCCCATTTGCTTGGTTAACCGGGGCGGCGACTGGACTTACTCTGCGCGCTGGATCGGTCAGAGAGTGACCGGGACGGACGCTGGGCCGACCCGTACCGATCTCGGAAACGCCGTTGCTGCCTCCGCCAAGACCGTTGGCAACGCTACGGAGCGCTACGACTGGAGCCGGCTTACGCGATGCCATCATGGGCTTGCGCGATGACGTCATGGAATCGAACGCCCCGGGGCGTCGACCGTAGCCCCCAAGCGACATGGTCGCTTGGGGAGCTCGGGTACGCAGCCAGTAGATCCCGACAGCGGCCCATACGATTGCTAGGAATACAAGGAGCACCAGTGTTTCCATGGTCGACTCGTGTTACCTCGAAATGTTGGCACCCCGCGCGCGCCACCGGGTGGATGGGCGTCGGAACGCGTGACGGATGGTTGACGAACATTGCGGTTTTACTACGGCTGGCGCCGAAACACCAACTGACGTGAACAGCGACACAGCGGCACCCTAGGTCGCTTTACCCAGCGCTACCAGTCAGCCGCGCGGACCGCGCGGACCGCGCGAAGAGCGTCACCGTGTGCGCGCGGAGCGAGCGATTCCGACCGATATTTGTGACCACGCGATCGAGCAGAGGTGTTCGACGCTCCGCAACATATCGGTAATAATTCGGCCCGGGCCGCCCTCATCAGGCGCATCGCGCTGCGCGGTTTCCGTCACATCAAACTTAACGCGCTGGACGCTCCCGGCTTTGTTCAGCCGAAGGTCTACATGTCGTAGGTGACGTCGTCCTCGTCGCTGGTGCGGCGGTACGTTCCGGAACGGCCACCGGTCTTTTCCCACAATGCGACATCGCCGATGACCATGCCCTTGTCCTTGCTCTTGCACATGTCGTAGACAGTCAGCGCGGCTACTGAACAGGCCGTCAGGGCTTCCATCTCGACGCCGGTGCGATCGTAGGTCTCGACCGCGGCCTCGATCTCGACATAGTCCTCCTCGAGGCGGAAGTTGACGAGGACCGCCCCAACGAGCAACGGATGGCACAGCGGAATCAGCTCGGGGGTCCGCTTGGCCGCTTGGATTCCTGCCACGCGTGCAACGGCGAGTACATCGCCCTTGCCAATGGCGCCTCGGGCAATGGCTGATGCTGTCTCGGGCAACATCTTGACCTTCGCCCGAGCGATCGCTCTGCGGTGGCTGGGCTCTTTCGGTGTGACGTCCACCATCCGTGCCCGGCCGCGTGGATCCAAGTGGGTGAAGCCCTGATCTGACATACGCGAATCCTAGGCGCGCGGCCTCTCCGCGACCGTATTGCGGGCGCTCGATCTCAGACCCGAGGACTAGGAAACGTGTTGAGTTGGGGTCTGGGTGGGTTCAAGTGGTGATGGCCACACTTTGAGGTGTGGGGTTCCACCGGTCAGTTCGTGATACGGGCATGATGCCCGTTGTTCACA
>CAWKYX010000339.1:0-3532 GCA_963854265.1 Acidimicrobiia bacterium
CTTTTTAGATGTTTTCATATTTTCCCCTTGTTTGGTTTGTGTCTAGTTATTTTTCGGTCTGTGTTTTTACGTCAGTCGAGGCGGGAGCCTAGATCGTGGCGAGGTAATCGATGCTCGCAAGAACATCTAGAAATGGGCCGTTACCGGCTTCGGGTTCATCTGAAGTGATGGCGGCGTCTTGTTCGAGCACATACCACCGGTCGTAGCCGCGAGCTTCTAGCTCGGTGACGATATCGCCGATGGGTACGTCGCCGCTTCCCAGGTTGCAGAACATGCCGGCCTGCACGCCCTCCATAATCGACTGTTCTTTCGCGAACACGGGTGCGGCCAAATCCATGATGACATCCTTGAGGTGGACGTGGCGGATACGATCGAACGCGACATCGATGAAGTCGAGCGGATCCATTCCACCGATCTGCATGTGGCCCACGTCGAGTGTCCAGCCAACATCGGACACGTCGAGCAATGCCTCGATGTCGGCCCGGGTTTCGACAACCGTGTTCAAGTGAGGATGGATGGCCTGGGTCATCCCGAATTCATCGATTACTTCGTCGATGATTGTCAGCGACTTGGCCACGAAGTTCCAGTCGTCGGCTGTAAAATTCGTGCGCGGACCCCAATTCCAGTCAGTCACAGCAGATGTGACAAACATGGTGGCTCCGGCGGCCGACATGAGTTGAGCGGTGCGGCGAGCCGCGTCGATGGTGGCATCTAGCTCAGCTGGCTCATGTAGCACGAGCGGAACAAAACCGCCGATCACTTCGATGGCGAACTCAGCGCACAGATCTTTCAACTCGGCCGGGTCGGTCGGCAGGTATCCATTCGAGCCGAGCTCGGTGGCGGTCAACCCGAGCTGTTGCATTTCGCTGAGCACTCGCCGCGGCGCCAGCTCGATGCCCCATCCGGGAACCTCGCAGACACCCCAACTGATCGGGGCACCGGCGAGTCGCTTCGCTAAGTTCATCGAATGGCCTGTCCCTTCACGGTCAAAAATAATTAGAGCGCTCTAATTTAGTATTGAGCTACTATGACCTATGTTACGTCGACCTGTCAAGACAAAAAGTATTGGGCCGAGGGAACTCGACGATTAATCAGCCGCCCCGCCGCAGGAGTATCCACATGATCAATGACCACACACCACTTCGAGTTGGCATCGTCGGCACCAGTTGGTGGGCCGACTCGATGTACTTGCCGGCCTTCGCGGCGCACCCTGGCGTCGACGTGGTCGGCCTTTGCGGTCGCAACCCAGCGACAGCGGAAGCGCTCGCCGCAACCTGGAACGTTCCGTGGGCGTGCACCGACACTGACGAGTTCCTCGACCCCGAGCGGCTCGATGCTGTAGTGATTGCCACAGGCGTCGACAGTCACGAAGCCCTGACGATGCTCGCCCTCGATCGGGGACTCCACGTGATCTGCGAGAAGCCGGTCGCCACTGACGTCGCCGCAGCCGACCGCATGGCACGCCGGGCGGCCGAGACCGGAGCGATCACGTTGGTCCCGTTCACCTATCGCTACATGCCAACCCACCAGTTCGTGAAGCGGCTCATCGACACCGGATACGTCGGCACGCCGTTCCACCTCAACATGCGCTATTTCACCGGGTATGCCCGCGGTCACGACTACAACTGGCGATTGGATCGCGGGGTGGCCGGTGCCGGGGCACTTGCCGATCTCGGCAGCCATTGGCTCCACGTTGCGCGTTGGCTGCTTGGTGAGATCACCCACATCGGCTGCGTCAGCGACAGCTTTTACCGGCGCGCTGGGCGACCCGATGGCACGCCATACGAGCAGAACGAAGACTCCGCTCTGATGACTGTTCGGTTCGCAAACGGCGCCCACGGCACATTGCAGGTCTGCGCCGCTAGCTGGGAAGGCAATGACTTCAACCAGACTCACCACCTCGACCTCCATGGCAGCGACGGGACGCTCTACGCGATCAACGACTGGTCGAACCGGCAAGAAGTAACCGGTGTCCGGGCCGATCAGCCTGGTCCGGCGCAGCTGCTCGACATTCCCGATGATATTTGGAACGGTGCGCGCCGCGACAGTGTGCACGACACCTACCGCGACGTCTTCCGGGCGGGCGGTGCGATGGTCGGCGATTGGGTTGACGCTGTTCGTGCTGGGACACCCATGGAGCCGGACCTCGCGGAGGGTGCCATCGTCCAGCACCTCATCGACCTCGCAACACAGAGCGCGGCTGGCGACGGACGGCTCCTCGACGCGCGACGGTGAGGTTCGTCTTTGCCGCGGTGGCAGTCGTTGCGTTGCTCGGTTGTCAAGCCGACGCGACATCAGACGTTTTCGAGTCCGGTGTCGGGATCGTCGTCGAAGGGTGCGCGGGGCTTGCCACTGATATCGGCAGCGGCATGACGGTCGAACGCTCGGGGCAGGTCGTCACCACAGCACACGTTGTCGCCGGAGCCTCGAGCATCACCGTTATCGACCCGCTCGGGAACGAATTCCCGGCGACGATCAATGCCTTAGATGGGGATGCCGACCTCGCACTGCTCGACGTGCCCGGCCTGGCCACCCCGCCACTCAAGGTCGGCGAAGCGCGGGTGGACGATGCGACTGCGGTGGTCTGGGCGCCCGACGAGGGTGTCCGTCTTGTGCCGGTCATGGTCACGAAACTGATCAGTATCACCATCGAGGACATATACGTCGAACATGAGGTCCATCGTTCCGGGTTGGAACTCGTCGGCGATATTTCTGTCGGGGACTCAGGTGGCGCTGTGGTCGACGATGCTGGCGAGATCGTCGGGATCATCTACGCGCGCTCACGACAGCGAGATGAGACCGCCTTTGCGACCGACCACAACGAGTTATTGCGTCTCCTCAGAGAACGTCCGCTCGACGCCACTGACCGTTGCCAATGAGATTCGTCTGACTGCTTGAGCTTTGGAGCTACTGCTCTTCTTCTCGTTGGGCGGCGTTGAGGTCGATCTGCAACTTACCGTTGGCGTCTACTTCGACCGGGTAGGTAGTTTGGTCGCCGCCGTCAGATGGGACGGTCTGCGTGTCATCGCAGGCATCTATAAACAGCTCGCGTGCTGTTGACCAGATCAAGGTGCACTCCCGGGGTTGGCCAGGCCGTTGGGCCGCGAACGCGAGCCAACCGTCGTTGATTTCGTTGCCAATGTGCTGCACGATGATGTCGCGCTCGCCGGTTCCCGCGTCGGGAAACAGGACGGGGCCACCCTCACTAATCTGTGCGGCGAGCCCTGTTGCGCTGATGTCTTGGAACTGGTCGTCGCCCAGGTTTACCTCGATGGTTCCGTTCTCGGCGAGCCTCGCCATCATGATGACAAGGCCAAGACCGAGCACTACAGCGAAGATCCCAAAGATTAACGCTCGGCGGGCGTCAAGACCGGTGGTAGTTGCTATCGGCATGTTTCTTCGTTTCGAGAGGTGGTCTGCGCGTGCATTTGTCTAGTATCGCTGGGTGCTGTTGCGACGCAACCACACAATATAATTCCTTCTAAATTCTAGAGATTAAGGGAACAGTCAACGTGGATCTGTTCGAGTATCA
>CAWKYX010000340.1:0-3526 GCA_963854265.1 Acidimicrobiia bacterium
ACCGCCCACGGCGACCTCACACCAACCGAGTTCGCCCTACGGTGGACCCACCAGAACAACCAAATGCTCTCATAGCAACTGGTACAACAACCCGGTCCCCCTCAAAGAAAGCGACGGCGCCTCAGGTAGCGCCACGTTCAGCCAGTCAGGCTCAGTCAAGGGTGCGCCCGAATCCAACGACAGGTTTGGCAGCTCGCTGGCAGCAGGTGACTTCAATGGCGACGGCCGCGACGACCTGGCCATTGGCGTCCCGGGCGAAGACATAGGGTCGATTGTCGACGCCGGCAGCGCCAATATCTTGTACGGCTCGTCCAAGGGGTTGAGCGCTCGATCGAACGAAGCCCTCGGACAGAATGGCGCCGTCGCCGGAAGGGCCGAGGCAGGCGACGGACTGGGCCTCCCGACCTATGAGAGCTGGCTGGACCGGGTCAACCTCTACCGAAGCCAGGCTGGACTCGACCCGGTCAGTGAACGCGCAAGCCTGTCGAGCGACGCAAAGCGCCACAGCCAATACATGGTTCGCAACGGGACCGTCGCCCACAGCGAGTCGCCCGGGAGCCCGGGCTACAGCAGTGAAGGCAACGCTTCGGGCGGTCGAAGCAACGTCTATGGCGCGACCCTTGCCAGCATTAGTGACTTGTCCGCTGTCGACGGGTGGGTCACCGGACCGTTCCATGCCGTTGGCTTCTTGACGCCCAGCTTGGTCGAGGTTGGCTACGGAGCCTATCGAGATCCCGATGCCGACTACATCCGAATGGCCGCGTCGCTCGACATCTACGGAGCGCCGCGGCAGTGGGGCAATGCTGTCGATGGCCCCTATACGTGGCCTGGCAATGGCAGCGTGGTGCCTGTGCGGACTCACATCAACGAATGGCCGTCTCCCACTACACACTGCCCTGGCCACAACGGCCTACCGGTGTTGGCGTTCTTCGAAGAAGCCGTCAACGTGCAGGCGCATTCGTTCACCCGCAACGGCGAGTCTCTTCCACACTGCGTGTTCGACGGCACCGACTATGCAAACCCCGACAGCAACGCCCGGAGCCTGGGCCGTTCCATCCTGGCCGGTGCCAGCGCTGTGGTGATCATGCCTGAAACCGGACTTTGGCCCGGCGAGGAGTACTGCTTCACGGTGCGATCCAATGGAGTGACCCAAGAGTCCTGTTTCACCGTGGACGCCAACGCCTAAGGAGCCCGAGCCGTTAGACGAGGGAAGGGCTGGGAACCGAAGATGGGGCTAGGAGCGAAGCTGGACACCTGCTCATTACCGACTGAGCTCCCGAGCCGAGACTGCGGTCGCGTGACTACTGCGCTACCTGCTTTGCTACGCCAGGGACCACAATAGGGAGGTGCACGCCCCCCGCTGGCAACCTTGCCTGGCTTCGCTCGCCATCGTGGCGCTTGTTGCTGTGCTTCCTGTTGCTGCAGCTCAAGCATCTCGCCAGGTCACGAGCGCCGGTCCCCATAGCGTTGCGATCCCGCCACGAGAGGCCGCCGCAGCGGCAGCCGCAAGTATCGCGCCACAGATGCGGCCCCCCATTGACGTCGCGAACTTCTCGGCGCTCCGAGCCGACGATGCCGACTCGCTGCATGTGAAGTTTGCCGACGGTCTCGACATCTCGGTCTCCGGTGGCCGGATTCGAGGCCTCGATCCCGCCACCGACGCTGTGGTCGTCGCCGCGCTCGAAGCAGCGGGTGCAACAGTCGCGCCGTTGTTCGGCCGCGCCCCAGCTCAGCTCGATGCCGAGCGGGAAGCGTTCGAGATAGAGACGGGGGCGCCGCAGGTAGACCTCACGCTATGGGTGCGCATCGACGTGGGCATCGTGGGCGCAGCGCCAGAGCTGCTTGACACGCTCAATGCCGCGGCTTCGGTCGAAGCAGCGCTCCCAGAACCCCAGGTCGCGCCGGCGTCGTTTGTCCCGTCGTTGCCGGCACAGGCCTCGCCCGACTTCGAGGTCAACCAGCTCTATCTTGGTCCGGCTCCTGGCGGGATCGATGCCGACTATGCCGCCACGGTGCCCGGTGGCACCGGCAGTGCCACGGTGATCACCGATGTCGAGTACTCCTGGGACACCGGGCATGAAGACCTCGCAGACTCGGTCGGAACCGAGATCGCCAACGGGATCCCGCTGGATCCGTTCAACGTCGACCATGGCACGGCGGTCTTGGGCATTATCGCTGCCGAGAACAACGGGTTCGGCGTCACTGGGATCGTCCCCGACGCCGGGATTCAGCTGGTCAACGCCTTCACCACCAGCGGTCAGGCGCTGACCAACGCCATCAATATCGCTGCAGCCAATAGTGATGTCGGCGATGTAGTGTTGCTCGAACAACAGCTGTGTGCCGCGCAACCCGCGGGAAGCCACTGCCCGCTGGGGTGGTTGCCCGTCGAGTGGTTCCCCAGCTACTACGACGCCATCGTGGCAGCCGTCGGGGCTGGAGTACATGTGGTTGAAGCGGCAGGCAACGGTGGTCGAGACATCGACTCCCAACTCATCTTCGATGACTCCGGTGCCGTTCTCGTCGGGGCCGGCAACGCGGCCGGATGCATCGTGTTTGGGGTCGAGCCTCCAGGTGGCCGCCTCGACTTTTCCAACTACGGCCAACGTATCGACGTCCAGAGCCATGGCGGCTGCGTGTGGTCGACGGGTGGCGAAGGTGGGGGCACCAACGCCAACCTCAGTATTTCGTACACGGGGAACTTCTCGGGAACATCGAGCGCAGCGGCCATCGTCGCGGGAGCGGTCGCGTCGCTCGCGAGCGTCAGCGAAGTCAACGGCGACGCCCTCGCCCCCAACGAATTACGCGCGCTGCTTCGAGCCACAGGTGTGGCCCAAGACACCACCCTCGACGAACGCCGGATCGGCCCCCAGCCCGACCTACAGGCCGCCATCTCGTCTTATCTCGCCACCCCACACCCGGCACCGGCCAATGACGACTTCTTGGCCCCCACAGTCGTTGCGTCGATCCCGACAACCATCGACCAGTCGACAGCCGGAGCATCGGTCCAGGTCGGTGAACCCGCATCGCTTTGTGGATTCCCCGACAGGACGGTCTGGTTCGAACACACGCCAACCCGTGACACGGCGGTCACCTTCCGAGCCAGCGGCAGCGGTACGAACCCATCGATAGCGGTCTGGATCCGGAGTGCTCCGGACCTCCTGACCCAGATCGATTGCGCATTCAGCGGCCAGGGTGTCGTCCCCCACCCTGTTGAAGCCGAGTTGGTGGCGGGCGAGACCTACTACATCCAAGTCGGTGACACCGGTGACGACGTTGGCCTGCAAGCCGTCGAGTCCATCGCGTGCGACCTGGACGATGACGGCTACGGGGACGTTCTTATCGGGGTGCCCGAAGAGTCGGTCAAGGGCCGTGCCGGTGCCGGAGCCATCAACGTGTACTACGGCCACCCCGATGGTGACCCTGACGTTGCGCCGATGCTGACCGCAGCGACCGCCGGCGTCGCCAGCGCAGCCGAGCCGGGCGACCAGTTGGGCTACTCGCTCGCATGTGGCGACATCAACGGGGA
>CAWKYX010000341.1:0-3498 GCA_963854265.1 Acidimicrobiia bacterium
GACAGCGGTCGTCACACCATGCCAACACGACGGGGTGAGAAGCGGATCCCAGGTCAGTTGGCCGTCGTAGTGGGTGTGAATGTCCACCCAACCAGGCGCGACGATGTGCCCTGCGGCGTCGATCTCCTCGGTGCCAGTGCCCGCGATGCCACCATCGTCAGCATGGACGACCTCGACAATCTTGCCGGCACGGACACCAACATCGCCGACAAAACGATCGGCACCGGTGCCATCGATGATCGTGCCACCCCGCAAAATCATGTCAAAGGTCGGTGTTGTCATCGTCATCCTCGTCGGTTTTCTGGGTCGCAGCCTGGTTTGAGGGAAGCGGGCCGCGAAGCGCCATATCTGCTTAACAGGCCGCTCCCTCGCTGGTGATGGAGGGATCGAGCCCAATTCCCCCGGTCACACCAGCCGCACTACTTTAGACCGATGTGAACACTAATTCATATGAATCTGCACCAGCGGTGGCAATCCGCGAGTTGCTGGGCCCGGTCCGGCAGCTGGGTTACGTCGTCGCCGACATCGAAGCCGCGGCCACAGACTGGGTGTCGCGCCTCGGGATTGGACCCTGGCGCATCAAGCACGGCATCACGTTCGGGGACTGCCAGTACATGGGCAATCCGGTTGATGTTGAGGTTGGTATTGCCACTGCCTTCTCCGGAGGCTTCGAGGTCAAACTCATGGCGCAAGCAAGGGGGCCCAAAACCATGTACTCAGACTTCTTCGATTCAAGTGGGCCTCGTGCTCAGCACGTCTGCTTCTACCCAACAGACTTCGCGGCAGCCCGCGACCTCATGGTCGCAACGGGCAGTTCAGTGGTCTTCAGTGGGCTGGTTGGGGCTACCGACTTCGCCTATCTGGACGATGGCGCCGGCCAGGTTGTGGAGCTGGCCGCTGTACCCGCCGACAGGCTTGGGTCGCGTACCCAGCGGGCATCCGCTGCCACGACCTGGGACGGCACCAACCCCCTAGAGGTGGTCACATGACGTCGACGCTCGACTGGTACGGATGCTCCACGTTTGGTTTCCAGACAGCCGGCCTCTCGATCATGTTGGACGCCTACATCGACAGGGTCCCTGGTGCTCCGGGCAGCGGGCTGACCGCCGACGATGTCGAGCACTGCGACTGGATCGTTGTAGGACACTCGCACTTCGACCACATCTGGGGCGCCGAACGCATCGCCGCCAACACGGGCGCCAAGGTCGTTGGCAGCTACGAGACTGTTCGGGTGCTCCTCGATGCCGGCGTGCCCATCGAGCAGATGATCTGCGTGGCAGGCGGCGAGCGTATTGACCTTGGCGACGACGTTGTCGTCGAGGTGTACCCGAGCCAGCACTCCTGCGTTTGGTCACACGACCATCCAATCCAGCCCGACGAGGTCTGCCTCGGTGATCTCGGCGTGACTTGGCAAGAACAACAAGAGCGCATGGCCAATCTCATCGAGTGGATGCGGAGCCTCGACCGGGGTGCGAAGCAGCATCTCCGTGCCAGCAATCAGGGCGCGCGTGGTGACGGTGGAGCGCTCGTCTTCCTATTTCACACGCCCGATGGCACGCTCCTGTATCAGGACACGTCAGGCCACTGGAGCGGCATCCTCGAAGGGCTCAAGCCAGATGTGGCTCTCCTCGCTGCGGCTGGCCGGGGCAACATCGACGGCGAACCCATCCAGGGCACCCTTGCCGACTTCATGGCCCGCCAAGTCGAGCTTCTGGGGCCTCGCCGTGTGGTGTTGGGCCATCACGACGATTGGTTGCCCGGCTTCTCCATCCCTACCAACGTCGACCCGATCAGAGATGCGCTGCACAGAGCCAACCCAGACGTCGAACTGTTGGAGATGGGCTACCTCGATGCAACGGTGGTCCTACCTGTCTGAGCCCTGCCCAGGCCTCCACCGCCTCCTCGTCGGGCCAAAGCATCGAGGACACGATCCCCCGTGGTCCGACTCGTACCGCACTTTGGCGGCGTCGTGATGATGATGATGATGATGTCATCGTCTCGCAGCGGAACATGTGCCCAGCGGCCACTGTCCTCGATGACCGTGACGAAGTCGATCGCGGCAGGTTGAATGTCGTCCATCAGTGCGTGTCGCAGCTCACCGCGATGCCCTGGTCAGTGCTTTGGTTCGGTCGGCAACCCGAGGAACCGCTCGCCCAGAATGTTGAGCTGGATCTGATCGGTGCCGCCGGCAATGTGATAGCCAGGCGTCCCGACGACGTGAGAGGCCCACCGATAGTTCTCGTCAGCATCGGCGGTGAGTCTGGCGCCCAAGATGTGCGACACGGCCCCGGTGACCCGGTCCATCTGACGCCCATACATGAGCTTCCCAAGGTTCGCGTCAGCTCCAGGCGGTCCACCGTCGTGGTTTGCTGCAGCCATCTGCGCGTTCCATTGGATGAGGCGATCGCCGATGTACAGCCCCGCCAAGTGCTGGCGCACGATGGGATCGTCCGATCCGCCCAATTCAGCGGCGAGCGCTCGGACTTGGGCATAGGAGCCGCCAGCGGTCCAGTTCTCGGTACCGCTGCGCTCGTAGCTGAGCATGGACATGATAATCCGCCAACCCTCGCCCTCGTCGCCGACGCGCAATGAGTCTGGGATGTGAACTTCGGTCAGAAACGTCTCGTTGAAGGCCGTCCCGCCGGTCATCTGGGTGATGGGGCGTAGCTCGACACCGGGGGTGTCCAGAGGAATCATGAACGCCGTCAGCCCTCGGTGCTTGGGCACGTCAGGGTTCGATCGGGCCAACAAGAATCCCCACTTCGATACGTGGCCCCCCGAAGTCCAGACCTTCTGGCCATCAATAACCCATTCGTCGTCGTGGCGGACAGCCCGCGTTGCAAGCGAGGCCAAGTCTGAGCCGGCGTTTGGCTCGGACAACATCTGGCAACAGATATCGGTTCCAGACAACATGGTCTGGAGCAACTGGTCGCAAAGCTCGGTCGACGCAAAGTCCCGGAGCGTGGGGGCGACCATCCCGGTCGTGACGATGAAGGCCTCGTGCAAGTCGGGTGTCTCGAACTTCTCCTCCTCGTCCCTGAAAGCTTGAACGTAGGCGGTGGTCAGCCCCTGCCCGCCATGTTCGATCGCGTAGTTGAGGGCGCCGAAGCCGGACGCCAGCTTCTTCTGGTGCCACTCGACGGCCGTAGCGATGTTCTCGCTCTCGACCTGCGGGTCCACATTGAGATACACCGCGACGTCGAGATCCTCTTCGACCTCGTCAAGGTTCTGTAGAGTCGCGTTCTGTTCGAGCCAAGTCCTCGCCCGCAAACGAAATTCGTCGACCGACTCGGTCATGGTTGGAACAAGGCCTCTCCGGTGGCCAGTACCTCGAGGTAGTCGGCTTCGGCTTCGGCGTGCGCAAGCTTGCCAACCCACTGATGGAATCGCTGGCCGCCAAGCTCGTTGCGGCCATACAAGAAATGGTCCTTTGCTCCGGTCTGGACCGCTTGTTGGATCCGGAGGCCCGTGTAGTAGTCCTCGTCACGCACAACTTTG
>CAWKYX010000342.1:0-3497 GCA_963854265.1 Acidimicrobiia bacterium
CCAAATCCTCGAGGTCAGAGAGCAGCGGGAGAGTCAATGAAAGAAGCAGCGGACGAAGCAGTGGACGAAGCAGTCGACGTCGTCGTCTTGGGGTCCGGCGCCGCTGGGCTCGTGGCCGCAATCGCGGCGGCGGATGCGGGGGCATCTGTGGCACTGTTCGAGAAGTCAGACTTGGTGGGGGGAACATCGGCGATGAGCGGCGGCGTCATCTGGATGCCGAACAATCATCATCAAGGCGGGTCGGGGATCGATGACTCGCGCGAAAAGGCGCTCGCTTACCTCGAGTCACTGTCGCTGGGTCAAATCGATTCGGACATGGCTGCCACTTTTGTCGACACGGGCCCCGAGGTGTTGCGTTACCTCGAAGAGCGGACCCCGTGTGGCTTCAGGCTCATCGCCACCTATCCCGACTATCACCCCGAGCACCCGGGTGGTCTTCCCAGCGGTGGGCGCTCGCTGGACAACGAACTGTTTGCGTTCACTGAACTGGGGGAGTGGGCCGACCGAGTTCGCAACCACCGCGGCACCGCACCTCTCATGTTGATTGAGACACCGCTTGGGGGTGCAACCTCGATGCCCGAAGGAGCAGTGATTGGCGAACGCATCAAGGCGAAACAAAACGGTATGGGGCTCGGACTGGTGGGTGCGTTGCTCCGGGGGGCTCTGGATCGAGGCATTGAACCCGAGATGGGTGCTCGTGCTCGGCATTTGGTGGTTACCGAAGGCCGGGTTACCGGTGTTGCGCTCGAGACGCCCAGTGGCCAGCGCACCGTCAGCGCCCGCCAGGGTGTGATCATCGCCACGGGCGGGTTCGAGTGGAACGAAGAGTTGGTTCGTACGTTCCTGCGAGGACCAATGACCGGCCCAGCCGGATCACCCGATAACACCGGCGATGGTCTCGAGATGGCGATGGCTGTGGGCGCTCGACTCGGCAACATGCGCAACGCGTGGTGGGTGCCAGTCGCTCGTGTGCCCGGCGAAGAGGTTTGGGGGAAGCCGCACGTGCATCTGATCTTGCTCGAACGCACGCGTCCGAGGTCCATCATGGTCAATGGGCAGGGCGTTCGGTTTACCAACGAGGCAGGCAACTACAACGCTATGGGTGGGTCGTTCCACGCTTTCGACCCGTCGAAGTTCGAATATCCGAATCAACCGTGCTGGCTTATTTTCGACCACGAGCACAAGCGCCGCTACGACGTGGCTGGATGTCCTCCTGGCGACCAGGCGCCCGATTGGATGACGACCGCTGACACCATCGAGGACCTCGCGTCGAAGCTCGGTCTCGATCCTGAAGTTGTCGTCGCAACGGTGACGCGGTTCAACGAGCATGCAGCCAAGGGTCAGGACCCTGATTTTGGACGCGGTGAGAGTGCCTATGACACTTTCAACGGCGACCAAACCCTCCCGGGTGTCGAAGCAACGTTGCAACCACTCGATGTCGGGCCTTTCCATGCCATCGCCGTCGAGAGCGGGGCGCTGGGCACCAACGGCGGCCCCAAAACGGACACGCGCTGTCGCGTCTTGTCCTCACACGGTGGGGTAATCCCGGGCTTGTACGCCGCCGGGAACGCTATGGCCGCACCCACGGGAATGGTCTATGGCGGCGCCGGTGGCACGCTGGGTCCGGCCATGACCTTTGGTTACATCGCTGGGCGAGAGGCCGCCGCGGGCTAGGTGGGCAGCACCACTGCTAGCGGCGACTCATGCCTCGGGCCACGTCTCGTTGGGCCTCTCGGTCCAAGTCTCGTTGCTGGATTGTCCGGCGCTTGTCGACCAGGTTCTTGCGGCGCGCCAGGGCTAACTCGACCTTGGCACGGCCACCCAGGAAGTAGAGCGACAGTGGGATGATGGTGAGCGCTTTTTGGTCGACCTGAGCAGACAGTCGGGTGATCTCGTTCTTGTGCATCAAGAGCTTCTTGGGGCGGTCGGGGTCGTGACCGAAGGCCAAGCTGGAATGTTCATACCGCGAGATGTGCAACGAGTTGATCCAGGCCTCACCATTGTGGATCCGCGCATAGGCCTCGGCGAGCTGCGCTTTTGCGCTGCGGAGCGACTTGACTTCGCTGCCTCGGAGAACGAGGCCGGCCTCGATGGTGTCGAGGATCTCGAACTCGCGTCGCGCCTGACGGTTGGTGGCGACGACTTTCGCGTCTAACGGGGCCATGTCGTCAGGGTACCCATCGTGAAGATGTACCCGACCGGAGGTCGCGCCGCTACCGTCGGCGGGGTGTTGGTGCTGACCCCTGACGTTTGTGAAGACATCGTGGCCCACGCATTGCGTGGCTTGCCCCACGAGGCATGTGGGTTGTTCGCTGCCGACAAGGGCTCGGCCGGCGTTCATACCTTCTTCCCAATGGCCAACGCCGCCGCGTCAAGCGAGATCTATCGGCTCGACGGCGCAGAGATGATGGCTGTCGAAGCGAAGGCAGACGAAGCTGATATCTCGATCATCGGCGTCATGCACAGCCACACCCACACGACTGCCTATCCGTCCCCGACCGATGTGGCCGATGCGGCCACGTTCGACCCATTCGGGGCGTGGCACTACATCATCGTGTCGTTGAAGGATGCCGTGCCAGTGCTCCGCAGCTATCGGATTGTCGATGGCCAGATCGCGGAGGAGTCCGTCGCTATCGGCGGATGAGGACAGGAGATCGTGGTCGCGGTAAGGGCCTCAGGTCACGAATGTTGATAATTCCAATCAGGCAGGTCGACATTCGACTTTTGCCCTGCGATACTGAGTCCGCTATGGCCCGTTACTCCTCTGTGCTCGACCTCATCGGGAACACCCCGATTGTCGAAGTCAGCCAACTCAGCCCAAACCCGAACGTGCGCATCTTCGCCAAGCTCGAGTCTCAGAACCCCTCGGGCTCGGTCAAAGACCGTATTGCCAAGGCCATGCTTGACGAGGCCGAAGCTGACGGCTCGCTTCGGCCCGGCCAAATCATTCTCGAGCCATCGTCGGGGAACACCGGCATCGCACTCGCAATGATCTGTCAGCAGCGCGGGTACAAGCTCAAGGTCGTGTTGCCCGAGAACGTATCGATCGAACGGCGACAACTCCTCCAAGTGTGGGGAGCCCAGGTCATTTCGTCCCCAGGTTCGCAGGGTTCGAACGGTGCGGTGCGCTTGGCCCAAGAGTTGGCGATGGATCACCCCGAGTGGGCCTTTCTTTATCAGTACGGAAACGAGGCCAACCCCACTGCGCACTACACGACCACTGGCCCCGAGATCCTCGCTGACGTTCCCGAGATCACCCACTTCGTTGCAGGTCTGGGCACGTCCGGCACGCTCGTGGGCGTGGGCACCTATCTCAAAGAGCAGAAGCCAGAAGTGAAGGTTCTCGCGGTCGAGCCGCCGGCTGGAGAACAGGTCGATGGCCTCCGCAGCCTCGATGATGGGTTCATCCCGCCGGTGTTCGACAAGTGGGGTGGCCTCGAACTTCTCGATGGCAAGCGCATTGTTCGGCCCATCGTGAGCATCGAATACACCCGACG
>CAWKYX010000343.1:0-3482 GCA_963854265.1 Acidimicrobiia bacterium
AACCGATCCCCAGGGCGAGCGATCCGCATAGGTTTCGTCGAGCCATAGGGGGTTGTTGTCCCCGACCCCCCAAGCAAAGTGACGTATTGCATCTCCATTGGCTTCGGTGACCCATTGCATGCGATCTCGGCGGAGTCGGGTCCCTATCAGCGATGCAGCCGCTTCGATCCCCTCGTCAGTGATCGTGCCCCAAGCCGGCCCACCACCCTTCTCCTCCACTGCAGATGACATGACAACGCACGCTAGACAACTCGGACACGAACCACATCACCCGGACCTATCTCGGGCTGGCCGAGCTAGCCAGCCCTAGTCCAGGGTCACGAAGTTTCCACCGGCTGGATCGCAGCGCGGCGGGACTCGGAGTCCTGCCGGGTATCAACGGCGGTAGACCAGGTCGTCTTGGTCTCGACGTCCACGCTTGGTCCCGGGCGCGAAACCTGGAAGGTCCACATCGTCAATCCGGTTCCACTCGACGACGATCGCCCGCTCGGCAATTCGCCACTCGCCATAGCGCTTCTCGAACCGGTCGACATAGCGGAGGCCCTGAAGGTTGTCGACATCCTCACCCTTCATGCGGTGGTAGGCGACGCAGTAGGTTTCGGCATGAGCGGTGACTCCCTCGACTTCGATCAACACATTGCCAAGGAAGTGCATGGTGGTATCGAACTGGTCCAGTTGGGTCTCAACCCAGGGGATGAACTCCTCGATAGTGCCGGTGAAACGACCGTGGTTGTCAACCGCTCCCGGGTGATAACACGACCTGACGAGGTCAAAGTCGCAGCGATCGATGCCGCGGGCGTACTTCATCAGGATGTCGTGGATCTGCTGCTGGTCGATGAGTAGTTGTATTGAGGGGTCCATCGGCACATCGTTGCAGGTGGTGGTGTCCGCGCTCAATGGAAACGCGGTCCGCCCGTGGGCACGGAGGGGCATTCGATGCAGGAGCTCGACAAAGAGTTGGCTGTTGTCTGTCGATTTTCGTGTCGCAGATGGAGATTGCTGCGGCGATACCGGATGGTGCCTCAAGACCCCCGCGGCCCGACGGGAGTGTCCATCGGTGCACACAACAGATGTAGGTCATGAAGCGGTATGCACCAACCGCGCCAAGCAGGAGCGATCCGACTCGAACCCATCAGGACAGACCATCGGGCACGAACGCGACGGCGATGAACGCCACGAAGACAGGTGTCACCAACGCGCATCGCAGATGTGAGCGGCGACCAACCAGCCGCCGCGCCAGGTCCTCGCTCACGCCTCGACCCCGCTCCTAATCACTACGACGCGGACCATATCCGGAATCGGCATCAGCCCGGAAGCGCTCGTCAGCCCGGACGCGGTGATGTCCCAGTCCGGGCGTTCGGGGATGGTCTGCGCGAGTGATCTCAGGAGGTGGAGAAGAACACTTGAGCAATGTCTTCCGCGACCGAGCTCGAGGTGTTCCTCACGCACCAGAGGCCGGCCTCAGAGGTCATGTGTCGGGCTTCGAGCGCGAGTTCGAGCTGTTTCAGACGGTCGGTTTCGAGCGGTTGGCCAAAGAGATCGGTAAGCGCGGAGGACATTGAATCGATGAGCCCGGCGAGGTCTGTTCCATCGATGTCATCGGCAATCGAGTCGAGAGCTGCTGCTGCTTCATCGTGGGACTTCAACACGAGTGCCGCTTCCATCAGACTCTCAAGCGCAGAGGCGGCGCTTTGACACGCCGAGTCCGCCTCCTGAGTATCCATGTCAGCGCTGCTGGAACAACCCGTCGCCAACAGCACCGCAATCAAGATTCCCCCGCAGACATGGCCCACGTGAATCAGTGTGCCAGCTGCCCGTCAGGGTGCGGAGTCGGGCCACCAATGCCGATCTGGGATGCCGGCAGTCAGTTGCGACTGGCAGTGACCTGTTCGGCAGCGTGGGCGCCGGCGATGCGCCCGAAGACTGCGCCCTTTGTCATCCCAACACCGGCTACGTAGTCCTTGTAGAACGTACCCACCATCTCGCCGACCGCATACAGCCCCGGGATCGGCTGCCCGTCGGCGGTGACCCGACCGTGCTGGTCGGCCCTAACGCCGCCGTAGGTGAATGTGATTCCGACTTCGAGCGCGAAGATCTCGAACGGAGGTGTGTCGAGACGTAGCGCCCAGTTCGACTTGTCGATGGCCAGACCCTTGGTTCTGCGTCCATCGAGCCTCCCAGGCTCGTAATCGACGCCGTCGATGACGGCCGCGTTGTAGTCCTCCACGGTCGCGACGAACTGTCCAGCATCGATGCCGGCCTGCGCTGCCGCCTCCGCGAGCGTGTCAGCCCGACCCACAGAATATTGGTACGCGGTCGACTGCGCTCCCTTGCTGGCGCGCATGTCGGCTGTTTTCGCGTCGTATACCTCGAAGATGATGCCACCGGGCTGCGCCAGCGCTGCCTTGCTGACGCGGCTGTAGGTCTCGTACAGGAAGCTCTCTCCCTCGTCGACAAAGCGCAGGCCGGCTCGGTTCACCAGGATGGAGTGAGCGAAGGCGAACGGGAAAACCTCAGCGTTGTCGAGCTCGAACTTGCTGGCCTGTTGGCGCACCATGCTCGAGTGGCAGTTGTCCCATGACCCCGCCATGTCCGCGCCCAACTCGGCCAACAGGGCGAGCCCGTCGCCGGTGTTGTAACGCGATCCGCGGACCTTGACCCCCTCCCAGCTGTCACCGAGGTGCGCGACCCTCTCCTGTGGATTGGCCTCGAAGCCGGCAGCAGCGAGAATCACTGCCGTGGCCGTGACCTCCTCCTCACCGGCCGGCGACCGGATACGGACGCCGGACACGATGCCGTCGCTGTCGGTGAGCAGGCCCACGACCTGGCTCTCGTAAGCGACGTAGGCGTTGGCCCCGTGGCGGCCGAGTACGCCGATCAGGGCGTCGACGACGGCTTGACCACCACCCTCCGGACGCAGCACAGTGCCGGGTGAGTCCCACGCCATCCGGCCGCCGACGCGACGTGCCATCGGCCAGTTGATCTCCCATGCGATCCCGTGCTCGGTGAGCCATCGCATGGTCGGCTGTGACATCTCCGCGAGGATCGACATGAGTTCCACGTCGGTCTCTGGGCCGGACTTGCGCAGGATGTCGCCGAGTAACTCCTCGGGGCTGTAGGACGTCACGAGCATCGCCCCGTCCAGCTCGGCAGCCGCCCCGGGGCACATGGAGTCGAGCGTGTGGACGCCCTCAAAAGAGTACGAGTAGTTGCTCGTCTGTCTTGTGTTCCCGCCGCGCCATTCCTTCGGCGCTTTCTCCAGTAGCAGCGTGTTGGCGCCCGCCTCTGCTGCGCTGACGGCGGCGCACAGGCCAGCGTTCCCGCTGCCAACCACAATGACGTCGAAGTCTGGCTGCTGATTGGAGGTCATGGCGCTCCCTGCGTCGCTGATGACGAAACAGCGCCATTCGCGCTGTTGAGCAGCCTCCGACTGGCCAGTCTCGATTCTGATCGCCAAGCGTGACCTTACTGTGCGCTCCAAG
>CAWKYX010000344.1:0-3457 GCA_963854265.1 Acidimicrobiia bacterium
GGCGAGGTCGTGATTGCCGGCCGAGTCCGAGGCCACGTTGGCGAAGTGGACCCGGCAGTCTTGGCTGCCTATGGCGTCGAAGGCCGTGTCGGGTGGCTCGAGCTCGATCTCGGCACGATCCTCGATGGGCCCCACGGGTCGCGTAAGTATCGGCCAGTGTCGAAGTACCCATCGAGTGACGTCGACCTGGCGTTCGAG
Organism: Acidimicrobiia bacterium; assembly: GCA_963854265.1. Taxonomy (GTDB): domain Bacteria; phylum Actinomycetota; class Acidimicrobiia; order Acidimicrobiales; family UBA8592; genus CAWKYX01. The sequence continues at coordinate 199 of CAWKYX010000344.1, forward strand.
GTGCCGGACTCGATCCCCGCGGCGTCAGTTGCAGGTTCGCTGCGCAAAGGGGGAGGCACACTCCTGGTCGGTCTCGAGCTTTTCGATGTGTACCGGGGGCCTGGCGTTGCCGATGGCACACGAAGCCTTGCCTATCGGCTGCGGCTCCAGTCAAGCGCTCGGACCCTCACCGACGCGGAGCTGGCCGATGTCCGACAGGCTTGCATCGACACCGTCCACAAACAACAAAGTGGCGCCAGCCTCCGGGCCTGACGCTGCGAGCGCAGTGCTAGCAGGGTGCGGAAAATCGGGGCTCTGCTGACCGTTCGATCGGCACGGGTCTGATCAGCGGGCGGTTGACGGCTGATTCGTTGGATTCTGTCGCTCCCGCCACCGCGTATTGGTTTCTCGTTGATGCTCCGGCAGGGTCTTTGGCTCAGGTGACGGCGTCGAGTGAGCAGATCCTGATCAGGTTGTAGGTCGCTGTCTGCATCTTGAACCACTCACGGTTCCGTTCCGGGCCGATAAAGCGGAGCTTGCGGCCAGCGCCAACGGTCTTGATCCAACCGAAAGGCTCCTCGACCCGTTTCCGGATCCGTTGAGAGACCGCATGCCCGCGATGGCGGGTGGTGCGCCCATCAATCGCTGAGCGCCGATTCCCCGACACGTTTTGTGCGACGTGGGGGGTGAACCCCAAACCTCGAACGTCGGCGACGAAGTCTTTGGTGTCATAGCCCTTGTCGGCGGCGACAGTCCTCCGCCGTTTCTTACCAGGAAGCCGTGCGAGCATCGCCTTGGCGCAGTCCCGCTCAGCGAACCCGGTCGCTTTCGTGAGGTCGGCGTCGATGATCAAACCGTTGCGGTTCTCGGTCAGCAGATGCCCCATGTAGGACAGCTCAGCGGCGGTGTTGTTCGATTTGCGGAACAACATCGCGTCAGGATCAGTGGTCGAGGTGTGAGTCTTGTTCGATCGTTTCTGGCCTTTGAAGTCGACTTCGGCGTTTCGGCTCTTGAACCCATTGCCATCACCGTCGTCATCGCCCTGGTGGTCGTCGGGTTTGAAACTCTTGTTCGACGCCCAGGCCTGCAGCAAGGTCCCATCGACACTGAAGTGATCCGACGAGGTGTAACGGCGGAGCTTTGCCTGGTCCACCACAGCCGCGAAGAAGATGTCTGCGATGTCGTGATCCAACAGGCGTTGCCGGTTCTTGGTGAAGGTGGTGGCATCGAACGCTTTGCCATCGATGGGCAGATCCAAGAACCACTTGAACAACATGTCGTAGTTGAGACGCTCGCAGAACGCCCGCTCTGACCGCATCGAATACATCGCCATCAACACCGTGGCTTTCAACAACTGCTCCGGCGGCACCGACCGGCGCCCAGACGTCGCGTACATCGCGTCGAAGACGTCGTCCATGCCGGCCAGGATCTCATCAACCACCAACCGGATCCGTCGGATCGGATGATCAGTCGGGATCAGATCTTCGGTGCTCAACGAAGACAACATCGACAACTGGCGATCAGGGGTTCCACGCATACCCCCATTCTTTTCGATCTGACCCAAAAACGCGAGGACCAAATCAAACCAATTTCAGCACCCTGCTAGAGCCAGATAAATACTGCCGTTGCCCACCCGGCGGCAGCGATGACGCCGACAACATCTCGCAGCGCGAGCGGCTCGGCTTTGGCTGCGGGAGCCGTCGTGCTGTTGCGAGCAACCATGGAGCGAGCCATTTCGGTGGCCCTCCGATGTGCCCCGACAACGACCGTCGCCCCGATGTCGACCGCGTCAGCGGTCGCCGCTCGAAAGCCTCGCCGCTTGGTGGGCAACTGGGGCCGCGTCCTACGCGCATCCATCGTGACCGTGAGCTCGGAGCGGACAGCAGGGAGCGACCGGATGGCCAGGACGATTGTGGTGCCGAGGTCGTCGACCGGGAATCGCAGGATCCGAAGTGGTGCCAGGAGCCGAGTCAGACCCAAACCAATGTCGGTCAGCGACGTGGTCCATACCAACAGTGCCGCCAGCGCGACCAGCAAGAAGCCAAGAGCGAGGAACTGCGCGAGCTCGATCAGCCCTCCGACTTGGATGCCTCCAACCGACGGGTCGCCCCCCGAGAGCAGCGAGAACATCAACGAAAAGGACAGGACCACGAGCAGCACCCGGGGTGGCGGGGCCAGGATCAAGCGGGGGAGGCGACTCGCCACGAACAGCACGATTGCCAACACCCACCCCACACCAAGCGCAGGCCACCCGGGGTTGAACGCGATTGCTGTCGTGATCGTGAGCATGGCCACGGTCTTGGCGTCCGGCCGCATTTTGTGAAGAACAGAGGCTCGCTCGAGGTGGCGGAGCTGGATGGTGCGGGTCATGCGCCCTCGACCTCGACTGTCGACTCGAGTTCGACCACATGGTCAGCGCGTTCGAGCGCCCATGCGGGATCGTGCGACACGACGATCACGGCGGTGCCTCGGGCCAAGAGATCATCGGTGATGCGTGTGAGCACCAAGCGGCCCGCTGCGTCGAGACCCGCGAGCGGCTCGTCCATGACGACCACTTTGCAGTCGCGAGCCGACAACCCTGCGAGCAGGACGCGCCGTTGTTAGCCGCCGCTTAGATCGGCGATTCGTTTGGCGCCATCGATGGCCGGATGGAATCCGACCAGCCGAAGGGCGTCATCGATGGCGTTGGCGTCTCGGTTTCCTGCCAGTGACACCACCTCGGCCCGCACCGTCGGGCGCAGGAGTTGTAGTCGGGCGTGTTGGAAGGTCACGCCGATCGCGGGGTTTGGGCCCGCCAGTGGCTTATCGGGGAAGGTAATGGACCCCTCCGCTGGTTTGATCAGGCCGGCGAGGAGCCGCATCAACGTGGTCTTCCCGCTGCCGTTGGGCCCCCGAACAACCATAAGTTCGCCCCGCTCGAGACGGAACGACACGCCGGACAGTGCTCGGCTTTCCCAGGGGGACCCGGCGTCGTGGACGTAACCGATGTCATCGACGACCAACACGGCCTTGCGGAATAGCGACGGTGAAGAGTTCCACATTGGTCGCTCGACATTGGTTTCACCCAGGTCCAGGTGGTGATCGAACCGCGCAAGATCATCGGCCAGGTGGGTGCTGTGGAGGACGCTCGCATTTTGGCCGGCTGCTTCCTGCAGAAGATCCAAGATCTCACCCCGGGCGTTTGCATCGAGCATTGCTGTTGACTCGTCGGACAGGAGCAGGCGAGGCTCTCGGATCAGTGTCGACCCAATGGCCAGGCGCTGGAGTTCGCCGCCCGAGA
>CAWKYX010000345.1:0-3431 GCA_963854265.1 Acidimicrobiia bacterium
CGGCGCGAGATCCTCCATGACCACGACAACCTTCGGTGTTCCAGCCTCGATGTCAACATGAAACACCCGCGGGTGACAGATATCGACCGTCTCCGAGACGCTTCGGTAAAACTCGACCTCACGTTCGTACGTCATCGTGTCGACGCCGGTTTGGCGGCTCTGCTCGTCAAGCGAGGCGAGCTTCACCACTATGGAGTCAGGGCCGGGAACGCCGTCAGGTTTCCACGTGAGCTCATAGCGAAAGTTGGCCCCGACCTGGCCGGTGCCGATCTGGGTCGATACGAACGAGTCGACCTCTGCATCAGCGCCGAGCGCGGCGGTGAGCCAGGAAGCATCGATGTCGTTCGGACCGGCCGGAAGAGGTATCACCACCTGATCATGCACGACCCGTGGCGGGCGTACTTCGGCAATCGGCGCCAAGTATCCCGCTAGACCTGCCGTGTGGCACGCTCAAAGCCATGACACTCGGGGCAACACAGGTCACAGCAGCTGACGTCGATGCTGCGGCTGAAGGCATTCGCGGTCAGATCATTCACACGCCGACCATCTACTCGCAAACCCTGTCGAAGATCACCGGAGCCGAAGTTTGGCTCAAGTTCGAGAACCAGCAGTACACGGCCTCATTCAAAGATCGGGGATCGTTGTGGCGCCTCTTACAGCTCAGCGAAGACCAACGTCGCAACGGTGTTCTCGCGGTCAGCGCCGGCAATCACGCCCAAGGTGTGGCATATCACGCAACCAGGCTGGGCATTCCGGCCACGATCGTCATGCCCCTCTTCACCCCAAACGTCAAGGTGGCGAACACGCTGGCGCTCGGTGCCGAGGTCTTGCTCGAGGGGGCAGATTTTCCCGAGGCACTTGCCTATGCGCTACAGCTTGAAGCGGAGCGAGGCCTCACGTTCGTCGCCCCGTACGACGATGCCGCCGTGATCGCTGGCCAAGGGACTGTCGCGATCGAGATGCTTGAGGACGCGCCAGAGCTCGACACCATTCTCGTGCCAGTGGGCGGTGGAGGACTCCTCGCCGGCATGGCCGTGGCTGTCGCCGCGCGACGCCCTGACATCGAACTGGTGGGTGTGCAAGGCGAACGGTGGACGGGCGCAACCAACATCTTCCACGGTGGCGAACCTTCGAGCCAGGGTGGACAAACAATCGCCGAAGGTATTGCTGTGGCGCAGCCAGGCAGGTTGACGATGCCGATTATCGAGGCGCTCGCCGACGACATGTTGCTCGTGTCAGAGGGCCGCATCGAGGAATCAATCGCGCTACTCATTGAAATCGAAAAGACCGTGTGTGAGGGTGCTGGTGCCGCAGGTTTGGCCGCACTGCTCGATCACCCGGCCCGATTCGCTGGCAAGAATGTTGGCTTAGTTCTGTCGGGTGGCAACATCGATTCGTTGCTGCTGTCGAACGTCCTGCAGCGAAGCCTGATTCGGACCGGCCGACTCAGCCGGCTCATCTTTGATTTGCGTGACATCCCGGGCGAGCTCGCCCGAGTCGCAGGGATCGTTGGTGAGGCTGGCGCCAACGTCGTCGAGGTCATTCACCAACGAATGTGGAGCGATCTTGACGCCAAGGGAGCGGTACTTGAGATCGCTATCGAGACTCGCGATCGAAGTCACGCCGACGAAGTGGCCGCCCAATTGACCGCTGCTGGTTACCGGGTCGGACGCAACGCGTGAGCAAGGGTAGGCCCGACCGCAATATGATTTGACCCACGAGCAACATCACCGACGCTCGGGGGGACACATGAAGTTCGGGTATCTCACCATCAACCATGCTGGGGGCATTAGGCCAGACGTGCTGGCTACTGCACTCGAAGACCGGGGATACGACTCAATTTGGGTCCCCGAGCACAGCCACATCCCGGTCGATCGCATATCTCTATACCCCGGTGGCGGCGACCTGCCCGACGGCTACTGGAACATGATGGATCCCTTCGTGTCCCTGATGGCGGCCGCTGGAGCCACTACCAACCTGACACTGGCCACCGGCATCTGCCTGTTACTGGAGCACGATCTTCTCGACCTGGCCTGCACCACCGCCACGTTGGACGTGTTGTCCGAGGGCCGGCTTTTGCTCGGCATCGGGGTCGGCTGGAACGCTGAAGAACTCGCCAACCACAGCGATATCCCGTTCCGTCTTCGCTACCAGGCCATGGAAGAGCGGGTTGCCGCGCTCAAAATCGCGTGGACCGAAGACGAGCCCGAATTCGACGGCCGCTGGGATCGCTTCACCAAGTCATGGGTCTATCCCAAGCCTGTACAACAGGGCGGCCCACCCGTGGCGCTCGGCAACGCTGGTCCGATCGGCATCCGTCACGCCGCCAAGTACGCCGACCATTGGTGTCCAATCGACGCTTCGCTTCACGACGAAAGCGGACGCCCCGACGTCGCTGGGCGTATTGCCGACTTCCGCCGCCAAGTCTCCGAGGGCGGACGAAATCCTGAGGACGTGCCCATCAGCCTCTTCTCATGGGGACGGCCGCCGCGGCGGCGTCTCGACGAATACCGCGAGCTCGGCGTCGAGCGGGTTGTCGTTGGTCCCTCGACCTTCGACACTAATACTCCGGATCAAACGCTGAGTTTCCTCGATCACTTCGTCGACGACATCGCCGATCTGGACTGACCACAAAATAGGCGAATCGCCATATAGCGTTACCTCTTGTGACGGCTCGTATGGTGTCGAAGTCACTCACGACCCGCTCGTGGACAGTGGTTTCGCTAACGGTTCTACTTACAGCGACCCTGTTCGCTCCGTGGGCTGCGAGTGGCAGCAGGGCGAGGAGCGGCTGGGCGCTGGCAATGAGCGCGCGCCGGTTGGGCGTCGGCGACTCCGCGGTCGTCGGCTGGATGCTGATCGGCTTTCTCGTCATCCCGCTGCTAGCTGCTGGCGCCTGGGTGCTCGCGTCGACCCATCGACTCCGGCTGGCATTGGCCCCATGCGCAGTTGCAATTCCGATAGCGGCCGCTTCAGCCGTTATCGTTGTGGCCTCCCCACTCGACACGAGATGGGGAGTTTGGCTCAATCTGAGCATCGGTGCGGTCGATGCAGCAGCAATCCTGTGGGCCCTTAGCTCTTGGAGGCACAACAAATGACTACCGATTCAGATCCGACCGGATCAGACCCAGCCGACCTTGAAAGAGCTGCACCAGTCAAGGCGCAGAAAAGTCGCATCTTGCTCGGCCTCGGGCTGGTCGCCCTGCTCGTCACCGCGGTGGGCGTGGGCATTTCATTGCGTTCCAGCGCCATGAGTTCTGGGGGCGCGGCAACTGCCGAGGAGGCCGTCAACGAGTTAATGGACGCCATCGGCAACGAGGACGCGATTGCTCTGGCTGAGCTCCTGCTTCCCTCTGAGCGAGCGACCATGATCGAGCCATTGTTCGACATGGTCTCCGAGCTGCAAAGGCTCGAAGTGCTCGACCGAGAGA
>CAWKYX010000346.1:0-3428 GCA_963854265.1 Acidimicrobiia bacterium
GATCGCGGTCGGAATCCGTTTGGACTTGCTCGAGCGTTTGACCCGTGTGTTCGGCGATTCGCTCTGCCATGAGCTTCTTGATGTAGATGAGCTGCTCGGCCTGTATGGCGATATCGGAAGCCTGCCCCTGAACACCGGCAGAGGGCTGATGCATCATGATGCGTGCATGAGGCAATGAGTAGCGCTTTCCGGGTGCACCTGCACAGAGCAGGAACTGGCCCATGGATGCGCCGAGCCCCATACAGATGGTGGCGATGTCGGGCTTCACGAAGTTCATCGTGTCGTAGATCGCCATGCCCGACGTGACGGAACCGCCGGGCGAGTTGATGTAGAGCCAGATGTCCTGGTCAGCGTCTTGGCCCTCGAGGTACAGAAGCTGGGCCGTGATGAAGTTGGCGATGTCATCGTTGACATCGGTGCCAAGCATCACGATGCGGTTCTTCAGCAACTGTGAATAGACATCGAACTGGCCAGGTTGGCCGGGGCCATCAGCGGCAGCGGGCATCGGGGGCACGGTCATGTGAGCGTTACTCCAAGGGTCTCTCGACGGTCAGGGGAAGGGTACCCATCGACAACACAAAGTGGTGTGAATGTCATCCCACGTTCGTGTTCTGGGTGGCGCGGACCTAGGCGACGCGTTGCAGATACGTACCGCATCGGCGGCATTGCTGGTACTTCACGTAGTGCATGGCATAAGTCGCCGCAGGTTGTTCGGCGTAGCTCACCACCCAGGTGTATTTGTGCCGACACTTCGGCACGCCCAACTTGATGACATTCCCCAAATTCGCTATGGCCCGATTGTTGCCGACGGAAACGACCAATTGGTGTCATTGCGATCACAAGTCCCTGACGCCCAACACGGCGAGTGAGCAGCGCACCGCTCCCCGGGCAAATTCGCACGTCGAAGGAACCAACAGACAAGCGAGCGCCGCAGCGCCGTCGCTCATTCGACAGGCGACTCAACGGCGTAGTCGTCGCCGTAGAACTTGGCCGTGGTTCGGGTATGGAACGTGATGACTTTCACGGGCTCGTATTTGGGGTTCGCGAGCCCAGGGAGCACTTCGAGGAGCTCATCAGGCTTCAAGTAGGCGGCCAGCGGAATGCTGACCCGCTTTCGGCCTCGTTGGGCTGGATCCTGCGGCGGGCTAACCCGGTGTGTTGTCGACGGCAGGATGTCGTTTGAGATCCGCTGCAGGTAGTCGCCGGTATTCATGATGATCGAGCCTGGAGGAGCCGACAGGCGGACCCACTTGCCGTTGCGGTGCAGAACCTGGAGGCCCTCCACCGATGGTGCCGGCAACAACGTGAACAGGTCGATGTCTTCGTGTCCGAGCAGACGGCCCGCGCCAGTGGCTTCATCCTCGGCTGTGAGTGGCGGGTAATAGTTCAGGCGTTGGCCCAAATTGGGCCGGGCCAACCGATCGTCGAACAGATGCGGATCGCACCCGAGCGACTGCAGAATTGCCGCCATGATGGGCACGAAGAGCGGGGTACCGGCGTGAATGAGCTGCCGGAATTTCGGTTCGAGCTCGGGTACCGGCCAAAAGTCCGCCGCGGCGAAGTCGGGGTCGCCGTCGAGGTCATAGGAACGCCGCCCGAACACCCAGCCTTCGACCAGATCCGGATGGATATCGCTCGTCTCGTGAACGGGGAAATAGCCCTCGCTCACTGCTCCGTGACGTTCTGCTCGAAAACCAAGCTTGTGTTCCAGCGAACTGTTGGTGAACAGCTCCTCAACCCAGGCTTCGGCCTCGACGAAAAGCGCAGGATCGATACCGTGACCTACCAAGATGACGAAACCAATCTCGCGCATAGCCGCGCCGAGCTCGGTGGCGAAGGCTGCACGTTCTGCCTCGTCGCCGTGTAGGTATCGGCCTAGGTCACAGGTGGTGAACTCGAACTCGTCGCCGAAGGCGTCGGCACCGTCTGCGGCTTCGGCCAGGTGGTACTCGGGCTTGTCTACTTGGTCGTAGCGAGCGAACTCGGCGCTCGAAGCGGTGGTTCCGTGGTCTTGGTCCGGCTTGGTGGCGCTCATTGGTTGTCCAGCGTACTCGCCGCCCTGGGCACGTTCACTCCCACTGGTCCAGCAAGAACCTGGTCCAGCAAGAACGCAGCCGCCAGCACGCCCAGGGCACTTCGCGCTGATCTCCTCTACCTTGTTGGTTTGCACACCATGACCGACCTATTGACGATTCCAGTGGCGGGCCCCTCAGTTTGGCGTGGGGACGAACTCGACCCGTCCAACGTCGTACACGAACTGACCTCTGGTGAGCTGGCGGAGCTACACAGAGCCGTGGACTGGATTGGTGGAAGAGATGTCACCACGCTCTCCCCAGCGGACTTGCCACTTCCCGCCATCGACGAGCTCATCGAAGGCTGTGCCGAGATACTCGACGACGGCCTCGGGTTCACCGTGCTTCGTGGGATCGAGGTTGGAGAAACATTCAGCCGTGAACAAGCCGCAGACGCGTTCTGGGTGATCTGCGCGCGATTGGGACGCCTCGTGCCAACCGAGCAAGACGGTACGTTCCTGAACCACGTCTACGACCGCGGCGCTACCCCGGACCCGAACAGACGCGCCTACACAACCAACATCGGCGGGTTCCTCCATACCGACGGGGTCGAAATTGTTGGCCTGATGTGTCTGCAGCCATCTCCGACCGGCGGCGAGAGCATCGTTGCGAGCTCGATGACGATGTACAACATGGTCCTCGACCAACATCGCGAATGGCTTCCCATTTTGTTCAAGAACTTCGCGTGTGACTGGAAGAGCGAAGCACCGCCCGGAAGCGTTGGCTGGTTCCCGCAGTCGCTCTATTGCCACGTGGATGGGTGGCTGTCTGCCACGTTGAAGACGGGCTATCACCGGTCCGCTGCTCGATTCGAAGGTGTACCGAAGCTGACCGACGAAGAACTGGCGTGCATGGACTATCTCGATGACATTCCGCAACGGCCAGGGATGACACACCAGATGAGACTCGAGCCTGGGGACATCCAGCTGGTCAACAACTACGTCACCCTGCACTCCCGACAGCCGTACGAGGATGACCCAGACCGACCCGACCTGCGACGCCACATGCTGCGCCATTGGATCAGTCGGTCGGGGCTGAGCACCCGGGTGGTGTCGCCCGAGTACGAGTTTGGTCGCGAGGACTTCTTCGGGCTCACCCGCCCGGTCCCCGAGATGACATCGACGACAACATGACAAATCCACGCGAGATGTCTTGGGTCGTGACTTCAGACCAACCCGAGCTCGACCCACAGATAACCAGCGACGCCGCCGCTGCCCAGGCATCGTTGGCCGAGAAATTGGCGGTTCTCAGGTCACTCGACGAACCGTTCCCCGACGCTGCCGTCCCCATGGACGCCGACATCTGGATCGCATGGGCGTCGTCCACCTCGGACCAACCAACATGAGTGACCTCACA
>CAWKYX010000347.1:0-3402 GCA_963854265.1 Acidimicrobiia bacterium
ACCGTCCGCTCCATGGCGCGGTTCCGGCCCAGTACCCCAATCTTGGGCATGACGGCCAATGCACGGACGGCCCAGCAACTGACCTTGAGCTGGGGTGTCACTCCAATCTTGATAGACCCGGAATGGTCCTATGAATCCCGGGTCGACAAGGCCGTGTCACACGGCAAAGAGTTGGGGTATCTACGCAGCGGCGACCTCATTGGTGTTTTGGCCGGAATGGCGGGCGATGCACGTGCCACCGACGTGTTACGCGTGATGCGTGTGGCTTGACCAACCGCGCTGTATGCCAGCCCGACCAGTCAGCGTTGGACGAGTCAGAACTGATGGTCGTGCTGATTCATGGCGCAGCCGATCGAGCTGCGACGTTTCAACCCACGCGCCGGGCGCTCGCCCCGTTGCCCGTGCTTAGCTACGACCGGCGTGGCTACGCAGGCTCGATCGATCTCGCTGTGGGTGCGGGCCTTGCTGTTCACGTCGCTGACCTGCTCGAGGTCGTCGATGAGCGCCCGTCGGTGCTGATTGGCCACAGCTTCGGTGGGTTGATCGCTTTGGCGGCGGCCGTCGAGGAGCCCGAGCTCGTTCGCGCTGTGGGGGTGTATGAGCCGCCCCTGGCTTGGTTGGGTTGGTGGCCTGCCGTCACCACCTTCGGTGCCCCAGAAACCGCGGCCGAGACCTTTTTCCGCGAGGTTGTCGGTGGCAATGTTTGGGAAGGCCTACCGGACCAGTTCAGGGCCGATCGTCGTCGCGAGGGTGCGGCTTTGATCAGCGACTTCTCGTCTGCCCAGTCTGGCCTGCCGTTCGATCTTGGCGACGTGTTGTCACCGGTCGCTGCGGCGCACGGGTCGCGGACCACGGCCCACTTCGAGCGGGCGGCCCAAACAATTGCTGCCAACAATCTCGGAGCAGCCCTGACCGTCATCGAGGGTGCGGCGCACGGCGTCCACCAATCCCACCCTGTACCGTTTGCCAGTTGGATTCGGTCCGTCGTCGCGTTGGCAGTCTGAGACGACGGTAGATTTCCTGACATGTCTGACGCCCCAGTTTCTCTCACGCCATCGGGTCCACCCGAGACGGTCCTTGGACCCGAGGCTCCCGACGCGCTCGAACGCCTGGCCGCGGCGCTTGCCCTCGATGACTCCGACCAAGCTCGCGCTGCGATTGCCAGCGTCATCGCCGACTACCCGCGGTTCCTCGACGGCTGGGCCCGCCTTGGCGACCTGGCCCGCGATCCAATCGAGGCCTACGCGGCATATCGCGTTGGCTATCACCGTGGGCTCGATCGGCTTCGCCAGAGTGGCTGGCGCGGATCCGGCTACGTCCGCTGGCAGCACGAGACCAACCGTGGTTTCCTACGCGCTCTCGCAGGCCTGCACCGATGTGCGGCCGAGATCGGCGAACGCGATGAAGAAGAACGGTGTGCCCACTTCTTGGCCCAACTCGATCCTGGCTGGCCCCCAGCTGATCTCCGGGGCGCCTGAGTCCCGTTTGGTCAGCGCAGGGCCAGCCACAGGCTGACGATCACTCCGGCGATGGTCAACAGCGCCCCCACGAGCTTGGTGGACCGAAGGATCTTGCCGTCCTCGGGCACGCCGGGCATACGTCGGCGCACAATGCGCAGCGTTCGATCAGCCCACGCGATGTCCTCGGCCAAAATGACCAGTCCCGCGGCGATCACGAGGCCGCCCGGACCCGGCAACGGCAACGTCGCTATGCCGGCAATCAAGACGCAAAACCCCAAGATGACTCGGGCGATCCGGATGAGCACGTGGCGCTTGGCGGCCTCGTCGCTGGGTTCTCGGGCGCCGCTGGCGAGCTCGGCCTCGATTGCCGCCTGCTCGTAGCGCTTGGCATGCATCGGCTCAGTATGGGTGGCGTGCGGCGGTAATGTGCATCCATGGCAACACCAGGCGGCTCCGGCCCCATCGGCCCTTACCCACCCACCGTCACCACCGACGCAGAGCGTGAGGACTACGACAAGCTCCGTCGGCGCGTTCTCTGGACGCTGCCCTACGGCCTGTTTGTCGTCGGTTCCCGCCACGCGGAACGGAGAAACGCGATGACGCTCAATTGGGCGTCACAAGTCAGCTTCGAACCCAAGCTCGTGGGTATCGGCGTCGAGAAGGAGGCGTTCACCCACGAGCTCATCACGGCCGGGGGAGTGTTCAGCCTGTGCACCGTGTCACGAGAAGATCGGGCCATCGTCCGCAAGTTCACCAAACCCGTTCAGGTAGACCTCGAAGCCATGACACTCAATGGATTTCCATACCACGATGGTGTCAGTGGAGCCCCGATTCTGGACCAGGCTCCTGGCTATATCGACTGCGAGGTTCGCCAAGCTGTGGACACCGGCGGCCACACGTTCTTCATCGGCGAGGTCATCGACACCGCGTTTCAAGCAGATGAGGAAACCGAGGTGCTGCGGATGGAAGACACGCGCATGAACTATGGCGGTTGAAGGCGAGGTGTTCTCCGGAGCGATCCTGGCGGGGGGAGCCTCGTCACGGATGGGGCGGGACAAGGCAATGATCGAGATAGGCGATCAGCGGCTGATCCAGGTCGCAGTTGACGCGCTGGCCGATGCCGGTGCGGCCGAGATCTTCGTTGTTGGCGGCGACGCCGAGGCCTTGAGCGCGCTGGGGTTACGGGTCGTGGCTGACGAGTTCCCGGGCGAGGGACCGTTAGGCGGCATCATCACGGCCCTCGATTCGGCCACTGCTCCCACGGTTGCCGTCCTTGCGTGCGACCATCTCAGCACCGAGGGTCCAGCGGTCCGCTCGATCGTGGGTGCACTGGGTACCGGTGACGTCGTGGTGCCGGTGGTTGAGGGCCGCCAGCAGATGCTGCATGCGGCATGGCGCCGTGAGGCTCGGCACACCTTGCGAGCTCGATTCGTGGCCGGTGCACGGTCGGTCCGAGACGGTTTGGCGGGGCTCAGCGTGGTTCAGCTTCTCGACGCCGATCCGTGCTGGTTTCGAGACGCTGACGTTTCGGCGGACCTTCCGCGCTCCACGCAGTAGCATTACCTGGCAGGAAAGGACACTAACTGTGCCAGTTTCGGAGATCGACGTGGACCAGCTCCAGTCGCTCGACCCACTAAGTCTTCAGCTCATCGACGTGCGCGAGCCGGATGAATTCGAAGATGCTCGCGTGCCTGGCGCGCTGTTGATCCCGCTGGTGACGGTTCCAGGACGCCTGGACGACCTCGATGCCACCAAGCCGCTCTACATCATCTGTGCCTCCGGTGGCCGCTCAATGAGCGCTGCCAAGTACTTGTCCGAGCAAGGACACGATGCGGTGAACATCGCTGGTGGCACCAAAGCGTGGGTCGCGAGCGGTAAGGCCTTCGATACAGGCGTGCTCAACTCTTGATCGCAACCACGTGTACCGACGGGGCTAGCTGCC
>CAWKYX010000348.1:0-3391 GCA_963854265.1 Acidimicrobiia bacterium
TGCGTGACGGGGTCGCGACGGTGGTCCAGGATCTCGGTATCCCAGAGCAGCTCTCCGGTCGCGGCGGCGAGCGCGAAGACGTGGCCATCAGTGCTGGTGTCGATGATGGAGGTGCCGTAGATGGCGAGGTTTCGGTTTGCGTCCATCTGCACTCGACTCAGATGGTCGGCCAGGTCGTCCGGGCGCTCCCGGCGGTGCTCCCAGAGCAGGTCGCCGGTTGTCGCGTCGATGGCCTGAACGACGTCCCGAGGGTTGGGCATGTAGAGCACGCCGTCGCGAACCAATGGGGTGCCTTGCTGCAGGCCCTCGGTCAGACCTCGCGTCCAGACCATCCTGAGATCGCTCACGTTGGTGCGATCGATCTGCTCCAGCGGGCTGTGGCCCCAACTGTCGAGGGTACGACGCCACATCAGCCAGTCGGCCGGATTCGGGTTCTGCAGTTCGGCGTCCGTGACGGGTGTGACGGCGCCCGCGCGTGTCTGTCCCAACACCGGCCCTGCCCCCTGCGCGAATAGCGACATCAGGACGGCGGCACACGACACGGATAGAGCGGAGCGCGGTTCAAACATCAGGTTCCTCACAGCGGAGCGGAGCAATCATGGATGTCGCAGCAAGCGGCGCCAGATGGTAACTTTATTTCGATCAGTGTTCTTGGAACACGGCCGCCGCACCGAGGTTCGTTTCGCGCCAGCAGTGGGCATGGCGGCCGCGCGGGTGGCCGCCGAGGCCCCGGCCCGCATCGAGCCGTGAGTCGGCTCAGAGGAGGCGACATGGCGACACCAGTTCAGACATCAGAACAGTACTACGCCAACGTGCGTGCCCAGCTGCACGAACTCGACAAGGCGCTCGGGCGGCTGGCGCGCGTCCCCGTGCCGGCCGTCCTATCCGCCGACGAGTCGAACAAGCTCGGCCGCGCGGGCCAGAAAGCGAAGGCGGCTATCGAGCAGCTACTGGCGACGGTAGCCGTGCTCGAACAAACGCCGCTCAATGTCGTCGACCTGCAGATGCGCATGAAGCAGGAGGTCAGGCAGCTCGTCAGACCGCTCAAGACCGTCGACGCCCTCGCCTCGAAGGCCGTCGACCAGAGCGAGCCGCTGAAGCAACGGTTGATCGAGCTTGAGGCACAGGCGCAGTACGCCGCCGGCGCGTTGTTTCCGTCGTGTATCCGAGGGTTGTCGGAGATCAACGACCTCATCTGGCTTGAGCTCCGGCCGAAGGTGCTGGGCGACTTCAAACGTGAAAGACAGCGTCAGAAAGACAAGAAGAAGTGGAGCGCGGCCAGGCAGACCGCGGTGACACGGGCGTCGAACGACGTCGAAACGGCGTTTCGCAATCTCAGGGCGTTTCTCAACTCGCTGGCGACGACGCAGGTCGACGAGGCCACCCTGCGAGATGGCGTCCGGTCGCACCGGGCCACCATGGCGGCCGTGGCCGACCGAGCCCGTGTCCTCAAGAAGGACCAGAAAGTTTCCGGCTTTAAAGGCATCCTCGACCAGTTGCGGCGCACGGTGAGTGTCAATAATTTTGAGACACCTGGGTTCAGAGTTTAAGCTACCGCCCGCGACTCGACGGGCGGGTTAATCCACACCTTCTCGGGCGGTCCGGCGATCGTTCTTGGAGCGTTGACGAACCGTTCGGGGTGGCGTTGTCGAGCACGATCCAAAGCCTGTTGTCGGTGTTTCAGGACGAGGCCAGTCCGGCCATGGTGAACCGTGGACGGCGTCAACCAGCTCAGGCCGGAATGATAGTGGACGTTGTTGTACCAGTCGAAGAAGGTCCGGCAAAACGCTTTCGCATCCTGGATGGAACCGAAACGGTCCGGGAAGCCGGGACGGTACTTGAGCGTCTTGAAGTGCGCTTCCGAGAATGGATTGTCGTCCGACACATACGGCCGGGAGTGGGATTTTGTCACACCCAGATCCGCTAATAGCAAGGCAACGGCCTTAGACTTCATCGACGACCCGCGATCGGCGTGGAGAACGAGTTGATCGGGATCGATCTGTTGTTTGTTACAGGATTCACGGATCAGCTTCTTCGCCAGAGTCGCCGACTCGCAGTCGGCGACCATCCAGCCCACGACCTGGCGGCTGAAGATGTCGAGAATCACGTATAGGTAGAAGGACGTCCATGTTTGCGGCCCCTTCAGCTTCGTGATGTCCCAACTCCACACTTGATTCGGGCCCGTGGCCAGCAGTTCCGGTTTCGTATACGTGGGATGGCGTCGTTGGTTGCGACGTTCGCGCACTTCCTGATTTGCATCCAGGATCCGATACATCGTGCGTGGGGAGCACAGATAGCGACCCTGGTCCAGCAACGCGGCGGCGACCTGGGCGGGCGCCTGGTCCACGAACCGGTCGCCATGCAGCCGGCCCGAGTATTTCCTGGCGCTCCGCCTCGTTCAAGGCGCGATGCGACCGCCGAGGCAATGGGCTCGCTGAAGGTTCGACTCCGCGTTTCCGGTGACGATAGATCGATGCACGGGGCACCCCAAAAGCCTGGCAGGCTGATGCCGTGCCCAACTCAGAACAGTGGATTTGGGCGGCTTCCATCAGCCGTTCTCGGTGTTGTCGGCGCTGTTGAGGGGAATCCCCAGCAGGGTCGCAACTTTTTTTGGGATGGCGATGATCGTCTCGGCTTTTTCCAGCCTCGCCTCCAGACGCCGCGTCTCCCGCTCCAATTCGGCTATCCGCTTATCTCGTGGATCGGTCGGCTTCGCCTTCGGCCCCCGCTTTACCGTCCCGACTCCCGCCAACTCCCCGGAATCCAGTTGCCGGCGCCACTTACTCAGGCTCGACGAATACACGCCTTCACGCCGTAACAACGATCCCAGTTCACCCGGCTTCCTGCAGCGGTCGGCCGCCCGGACAATTCGACGTTTATACTCTGCGCTGAATCGCCGACGCGTCGCCTTGTCGGCAACCTCAGGATTCGGGCCGACCCCATCCGCTGCCGAATCGGGCCCAACTCCACTCGCCCTACGGGCTCCTTCCGTTGCGCCCGATTCAATTCGTTCATCTTCTTGAGCAATCACTTTCACAGGTTATCGTCCTTCCCGCCCTCCTCACTAATTAATGGTCAGGAAGATGTCTCACGATTATTGGCACAGAGGGTTAAGCGGGGACACCATCCTCGTGGAGCGCAACTCGTTTGTCGAATCCGACCTGTCGGGAGAGGGCGACGGCGCCGCGGGCTCCGTGACGCTGACGAGCGTGGGCGACCTGACCGTGAGGGACAGCGCGGTCGACGCGTCAAATTTTGGCATCGGCGACTCCGGCGAGGTCACGCTCAAATCCGGTGGCACGCTGACGGTAGAGGGAAGGAGCTTGGTGGGTGCCACCACCGAGCGAGGCAACGCTGGGCAAGTACGTCTGGAGGGGGCGACTGTCGACAT
>CAWKYX010000349.1:0-3383 GCA_963854265.1 Acidimicrobiia bacterium
TGGCGTTGAGCGTGCACATTAAGTGGAGGAACCCACCTGCCGCGTCAGCGAAGCCGGCCACAGCGCCGGAGGGGTCCGAGGTGGCGGTTGAAGACACGGCGTACAACGTGCCGGAGGTCCCGAGCGAAATGACAATGTCGCCTCGGGAGAGGCCCAGTCCAAGAGCGGCAGCCATATTGTCGCCCGTGCCGGGGCCCACGATTGTGCCAACTGGTAGGCCGAGCTCATTTGCAATAGCAGGAGCTACTTCCCCGGCGGGTTCGTGGGGACCGAGTACCCGAGGAAGCCGCCCAATCCATTGCTCGGCGTCGGGCACGGCGGTACCGATCAGATCCGCGCAGTAACTGTCCGATGTCGGGTCGAACCAGCCCGTTCCTGACGCGTCGCCTCGATCGGTGACGTGGTTCCCCGTCAACCGGTAGGTGAGGTAGTCGTGGGGAAGCATCACACGATCGGTGCGCGCCAACAGCTCGGGTTCGTGTTCGGCCACCCACGCCAGCTTCGTGACGGTGAAGGCAGCAACGGGCACACTGCCGCATCTCCTCGCCCACTCGTGCGCGCCCAACGAAGCAACCATGTCGGCGGCACATCCCGCCGATGTTGTGTCGTTCCAGAGCTTTGCCGGACGGACCGTTTCACCATCGCCATCGATCAATACCAGACCGTGCTGCTGGCCGGCGATGGAGATCGCTACGACGTCATTACGGACCTCTTGATCGATCTGCCCTATCGCCGCTCGCAGAGCGAGCCACCAAGCACCAGGGTCTTGTTCGGAGACCGGGGGCCGAGCCTTTGGATGTGGCGCCGACGCCGACGCGACGACCTGGCCAGTCCCGAGGTGGCGGACTTCGACTTTGGTCGACTGCGTCGATGAATCGACGCCGATGACCAAAGGCATCAGTGGGCGCGCTCGATGTGGCGGGCAACGAGATTCTCGAGCGCTTCCTGACGGCCGGAAACCGGCGCTGGCGTTGGCGCTTCCCCGTTGAGCGCTCGCTGATGGAGCTGGTCAAGTGTCATCCGTCCTTCGAGGATGTCGGCTCCAAACGCGGAATTCCATCCGGCGTAGCGTTCGTTGCGAACCGCGTCCAGTTGGCCCGACTCAAGAAGATCGACGGCCGCAATAAGGCTACGGGCCATCGTGTCCATGCCCCCGATATGGGCATGGAATAAGTCGTCGCGAGCGCTCGACTGGCGCCGAAGCTTGGCATCGAAGTTGAGTCCCCCGGAAGTAAAGCCACCGGCGCGAAGAATTTCGACCATGCCCAGTGTCATCTGCTCGACCGATACCGGGAAGCGGTCCACGTCCCACCCAAGTCGGTCATCGCCGGCATTGGCGTCGATACTGCCGAAAATCCCTGCTGCTGCTGCTGCTGCAACCTCGTGAGCGAAGTCGTGGCCGGACAGGGTCGCATGGTTGACCTCGATGTTCACGCACACCTCACCAACGAGGTCAAATTTCTGCAGGAATGCGTGCACCGCAGCCACGTCAAAGTCGTATTGGTGCTTCGTCGGTTCAAATGGCTTCGGTTCAAGCAGAATCATTCCTTCGAAGCCGATCTTGTGTTTGTATTCCACCACCAAGGTCAGAAAGCGTCCGAGTTGGTCGATTTCTTGGCTGAGGTCCGTATTGAGCAGCGTTTCGTACCCCTCACGACCGCCCCACAGCACATAGTTCTGTCCGCCAAGCCGATGGGTGGCCCCCAAGCAATGGCACACCTGGGCCGCAGCCCGAGCGAATATCTCGGGATCGGGATTGGTGGCGGCACCAGCCTGGTAGATCGGGTTGGAGAACAGGTTGGCGGTGCCCCAGAGAAGGCCGACCCCGGTGCGGTCCATGTGGCCGGCGGCGACGTCGACCATCTCGTCGAGTGCGGCAGTACTCTCGCGCAACGATCCGCCCTCGGGAGCGATGTCCACATCGTGGAAGCAGAAGAAGGGGACGCCCAGCTTCGAGAAGAACTCGAAGGCTGCCTCCATCTTTACCTTCGCTGCAGCCAACGGGTCTGCAGATGGAAGCAGCCAGGGGCGATCGAACGTACCGCGTCCGAAAATATCGAATCCGTCCCAGTTGAAACTGTGCCAGTAACTGACAGCGAAGCGAAGCTGGTCCGCCATCGTCCGACCGGCAACCACCCTGTTGGCGTCGTACCAACGAAAAGCCAGCGGATTGTCTGAGTCTGGCCCCTCGAAAGGTATGCGTTCGGGCACGGTCTCGAAGAATTCAGGCATGCATACCGCTCCTTGATTGATCAGAAGTGTCCCAAGCAGCGAGGTAGGCCTGTTCCAGGACGGCGACCACATCAAGAGCGCTCTGCGTCGTGACGGGAACCGTGCCACCGCGGCGAAGTGCTGCGGCTACCAGCCGGTAGAACTCCGAGTAGTCGCCTCGCTGCGTCGCGATACGCGTCTCGCTGATCTTGCCATGGGTTGAGGGCGCCGTGAGTACTCCGTAGCGCTCCTCGGGCACTCTTCCGTAGGTCGCGTCGCCCGGCGACACGCCTGCGTCGAGCGTTGGTTCTTGGGGATCCAGGCCGTAGCTCGTGTATGTGCCCCCGGTTCCCAGCACCCGGAACCGCGGGCCCCCTTGAAACCCGATTCGATTCATCGTGAGTTTGGAGACCACGCCCGAACCGTGCGTCAGCAAGATCACTGCGCTGTCGTCATTACCCGCGCCAGGCCGAGTGGCGCTGAGCGTGGCCGACACATCGGTGACTGGACCGAAGAGCTGTAGTGCGTGATCGACGAGGTGGCTGCCAAGGTCCCAGCCGACGCCACCACCCTGAGTGGGAGCAAGCTGATCCTTCCAGCCGTCGGTCACCACCGGCGACCAGTGTTCGAACGTCGACTCGAAGTGGAAGACGTCACCCAGTTTATTCTTGTCGATGAGGGACTTGACCGTCAGGAAGTCGCCATCCCACCGCCGGTTGTGGAACACGATCAGCGGAAGGCCGGCGACCCCGGCGGCGGTGACCAGCTCGCGCGCCTCGGCAACGCTCGATGCGAAGGGCTTATCCACGACAATCGCCGCTCCTTGCGCGAGGCAAGTGAGTCCCTGTTCCAGGTGCGTTTGCGGCGGCCCAGCGAGAACGACGAGGTCAACCATGTTCGCTTCGGCCACAAATTGATCAACGCTTTCACATATCAGCGCTGACGGGTTCTCAGACTCTGCCCTAGCTCTACGTTCTTTATCAGAGGTAACGATGTATTTAATATCAAATTCTGGAAGGTGGCGGAGGAATGGGGCATGAAATACCCTCCCAGAAAGGCCATAACCTAGAATTGCAGTGCGAATTGGCGGGAGTTTACCCGATGCTTCAACGCTGCTCGTCACGGCCGGCATCGTAGGCCGATTCACCCGTTTAGTGCAACTCCAACACATT
>CAWKYX010000350.1:0-3364 GCA_963854265.1 Acidimicrobiia bacterium
GTTGTCGCACTGGGGTTGCCGGCGGGCTCCCCGTCAGCGCATCGTGCCGGTTCGAGGTCATCCGAGCTCGCTGATGCGCCGACTCGAATCATGGTTGTTCTTGTTCTGGCCATAGCGCTGGCTGCGGCAGCTGCGAATGCCTTCGCAGGCTTCCTTGTCAGTGCCCAGATCGACGCGGGCACCAGTGAAGCGACTGCTGGAGTCCTCTTCGCTTGCGGGGCATTCGCTGGCCTGGTAGTCCGCATCGGGGTAGGTCACGGGGCAGACCGTTGGGGCTGGCCGTTGCTGCCCGTTGTGATCGGAATGCTCGGGTTCGGCGCATTCGGGTATGCGCTCCTCGCCACGATGCATGCAGAGACCATGATGGTCGCGACGCCGATCATGTTCATGATGGCCTGGGGGTGGCCGGGTCTCTTCTTCTTGGCGCTCAGCCGAGCCAACCCCAACGCCACCGCCGCGGCCAGTGGGATGATCAACATGGGTGGTTTCGCCGGAGGCAGTGCCGGACCACTCGTCTTTGGCCTGCTCGCCCGGGACTCGTATGCGGCGGCATGGTTGTTCGCTGCCGGATGCAGCGTTTCGGCGGCCGTAGTCTTGTCGGTGGGATGGTTGCAGCTCCGCAAGTTGTCGCCCTAGTCAGAGAGGCTTTCTCCGCGTTGCTGGAAACCATGACCATGGTTAGACTAGATTTGTATACAACCATTCCCGACTTGTCGTTCACGAGACGACAGCGCGGCCAAAACATGACGCAGGAGCATCCGACCGACATGCGTGAGTACAACCTCGTTTCCGCCGATAGCCACCTCGAAGCCCCGCCTGAGTGGGCCGATCGCGTGCCGGAGAAGTACAGGGATTTTGCACCCCGGATCGTCAAGCTCGACAACGGTGGCGACGCGTGGGATCTCCGTGATGGCAAAGAACCCAAGCCCCTCGGGCTCCAGGTCGTCGCCGGTGAGCAATACAGCGACTTCGTGCAGTCTGGCCGGCGCTTCGACGAGGACATTCCCGGCACCCGCTCCGCTGAAGGGCGCATCCTTGAGATGGACCGCGACGGAGTTGATGCCGAGGTCATCTTCTGCACGGTGGTGGCAACTGCCCTCAAGAAGACCGAGGACCCCAATGCCACGGTGGCGCTGGTGCAGGCATACAACGACTGGTTGAGCGAGTACTGCTCCCATGCCCCAGACCGACTCCTGGGCATCGGCCTCATCCCCATGACCGGGGTCAAGGACGCGGTTACCGAGATCGAGCGGCTCGCCGCGCTGCCTGGGATCCGCGGTGCCCACATGCTGACCTTCCCCTCCGGTGGGGAGTTCCTGCTCAACGAAGACGATGCCTTCTGGGAAGCGGCCGAGGCCACGGACATGGCACTGGTGGCTCACCACAACTTCGGCGGTCAGACCAACACCGCGTCGCACCCACTGCCTGGCCTCAAAGAGCGGGCTCTGGACATCGACGGCGGTCGGGATCTTGGATTCTTCGCCTGGCTGCTCACCTGCGACCTCCCCATCCCGACATTGCCCATCGTGACGGTGCTGCAGCTGATCATCTCCGGGACCCTCGATCGCCACCCGAATCTCCGGTTCCACTTCGCCGAGACGGGAATCGGCTGGCTGCCGTACTGGCTCGAGCAGGTGGAGGATCGTTATGACCGGCACCGCTTCTGGGCCGACATCGATCTCCAGCGCCGCCCTCTGGAGTACGTCCGCGATCACTTCACGTTCTCGTTCCAGGAGGATCACGCCGGGGTGGCACTGCGCCACAGCATCGGCATCAACAACATCTGTTGGGCCAGCGATTTCCCGCACAGCGTCAGCGACTGGCCATGGTCGCGCGAAGTCGTTGCCCGGATGATGAAAGACGTACCAGGCGACGAGCGTCGACGGATCCAGGCTCTCAACATCCTCACCCAGCTACGGGTGATCACACCCGAACAGCGCGAAGATATGGCGTTGGAAGGGCTGACTTCGGAAGATCCCGAAACCGTTCCTGCCCGGGGTGAGCGCCGGATGGCATGAGCCCGGACGCCGCCTGCACCCCAGCGGGTGGACCTGTCCGACAAGAGGGTGGCCGTGCTCCGCTGGCCGGGGTGCGAGTGCTCGACCTCAGTGCACTGCTTCCAGGTCCCTATGCGACGCGCCTGCTCAACGATCTCGGTGCCGAGGTGGTGAAGGTCGAGCGGCCGGACGGCGATGCCATCACCGAGATGCTGCCCGGGATGTATGAGTTCCTGAACCGCGGGAAGCGTGTCTTGCGGGTCGACCTGAAGACCAGCGAGGGCCTGTCGATGGTCTACGCGTTGATGGCCGAGGCCGACGTCGTGGTCGAGGGATTCCGCCCCGGCGTCGCGGATCGGCTCGGTGTCGGATTCGAAGCGGCACGCCAGATGCAGCCGACCGTCGTCTACTGCTCAATCTCCGGTTTTGGTCAGGACGGTCCTGATCGCGATGAGCCGGGTCACGACATTGCCTACGAGGCTGCTGGGGGGGCGTTCGCCGGCCCCATGGCTGCCGGTGCAACCATCGAGCGACCCCATGTTCCGGTCGGCGACCTGGGCTCGGCAGCGTTCGCGGCACTGACCATCTCGGCCACGCTTGCAGACCGCAATCGCACCGAAGCCTGCTATCTCGACCTGTCGATGCAGGAGGTTGTTGCGTACCTCGCGGTGTCGCGGTGGGGCACCTTTCTTCAGGACGGGAACAGTCCGACCCCCGAGGAGCTGGGGAACTACTCGCCTGGCCACCGTGTCTACCGCACCATGGACGAGCGGTTCCTGGCCCTGGCTGCGGTCGAGGATCGCTTCTGGTCGCGGCTGTGTGTCGCCATCGGTCGACCCGAGCTCGATGCGGATCCCTTCGACTCCCATCGTGGCCGGATGCGCCATCGAGAGGAGCTCGAGGTGGAGCTGACCCTCGAGGTAGGTGGGCATCGCTGTGATCTTCTGCTCGAACGTCTCCGCGCTCACGACGTCCCGGTTGCGGAGGTCGCCGACGCCGCCGGGGTCGCGGCCAGCGAGCACCTCCGGCAGAGGGGAGCGGTGTCCACTGTCGACGGCCAGGTCCGGCTCGACTTCCCCGTCCGCATCGACGGTCATCGATCCTGGGCCGGTGACGGGCTGGCCCGAATGGGCGAGGGCGAGGGATGGAGCGTCAGGGAGTGACTACCGGTGTCGCCGGCGAAGGCCGGACCGGGGTGCTGCTCGGTTCGTGGCCGCTGGGTCTGCCCAGGTCCGGCAGCTTCTACCGGGACCTGGCTGTGCAGGTCGAGGCCATCGGGTATGACCTGTTGTTCAGCGGCGACCACCTGTTCATGTACAGCCCCAATGTGGAGGCCCTCTCGGTGCTGGCGACGTACGCAGCGGTGA
>CAWKYX010000351.1:0-3345 GCA_963854265.1 Acidimicrobiia bacterium
TGGTTGTACGTGTCGGTGAAGGGCATCTCACTACCTCGCATCTTCGCCTCTGACGGCTTCTATCAATGGGCCGTGTTCTTGATCATCGGCTTCTTCCTGGGCCGTTGGGCCTATCGCAAACGAGTCGCGACCCGAGAAGCGACCGGTGAGGACACAAAGGCCGGTTGGGTTGGCTTTGGTGTGTTCATGTTGGTGGCGCTGATTGGTTGGTTTGCCCACCCAATCTTCGGGTTCATTGGTCCGATATTCGACGCCGTAGCCGACGTCATCGACGCAATCCCACAGCTGGTAGTCCAGGTCATCCTCGGGTTGACCGCAGTCGCGGCAGCGTTGCTGTGGGTCCGGCGTTTCCTCGACTCCCGTAGGACCCCTGCCGGACTCGCCAAGCTGACCGACGACGACTATTTCCGGATGATCTTTGCAGCGGTGGGTGGGCTGTTCGGCGCCCTGTTCTTTCTTGTCCTGTGGCCCGGGTTCTCAGCCTGGTTGCTGAGCTCCGGTTCCGATCTGTTCACCGTGTTGGGCGATAAGTTCGGCGACGGCCGCACAGGCCAGCCAGTCGACGCGATGCGACCGAGCATCATTGGCGACAACATCAAGTCCTACGGGCCTGGCGGGCTCAGCATGTCGGTTGGTTTTACCGCCGTCTTCATCGGGGTGACCCTTTATACAGCGGCATTCATCGCCGAAATCGTTCGTGGTGGCATTCTTGCGGTGCCGAAGGGACAGACCGAGGCTGCCAGCGCGATTGGCCTGAGCCGGTCGCAGTTGCTTCGTTTCGTCATCTTGCCTCAGGCATTTCGGGTAAGTCTGCCGCCGCTTGGCAACCAGTACCTCAACCTCACGAAGAACACCTCGTTGGCTGTGGCCGTTGGTTACGCCGATGTCGTCAACATCGGCAACACGGTCATCAACCAATCTGGTCGTGCCCTGTCAGTGTTCTCGATCTGGATGCTCTTCTATCTAGCCTGTTCGCTTTCAACTTCGGTTGTCGTGAACTTCTTCAATGTCCGTCTCAAGATTGTGGAGCGTTGACATGACGGACCTCGACACAATGGCCGCACCCGAAGACGAAGGTGTGGTCGCAGATAAACCTCGACCAGCCGACCCGGTTCTGCCTCCCGGCGAGTGGGCCAAGCAGAATCTCTTCTCGAGCTTCGCTAGCAGTCTCCTGACCCTCTTCTTTGGTTTACTTGCGTTCGGGGCGTTCTGGGGCCTGCTCAAGTTCACGTTCAACAATCCGGCCCGTCGGTGGGACGCCGTCCCAACGAACATGCGACTGATGTTCACCCAGGGTTACCCGACGGCGCATTACGCCCGGATCTGGGTGTCTGTCGGCATCATCATGGCGCTGGTCGGCCTCAGCCTGGCCGTGTTCAAGAGTCGCCCGTACATCGGGTTGCGCAAGATGGTGGGCAGTCTCGCTGGTTTCGCTGTCTTGATCTCGGCTGGTGCGCTGCTGATCCAGCCTCCGATTCTCACTGACGCCGCCGGTGAGTTCGTGCGTAACGCCGACGCCTCGGTGCAGCGGGAGTCGTACATCGACGGGATCATCGGGCGCTGGTGGGTGTTCGCCATCGCCCTTGTGCTGCTCGTTATCGTGGCCGCCTTGTGGGCGAAGTTTGGCGATCAGCTTCGATTCATGTTTGCGCCGTTCCTCGCCGTGCTCTACGGACTGTTCGGACTCGTTATCGCCAGCCTCTGGTTCGTGCACTACGGCCACTATGGGCTCGCGGCTGACACCTCGTTCATTGTCGACAAAGGATCGACTGTCGCGTTCTCGACCCAGATGCCTTGGACGGTCATGTGGGCGTTGGTCGGCATTGGGTATCTCGTTGGTCGACAACTGCCTGCGACGCGAGTGTCGCGCGGGGCTCTCACTGCTACGTGGGCGCTGTCTCCGTTCTTCCTGATCTGGGTTGTTCTACGGGCGCCGAGCTACGACATGTCTCACGTCGTTTCGACCGATCTTCCTATCTTCCTCGGATTCGCGTTCGTCGGCGGAGCAATCATGTTCCTGCTTACCAAGAAGGGCATCGGCGAACTCGGGCGCCTCATCGCCTTCGGTTTGCTGCTCTTCGCTGCATTCCATTGGGTCGCCGGGTTTGCCGGTTGGTATCCAATGCTGCAAAAGGCACGGATCAGCTTCTTGATGCTTGCCCTGTTCGCTCTGGCGGCACCGAACTTCGCTGGCGACCGAAAAGCCCGCATGAGTTACGTGTGGACATGGGTCGGGGTTATTGGTCTGCTGCAAGTCTTCGTGACGACGGTGAACACAGACTCGACGCTCACTGGCGTCCAGGGCGAGAGTTTCATTGGCGGATTCGTTATGACCCTCGTTCTGGCGGTCCTATCGGTGATGTTGTCATTCCCATTGGGTGTGCTGCTGGCCTTGGGTCGTACCTCGACCTTGCCCATCTTCCGGGTGATGTCGACCGCGTTCATCGAGACCATTCGCGGCGTGCCACTGATCACGGTGCTGTTCTTCTTCGCCACCATTTTGCCGCTGTTCTATCCAGCCGGCATGGTTGCCACGAAGCTGTCGCTAGCCGTTCTCGCCCTGGTGCTGTTTTCCTCTGCCTACGTTGCAGAGAACATCCGAGGCGGGCTCCAGTCGGTCTTACGGGGTCAGTACGAAGCAGCCGACGCAATGGGCCTCACCACCGCCCAACGAACAAGCCTCATTGTCCTGCCGCAAGCGTTACGGGTCTCGATCCCACCGCTTGTTGGCCAAACGATTGCTACCTATAAGGAGACGTCGCTCATCGCCATCATCGGGCTGTTCGACTTCCTGCTGGTAGCCAAGAACGTCATCCCAGCGCAGAGCGAGTTCCGCAGCGCACGCCGCGAGGCACTGCTCTTCGTCTCGCTTATTTACTGGGTCGGAGCGTACTCAATGTCGAAATACTCACGAAGCCTGGAACGGAAACTGGGGGTCGGAACCCGATGAGCATCTCAGATGCAACAACAGCAGTCAGCGACGAGATGGCAAGTCGCAACGACATGATCGTCTGCGATGGTGTCGATAAGTGGTACGGCGACTTCCAAGCGCTCAAGGGAGTCACCGCCACCATCAAGGAACGAGAGGTTGTCGTAGTTCTCGGGCCATCAGGCTCAGGTAAATCGACATGGATCCGTTGTGTGAATCGCCTTGAGCAGCACCAGGGCGGGCGAATCATTGTTGACGGAGTCGAGCTCACCAACGACGTCCGCAATATCGAGAAGATTCGCTCCGAAGTCGGGATGGTGTTCCAACAGTTCAACCTGTTCCCACACCTCACCGTGCTCGACAACATCACTCTGGCCCCAAAGTGGGTGCGCAAGCTGCCCCGCTCCGAGGCCGAA
>CAWKYX010000352.1:0-3344 GCA_963854265.1 Acidimicrobiia bacterium
TCTGGTCGGTCGATGCAGAAGCTACGCGGTCGACGAGCACCCAAGCGAGGAGTGCTCCGAAGAGCACCATCAACATGACGGCTTCCCCGCGGAACACGTAGAACGCTCCGACAACGAAGGCCAACGCTAACATCAGCAGGGCGGGCGCCGTCCATCCCTTGAACGTGTCCCAGCCGACCCACAACCCAACGCCAGCTGTGGCACTCCCGGTCACGGTGATAGCGATTCTGACTGCGGCGCCGAGACGGCGGTGCATCAGCGCGGTGGCGCCGATCCCGACCAGCGACAGTCCAGCCACCGCTGCCGTGGCCCCGACAACGACCGACGGCCGGGTGCGCACCGTCGCCGCGAGCAAGGGCCCCAACATCGAAGCCGCCAGACCGACCAGCAACACCGCCGCTGCGTCCTGGGTGGGCCTCAACACCCGTTGCTCGTCGCGAGCGATCAGTGCGCCGACACCGACCTTCGTGCTCGACAGACCGAATACAGCGATAGCGATACCGAAGACCAAGCCCAGGCCATCAACCGCTGCTGCCAGGACCACGCCCCAGGCCAAACCAATAATGCCGACGACGGTCCACAGCGAGGGTCGCTCAGTGCCCGACCGGGCCCAGCCATCAGTGAGGATCACATGGCCAGCAACGGCAATCCCGAGCGTCGCTCAGTGCCCGACCGGGCCCAGCCATCAGTGAGGATCACATGGCCGGCAACGGCAATCCCGAGCGTCGCCAGAAACGGGCTCGTCAACACCAACGCGCCAATCAGCATGAGCCCAATGCCGCCGACTGCGAGGCTCCATGCAATCCGCCGCCATTTAGCCCGCCTTCGTTCTCGAGCCTCGTCGGACTGCTGGTCTGGGCCGCGTATCGCTGGTCCAATGCCGCCCAACGCGATGAGTCCAACGGCGGCGCCACCCACACTCCAACCAACGAAGGCGAAAGCCTCCTTGGGGTCGACCGCTACCTGCAGGAGCGCAACGCTCACGAAGCCGAAGACGACCAACTGGGCAACGGACCACCCCGGCCCTGTTCAATCGCGACTGAGTAGGCGCGAGCCTGCTTGGCCACCCACATGCCCTCGTTGTTCGCTTCGTTCATAACCCTGCCCGTGCGCCCGGGGCCGACCAACAGTCTCCATTCCTACCAGCTCTGGCAACGCCAGACAGCCAGCCCTCGTCGACGGATCCGCCCACCCCAGCCGGCCCCTGCTCGATCCGCTGACGGCCGACCAGCGCGTGGATCAGAAAGTCCGCTGGGCTCTGATCGAACGGGTCCGATCTGCTAAGCCTGAGCGTCCACAGGTCCGACAACCGGCCCGTCTGGGAGGCAACGCACATGGCGACGTATCCGAAACACATGAATCACGAACTCAGTGCTATGGCGTGTCCGGTCCACCTCGACGACGTCGATCTGTTCGGCGCGGGCGCTCAGGAGCACTGGTACGAAGCGTATGAGATCCTGCACCGCGACGGCCCAGTGCTTCGGGTCGACGGTCGCGGCCCCACCCCGGGGACAGATGCGTACGTCCTGACCAAACACGCCGACGTATCCCAAGTGATCAAAGACCCCGTACGGTTCCCCAGCCTCACCCAAGTAAAGGTCGGCGGCTTCGCCGATCAGGGCCTGTCGCCCGAGGAGATTTACGCGACCCAGCACAACCTGATGCAAGCATCCATGGTGTCGCTGCGCCCGACCCAAGAGCTCTACATCCGCCATCGCAAGGAGCTCACCGACCCTTGGGTTGGGACGGGGTCGCTTCGCCACCGCGAGATGATTACCCAGCATGCAAACGATCTGCTCGACCAGTGGATCGATGATGACGAGGTCGAGTTCATCAGTCGGTTCGCCCGACCGCTGCCGCAGCACGTCATGGCGACCATCTTGGGGTTCCCACGCGAGGACATCCCGCAGCTCGCAGCGTGGGGAGACGCCATCGTCACCCCGTTTGTGCATGGAGACGGGCTCCGTCACGAGCTCACCCCAGAGCAGACCGAGGACATGATCGCGCGGCTGGACGGCTTCCAGGACTACGTCTATGAACATGTCACGGCGAAGCGCGGAGACCCGCAGGACGACATGGTCAGCTTCCTCTGCGACGTCCAGTACCAAGCGCTCGACCGGAAGCTAACGGACCTCGAGATCGCGGGAATCGTCTACGCCATGATCATCGGCGGCCTCGAGACAACCCAGTACGCGCTGGAGGAACAGGCTCAGCTTCTGTGCGAGCACCCCGGCATGTTCGAACGCCTCCGGACGGATCGACCGAAGCTGCGTAACTTCGTCGAGGAAACAATGCGCATGCGGGCGCCAACACACGGTCTGTCGACTCGGATGACCTCTCAGGACGAGGTCTTCCAAGGTGTCGACGTACCAGCCGGTTCGCTCCTCCACCTGCGATTCGGCGCCGCGAACGTCGACGAGGAAGAGTTCGCCTGCCCATTCGACCTCGACCTCGACCGCGAGGCGGTGACCCGTCACGTCACGTTCTCGGCAGGACCGCGCGTCTGCCCTGGGGCCAATCTGTCCCGCCTCGAACAGCAGATCGCTTGGGGTGTGCTGCTCGACCGCCTTGAGACCATCGAGTACGGCGGCGACAACGACTGGCTGCACCAACCGGGGATCATGCTCGGGACGCTGAAGTTGAACCTCCGCTCCCAGAAGGCCGAGACGCCACTAACACTGGGAACCGGCCGGAGCAGCGGCGCACGGTCTTCGGCTGGTCGGCCTGCCGGCGACGACCCTCAGGCTCCGACCATCTAGACCACTGAGACCTTCAGTTACGATCCGAACTACTTTGGCGGGCGTTCAAGGAACTCCTCGTCGAGTTCGAAAGGGTTGAGCCCATGGATACATCAGCAGACCTGATTCCATTCCGCATGTTCCACACGTGCCTCATCGTCCCCAGCCTGGAAGATGCGATGGACGAGCTTTTGCCTGCTCACCCCGGAGGCTGGGCCGAGATCGTGGAAGCCGAGGTTGCGATGGAGTACCGGGGCGGCAACCAGACCGTGATCGCTCGCTACACCTATTCCCAGGAAGAGCCTTCCCACATGGAGCTAATCCAAAGGGTGCCGGGCTCAGTGTGGGACGCCGACCCCGGGACCCCCCATCACGTCGGCTATTGGGTCTCTGATCTCGCAGCAGCGAGCGAACAACTCGAGGCCAACGGATACACGCGCGAAGCAATCGGCGGGCCAACCGATCTGGAAGAGCCCATCTTCACCTATCACCTGTCGCCCAGCGGATTCCGCGTCGAGCTTGTCAGCGACTCATTCGAGGCCGCCCTCATCGGCTGGCTCCGGGGCGAATAGCTCAACGAGGTGTCTGCCAGCGTGAAGTGTCCCT
>CAWKYX010000353.1:0-3340 GCA_963854265.1 Acidimicrobiia bacterium
GACCCCGCGAACCAGCGGGGTCACGCACCATAATCCGGCCGTTGTAGATGTGTTGCTGCAAGAACACCGCGCGACGATCGATTGTCCCGGCCTGGGTCTCGAAGTTGGCGATGTCTACATGGACACCCGACCCGCCTTGCTCAGCGACGAGCAGTCCCGCCATAGTGGCAACTGCAGCCATCGTGCCGCACTGATAGGCGACAAGATCGCCAGCAAGCTTAAGCGGCTCTCGTTCGGCCACGCCGGTTGCATGCATTGGACCGCCCATCGCATAGTTCACGATCTCGGCGCCTCGAAACCCTTCCTCTGCATACGGGCCGTCCTGACCGAACGCAGTCACGCTCGTAACGACCAACGCCGGATTCACGGCTCGCAACGTCGCAGCATCGAGACCCAGACGTGCCGCTTCACCAGGAGCGAACGACTCCAGCACAACGTCGGCTCCCGCTGCGAGGCTCGCAACAACAGCGCGATCCTCCGCCCGGGCAAGGTCGGCCACGATCGACCGCTTACCGGCGTTGAGGTGCAAGTGCAGAGCGCTCTGCTCGTCTACTTCCTCGCCAGGATCCTCGCCCGGAAACGGCCCGGCGCGACGCACGACGTCACCGCCAGGTGGCTCGACCTTGACGACATCTGCGCCCAACACAGCGAACAGCCGGCCGGCATATGCCCCCGCAACGCCATCCGTCATCTCTACGACCCGTACGCCTTGCAGCGGCGGTGCCAACCGGTTCTCGCCCATGGGGGCGACCCTAATGGGGTTACCGAATTCGCGAGAGCTAGTACCTCGCAGGGGCGGCGAAACGTGCACCACTCTCGTGCTCGGGCGCTCATCATCAGGGGGTTCTACCGAGCCGGAAAGGGCCAGGGAGTACAGTGGCGTTGCGCCTCGGCACGAGGTTGAAGCCCGCGAGTTTGGCTGAAAGTTGGAACCTGTGACAACCCTCCCGATGGAGTTCGATCCCGCGTACATCGAGTCTCAGTCAACGCCTGAGCTGCACATGTATCGCTCCGAGATCACGTCGCAGGAACCGATGAAGTCAGTCCTCGAGAACAACCCCGATATCTACTTCGTTCCGCCACGGGCTGGCGACGACTGGGGCGACTGGGAGTTCAAGCCTGGTTCCTACTACGACACCACCACCGGCTCCAAACACCCGGCGTGGGAGCACAAGAACCTCCCGCAACCGACCAAGGACATTCAGCAGCTCCGCTCCGACCTCGTCGAGTGGGGCTACTGCCTCGTCGAAGACGCCATCGTCCCGGAGCAGGTTCGAGCAATTCATGAGCGAGTGCTCGAGCAGGCAGAGGGTGAGCGCCGTGCTCGCATCGCCCAGAAAACTCCAAGTGGCCAGAACATCAACTGCTGCGTGAACAAAGGGCGTTGCTTCGAGGGCTTGATCGCACAAGACCCCGACGTGGTCCAAGGCGGCCCGCTCGTGGAACAGCTCCTCACCGAAGCGTTAGGGGTCGGCTGGATCTGCACCTCCCTCATTGGGGCGATAGCACTCAAGGGCGGTGTACCGCAGGCCCTGCACCAGGACCAAAGTGATTCGCTCCAGGCGGCGCACCCGACGTCCATCAACACGCTAACTGCCATCACCGATATCGATGAGTCCAATGGCGGCACCCTGATCATCCCCGGCAGCCATCGGGTGCTGTCCGAAGCCATGAGGACAGGCGAGCCCGTGGGCAAGTTGCCCCCGGCAATCAATCTCGAAGCCAAGGCCGGCACGATGGCCCTCATCGACGGTCGGATGCTGCATGGCACCGGCATCAATCACACCGATGAGCCCCGCGTCGTCATGCTCAACGGGATGCAGCCACCCTGGAAACGCCAGCAGGAGAACTGGATGCTGTCGGTTCGTCCAGACGTGCTCGAACGTGCGAGTGCAAAGTTGCTCCAGCGGATGGGCTTCCAGGCCTCCACCGGCGCCCAGACAAATGAAGGTCACGGGTTCGGGGCACGCGGTCGGCTTGATGAAGACGCCGGCGCGCTGGTTGATTTCCGAATGGCAGCCGACCACGGCGAGTACGTCCGCGTTGGCGAACTCGGACCGAACTCCTCAGACGAGGATCTGCAGGCACCGTTCACTCTGCGCGACGTCGTAGCCAAGGCGCGTGCGGGCGGATCGAGTGCCCCGATCGGCATCGGCGGCTCAGCGAAGATCTGAGCAGACGAGGTCTGACCCGCTTGTCTTGCTCAGTCCAGGAGATCAGGGAACAGGCGGGTAGCGCGGCGGACAACCATCGGCCATGCCTTAGCGACGTTGACCTCGGCGAGCAGTCCGCGACTCAGCTCCGCGGTCCGATCGACCATGCTGAGGCTTGGCTCAGTGAGTTTGGCCGAGCCGAGACCGGCACGAACCTGAATTCCGCACGACCGCTCGAGGAAGTACATGCGGGTAAACGCCTCACCAACCGAGGATCCGACAGACAACGTGCCGTGATTCCGCAGCATCAACAGGCCGTTGTCACCCAGGTCACGGACCAACCGTTCGCGCTCGTCGAGATCGGTCGCCGGACCCTCATAGTCGTGGTATCCAACGCCGAATCCGAGAGCGAACATCGATGTCTGGCAGAGCGGTAGGAGCCCCTCGGCCTGCGCTGACATCGCTTGGCCGTCAAGGGTGTGGAGATGCATCACGCAGTTTGCGTCTTCGCTGCCGTGATGAACCGCTGAATGTATGACGAAGCCGGCCGGATTGGTCGAGTAGTCGGTGGGTCCGACCGCGGCTCCCTCGCGGTCGACCTTCACCAGGGACGAGGCAGTGATCTCGTCGAAGCCGAGCTCAAGCGGATTCAGGAGAAAGTGATGGTCCGGGCCGGGAACTCGGGCCGACAGGTGGGTATAGATCAGGTCGTCCCAGTCCCAGTGGGCGAACATGCGGTAGGCCGCTGCAAGATCACACCTCACGGCCCATTCTTCGCTTGAGAAATCGGACTGCATGGTGTTGTCCCCCTTGAACTTCTGACTCCGGCTTAGCAGATGGCGAACCGTCACAGGAGAGTTCCGGTCCCAGCGGGTCAGCCGTCGGCGAGGCTGTAACCGTAAGCGTCGACCCAAGGCGGAGCAACCGTCCCGAACAGCTTCGAGACCTGCGCTGGCGGCATCGGCCTCGCGAGAAGGTAACCCTGGACAAGATCACAGCCGGAACTCATCGCGATTTCCAACTCCTCGGGTGTCTCGACACCCTCCACTACCACGCGCAGGTCGAGATTCGATCCAAGGGCAATGATCCCGGACAATAGCTGAGCCTTCTGGGCGTCCTTGTCCGCTTCGGCCAGGAACATCCGGTCCACTTTGAGTTCCTGGATCGGCAGATTGCGAAGGTAGCTG
>CAWKYX010000354.1:0-3337 GCA_963854265.1 Acidimicrobiia bacterium
CCACCCACCGAGAAGGACCCGACTCCTGCCCCGGCTCCAGAACCTACGGTGACCCCAGACGCAGGGACGTCCGACGCGGGCACCGATAGCGACGTCGGCGACGAATCCCAAGACGGCGGCTGACTCCGGCCTTGACAACTACCAGCAACGGCTGCTCGATCATCAAGTCAGGAGAAGAAAACCTTCGCCGCCTTGTATAGGCGTGGGTTCACGTACTTGAGCTCGGCCACAGCGATCTCCAGAGGCACCCGCACGACCTCAGCATTCTGGAGCGCGACCATCGTGCCGAATGCGCCGTCGTGCACGGCATCGATTGCCTCGACGCCGTACCAGGTGCAGAGCACCCGATCGAAGGCGGTCGGGGTTCCCCCGCGTTGCACGTGACCTAACACCGTCACTCGGGTCTCGTATCCGGTCCGCTGTTCGATCTCCGATGCAATGACGTTGGAAATCCCACCCAGTCGTTTATGGCCGTACTGGTCGACTTCGGGCTCGGGAATGTCGAGTGTGCCCGGAGCAGGCCGGGCCCCTTCGGCCACCACGACGATGGATGCGTACTTGCCGCGCTTGTGTCGTCGAACGAGTGCCTCGGCGACTTCGGCGATGTCGAACGGTTCTTCGGGGATCAGCGTCATCGTCGCCCCACCCGCAATGCCGGCCCAAAGCGCGATGTGGCCAACGTGGCGCCCCATAACCTCCACCACCATGACCCGGTCGTGGGATTCGGCGGTGGTGTGGAGCCGGTCGATCGCGTCGGTCGCAATGCTGACGGCTGTGTCGAAGCCAAACGTCATCTCCGTCGCACCAATGTCGTTGTCGATCGTCTTCGGGACCCCGACAACCGGTACAACACCATCGCGCCAAACCTGAAGGCCGCAGGAGAGCGTTCCTTCTCCCCCGATCACGATGAGCGCGTCCAGGCCGAGGTCTTCTCGAGTGGCGCGAATCTTGTCGATTCCGCCGTCGACCATGTACGGCGTGATGCGCGAGGTCCCCAGGATCGTGCCACCACGGGGAAGCGTGCCCCGGAGGCGGTCGATGTCGAGCACCTCGTAGTCGTTCTCGATGACGCCCCGCCAGCCATCGCGGAAGCCAATGATCTCGTCGCCATAGAACCGCTCAGATTTGCGCACGATCGCTCGCAGCACGGCGTTCAATCCCGGGCAGTCTCCCCCACCCGTGAGTACTCCGACTTTCATCGCTCTCCCTATCTGGCGAGCCACCAGTGTATGAAGACGCAGTCCCCGATGACAGCCAGCACACGGCTAGGGCCCAGAACCTGCCTCACACTGCTGCCTGGCAACAGTTACCTGGTCGACTTTTGGGTTCTGGGGCCGCGATTGGCTGCAGTACGCTCCGGCCCATGTCCATCGTCTGCGCTATCGATGCCGGGACAACCGGAGTCCGGACCATTGCCATCGACCAGCACGGGCGCTCGGTGGCATCGTCTTACCGTGAGTTCACCCAGTACTTCCCTCAGCCCGGATGGGTAGAACACGATGCATCCGAGATTTGGGACGCCGTGCAACAAACCCTGGCCGACGTCACCGCTGCCATCGATGAGCCGCCTGGAGCCATCGGCATCACCAACCAACGCGAGACCGTTGTGGCTTGGAGTCGATCAACGTCGCAACCTCTCCACCGTGCTCTGGTCTGGCAAGACCGACGCACAGCTGCACGATGCGAACAACTCGAGGCCGCTGGCGCACTCCCGCTGATTCGCGAGCGGACCGGCCTGGTACTCGATCCCTATTTCTCGGGGTCCAAGATCGAATGGCTGTTTACCGAGGGTGGCCTGGCTCCAACCGAAGATGTCGCAGTCGGCACCATCGACAGCTGGCTGGTTTGGAATCTCACCGGTGGGCGAGTGCACGCGACCGACGCGACGAACGCGTCCCGAACGCTGCTCTATGACATCCGCGACCTGCGGTGGAGCGAACCGTTGACGTCCTTGTTCGGGGTGCCGATGCATGTCCTGCCCGAAGTACGTGCATCCAGCGGCTCGTTCGGAATCACCGCCGACAACGCGGAGTGTGGGCCCGGGATACCTATCGCCGGCATCGCCGGTGATCAACACGCAGCGCTGTTCGGCCAAGCCGCGTTCGCCCCCGGCGACGCCAAGAACACCTACGGCACAGGTTCCTTCGTCCTCATGAACGTCGGGACTGAATGCCCCGAGCCTGTCGAAGGGTTGCTCACCACCATCGCGTGGCTCCTCGACACCGCAGACGGCCCAGTCGCAACCTACGCCCTCGAAGGGGCCATATTCGCGACGGGTGCTGCGGTTCAATGGCTCCGAGACGGCCTACAGATCATCGATCGGGCACAAGACCTCGAACCGCTTGCGGCGCAATGCGAGAACACCGGCGGCGTCTACCTCGTACCCGCTTTCGCCGGCCTCGGCAGCCCGTATTGGGACCCCTATGCCCGTGGCACCATCGTCGGGCTCACCAGAGGGACCGGTCGTGCCGAGATAGCACGGGCCACCATCGAAGCCATGGTCTTCCAGACCCGCGATGTCGTTGACGCGATGTCGGCGGCCTCGGGCGCTTCGGTGCAGAGCCTGCGCGTCGATGGCGGAGCCTCAGCGATGGGTCTACTGCTCCAGATGCAAGCCGACCAGCTAGGAGTACCCGTGCGGCGTCCGGTGATGCAGGAGACCACTGCGCTTGGAGCTGCCTATCTGGCAGGACTGTCTATCGGCGTCTGGCCATCCACGGACGCCATCGCACAAAACTGGGAACTCGACATTGAATTCACGCCCCATGCGGCACGAGATGATGCCGCCTATGCAGGCTGGAAGCGGGCGGTGGAGCGCAGCCGAGATTGGGCCCGAGAGGATGCCTGAGCAGGCAGAACAGGCCCGTGTTACTCCGGTGGCGTGAGCTTCGTGAGGGTCGTCTTGAGCTGGCGGATCGCTTGAGCCGTCCGTTGCTCGTTCTCGATCATGGCGAATCGAATATATCCCTCGCCTCCGGGCCCAAATCCCACACCCGGAGATGTGGCCACCTTGGCCTCTCGGACCAGCCATGAGGCGAACTCAATCGAGCCCATCTCGCGGTAGGGCTCGGGAATTGGAGCCCACGCAAACATGGTGCCTTGGGGCGGTTCGATCTCCCACCCGATGCGTTGCAGCCCCGCGCAGAGCGAATCGCGGCGGCCCTGGTAGATCTCGTTGACCATCTTCGGGTGGTCGCCTGCCTCATTGAGGGTGACGGTGGCCGCAATCTGAATCGGTTGGAAGGCCCCGTAATCCAAGTAGGACTTCAGCTTTGCGAGAGCCGCGATGACCTCGGCGTTGTCCAGCATAAATGCGACGCGCCACCCAGCCATGGAG
>CAWKYX010000355.1:0-3311 GCA_963854265.1 Acidimicrobiia bacterium
GCGCCGGTTCGCTGCGAGCAGCGATCCGGCGCCCCTCCGGCGTGGCGGTAGTGCTGGCGGCTCAGGTGGCTTCGGCGTTGGCGGCCCCATCAGCCTTGGCACCACGATCAGGCCGACCATTGTTGACTCGATCGGTGATCCGTTCGGTCACCTCGGCCAGCTTCTCGTCTGCCTCCTCTTGGGTGAGGCGGTCTGCTTCGACGGCGGCATCGAGGCGGGTCTGCTTGGCCTCAACGAGGGCGTCGATCACCTCGTCAGTCTGATCGCCGGCGATGTCGGCAACCGTTGCACCGTCCTGCAGCTGCGACTTGAGGTCGTCGACCTCAAGGCCGAGGACTTCGGCGACGGTACCCAGCGGACGTTCGCCGCGGTGATGATGGCCGTGACGACCGCGCCGACCCGTGCGCTCGCCATCTTCTTCGACGGAGCCTGGGGCTTCGGGATCGACATCTTGGATCTGGACATCGACACTCGCCGAACCGTCGACGACAGTGCTGCCGCCGTTCTCAGCGCCGGCAGCACCGGCGAGGGCGCCGGCGCCAAGAACGCCACCACCGAACACGGTGGCTGCGATCAATGTGGAGGATAGGACTTTCTTCATTTTTGGGCTCCAGTGGGAGGGGGTTGGTGTTGACAGTTCTCACTTTGGACCCCCTGGGTGAGCAGAGTCGTTGGGAAGTCGAAAGATTTGGTAAGTCCCAGACCGGGTGACGGTTGGTGCCAGGCACGAGGTGTCACTCGGTTTGGGGGTGCGGGTGACGGTTGGTGCCAGGCACCGGGTGTCACCGGGTTTTGGAGTGCGGGCCCGTGACACATGTCTGCGTTTCCTGGGAAGCAATGTGGCACGGCGGGTGTGGGCCATGTGTCTTGAAATCCCGGGAGGGGACTATGAACAAACTTGGCACTCTTGCCTCCAATTTGACGCTGGTTGTGTTGGCTGTCGCCGGTTTTGTTGATGCGTTGCGCGACGACCGAACCCGGTCTGCCGTCCTGTTCGCGCCGCTGCTCGTTGGTGTGGTCGTGTTGTCACGGACCAAGTCCGCCGACACTGCCGTCCCACTCCGACGCGATCTGGTGTCGTGGTTGGAGCGGACGGCACCTGCTACGGGTGAGTCGCCGGAGGACCTTGCCAATCGCGCCGTTTCGCGTCTGCGTGCGGGATTCGACGACCCGCAGGTCAATCCATGAATGCCAGCCACGCTTTTGTTTTGAGCGGCAAGGGTGTCGGGCCCCTGGTGGCTGGAGGCAAAGGGTCGGCCCTCGACAAGCTCATCGCGCTCGAGGCTCGCGTTCCGGTCACCGGTGTGATTTCCACATCGGCGCACATGGCATTCGAGGCAGTGGAAGAGGTGGCCGCGTTTGTCGATGGACTCCGTGCCGATGACATTCCCGAGCCTCGCGACCACGAGGCTGAGCGGGAGGCCGTTGATGCCTTCTTCCTCAGTGTTCCGCTCCCGGCCGAGATTGCGGCGGCCGTTGACGAACTCGCCTCCGGTTGAGCCCATCGATGCGCTGACCGGCTGCGAGGAGGAAGTCCTACTGACCGTGGCCCGAGACCGGACCAACGCCGAGATCGCAGAAGAGCTCTACATCGGCCTCAGCACGACCAAGACCCACGTGGCGAGTCTCATGACCAAGCTTTGGCGCTCGCAACCGCGTCGAGGTTGCCATTTGGGCATATGAGACCGGCCGCATCGGTCGGGTCTGACGGAACTCGTCCAATCGACCAGCGTGGGGCCGAGCGTGAGGTCACGGCGCGCCAGCGGGGGTGTCTGTGGGTCGAGCGGCTACGGGTGCAGTGATATGAGGTCGAGACTAGTCATCATGCCGTTCGGCCCTGCAGACCAAGGTCTCTTGTTTGCCTTCCGTCGACGGCGATGGGATCGCGAGGCTTTGGTGATATCCAGTGGAGATGCAGTCTGTCGAAGAATTCACCGAAGAGGCCGCTGCTTGGTTGGCTGACAATGCCACGATCAAGCGCGAAGATAACTCCGCCAAGGAGATCGTCTGGGGTGAGGGCGAGTTCAGCACCTCGGTGTTCCATGCACTGGAGCACGAAGAAGAGGCCCACCTCATCGAGTCGATCACCGAGTGGGTGAAGGCGAAGGCCGAGGTCGGGTACCACGCCGCCGCCTCGCCGACCGAGCACGGTGGGCTCGGGCTCACCCGCAAGCACGCTTCGGCATTCGCCAAACTCGAGCGGCTCTACGAACAACCTGGCAGCCACGAAATTGTCAATGTGACACGAGGGTTGATCGCCCCGACGGTGGATGCATTCGGGACCGACGAGCAAAAGTCCGAGTTCATCGGCCCCCTTCTGCGCTGTGACATTTTGTGTTCGCAACTGTTCAGCGAGCCCGGTGCGGGGTCCGACCTAGCGTCGCTTGCCTGCAAAGCCGAGCGAGATGGGGACGAATGGGTTCTCAACGGGCAGAAGGTCTGGAGCTCCGGCGCCCAGTTCAGCCAGTGGGGCCTTCTCATCGGCCGATCTGATCCCGATGCCGTCAAGCACAAGGGCATGACAGCGTTCATGGTTCCCCTTGAGCATCCCGGTGTTGAGGTTCGTCCCATCCGCCAGATGAGCGGCGGGAACTCGTTCAACGAAGTGTTCTTCAACGACGCCCGTATCCCGGACACCCTCAGGCTCGGCCCAGTGGGCGAAGGCTGGAAGGTGGCACTCACAACCCTCAGCTTCGAACGAGACCACTCCGATGACACTGGTGGCGGTGGCCGCGTCGGCGGTAACTGGGACCAGGTGTTGGCGACAGCGCAGGCGTTGGGGCGTACCGAAGACCCGGTCATCCGCCAGCAATTGGCACAGGTTTACACGGCCTACCGCATCGAGAGTTTAGTCAACCGCAGGGCCGCCGATCTCGCCCGCGGCGGCAACCCCGGGCCCGAGGGATCGCTCACCAAGTTGGTGTGGACCGAACGCATGACCCTTGTCGGCAACATGATCGGCAACATCTTGGGTGCGTCACTGCAGGCCGACACTGGGCAATGGGGTACATGGGCGTGGGGTGAACACGTTCTGGGTGCTCCCGGCTATCGCATCGCCGGTGGTTCCGACGAGGTGCAGCGCAACATCATCGGCGAACGCGTGCTGGGCCTACCTGGCGAGCCTCGGGTCGACAAGGGTGTCCCCTGGAAAGAAGTGCCCCGTAGCTGACCCCGCCACGCCTTTCGTGTTGAGTTGGGGTCTGGGTGGGTTCAAGTGGTGATGGCCACACTTTGAGGTGTGGGGTTCCACCGGTCAGTTCGTGATACGGGCATGATGCCCGTTGTTCACACACATCGCCGACCGGTGGAGT
>CAWKYX010000356.1:0-3308 GCA_963854265.1 Acidimicrobiia bacterium
ACACATCCGTGTGCCAGATGTCGGCCCGAATACCGATTGTGCTGTCCAGCACCGCAATGTCGGGGTGCCCCGCCTCAGCGTTCGTGGGCAGATACTCGACAGGTGGCCGGACGCCACCAAGAGCGACCGTCAGCTCGCGGTGCTGGCCATCGTCCAGCGACTGTCCCGGGAACGCAGCTACCCCGTGCTCCACGATCGCAGCTTGGATCTCTGCCACTTTGCCGAGGTCCAGGTTGGCCAGGTCGACCCCAGTCACCACAGCCCCAACCGATCCACCGAGCGGACGTACGTGCATCTCTGAGCTCATGGCGGTCGAGCCTACGCCAGCACGACAGTCTCAGACCGACGACAGCGAACCGCAGCCAGCACGACAGCCCCAGCCCGTGGCAAAGGTCGTTGCCCCGTCACAACGCCTGCCGGCACGTGCACGTTCTCACATGCTCAAGTGCAAGGCCTCTCGCGTCACAGGTCCATCACCGTGCCAGGGATATGCATCGGGCCGAAGCACTAGGTTGAGCTGGACCGCCGCGCCACAGGACAGCCACATGACCGCTGACGACCAGACCTCCGACTACGACGACGTTCGCAAGTACACCCTCGCGCCCGAACGAGAGCAGGATCTGCTCGAGTATCAGAGTGAGTGCACCTTCATCTGGGTCAACAAGGCGGGTCACCCACTCGGCGTGATCATGAGCTACATCGCTCGCGACGGCCACTTCTGGCTGACCGCAACAAGTAGTCGCCAGCGGATCCCGGCGATCCGGCGGGATGGCCGATCCAGCATCGCGATCAGTTCGTTGGGTACCCAGATGGGGCCGAAGAAATCGATCACCTACAAGGGTGCCTCGGTCATCCGCGATGACCGAGCGACAAAAGACTGGTTCTACCCGGCGCTGGCTCTGCGTCTCCAGGGACACCGTGGCGAGGCCCGCATGGCGCAGTACATCGACATCCTCAATACCCCCGAGCGCGTCATCATCGAGTTCGCGCCGGAGTCCGACATTCGCTTCGACGGCGACAAGATGTACGCGTCAACGCCGCCGGTCACCGAACGTCAATGATGAAGTTGCCCGCTTCGTCGAACTGACCCTGCTGGCCGGGCCGGATCACGATGACGGTGTCAGGCAGCTCGAGGAGATGGGGCCCCTGGATCGACCCTGGCAACACTTGGTTCGTAAGACGGGTGACGGGTGTATCAACCGTCTCGCGCAGCTCCGCCCAATAAACATCACGGCTTGTCGAGACGCTGCCCGCGCTGTCAGGCGTCTTCACCGCGAAATCCGGCTTTGGCGTCGCCGCCGACACCCGGACCTGGAAGCCCGAGATCTGTACGCCACCCTGGCGATACCCACTTCCCTTCCCGAACAGGTTCTCGTAGATCTCGTCGAATTCTTGATCGATCTGCTTAACGTCCACGTCGTTGAGATCGCCGGCACGAACCGGCACCTCGACATCGTGCACCTGCATGGCGAACTTCATGCGTACCGATCGACGCAGCTCAATGTCGCCATCGCCGAACCCTTCGTCGTCCAGCGTCGAAAGCGCTCGACGCTCCAGCTGGTCGAACACGGCGGTGACGTCGTCCCCGGATGCCGGCAGGAGGAACTCGGTGGTGTCCTGATAAACGTGGCTGACGTCGGACGCAACGGCGCCGAGCGCTGACCAGAGCGCGGCGACCTCTGGGAGCGGGACGATGACGCGAGCGATTCCGGCTTCGGCAGCGACCGCCGCCGCGTGAACCGGGCCGCCCCCACCGAACGCGAAACACGCGAAGTGACGAGGATCGAACCCTCGCAGCACGCTCATCCGGCGGATCAGATCAGCCATCTTCGAGTCGACGATCCGGCTGATGCCGGCTGCCGTCTCGAGCAATCCGAGCCCGAGCTGGTCGGCCAACCGGCCGACCGCAGCCTCGGCCAAGTCGGGGTCCAGGGCCATACGTCCGCTCAGGAAACCGTTGGGGTCGATCAAGCCCAGCACAATGTCGGCGTCGGTCGTGGTGGCCTCGGTTCCCCCCTGGCCGTAACAAGCGGGCCCCGGTGACGCGCCGGCGCTCTGAGGGCCAACGTTGAGCCGACCTGACCCATCGATCCAGGCAATGGATCCGCCACCTGCCCCGATGGACTCGACATCAAGCATTGGCAGCGCAACCTCGTAGCGCTGGAACACCGACAACTGTCGCTCCAGCGCGACGCCGTCACGAATGACACTGACGTCAAAGGTTGTGCCGCCCATGTCCGCTGCAATCACGTTGGGCTCACCCAGGCGCGCAGCCAGTAGCTGTGAGCTGACAATCCCGGCAACCGGGCCAGACGAGACCGTACGGATCGGGGCTCGCTTGGCCTCGTCGCCCGTGATGGCACCACCCGCGCATTGCGCGAACAGGACGCGACCGGCAAAGCCACGCGCTGCCGCCTCGGTCTCGATCGCTTGGACGTACTCGACCATCAGCGGGCCGATGTAGGCATTCATGACCGCGGCGGTGGTGCGTTCGTACTCGCCGACCCGCGACACCAACTCCGAGCCGCAGGTAACGAACGTGTCGGGCAACATCTCTTGGGCAAGCTCCACGAGGCGCTGCTCGTGGGCCGGGTTCTTCACCGACCACATCGTGCTGACCGCGATGGCCTCAGCGCCTTGATCGGCGAGGGCCTCAATGGCTTTGCGCGCCTGATCTTCATCGATGGGCACCAAAACGTCACCATCGACGTCGATGCGCTCTTGAACCTCGGCGATGAGGCGCTTGGGAACCAGCGGCTCGGGCTTGTAAGTGGACGGGACGTCCAACAGTTGATCCGGCGGGAGGCCGGCGGTGCGGCCGCCACCCTTCATCATGAACATGACATCGCGGAACCCGTCGGTGGTCAGGAGGCCGACGATGGCCCCCTCGCGAGACACGATCGCGTTGGTCCCTGTTGTTGTGCCGTGCACGATGCGGTCGCAGGCGCCCAGAAGATCCGACGGTGCGATGCCAAGCTTCTCGGCTGCGCCGTCGATCGAGGCGAAGAACCCTTGGGCGCGATCGAGTGGCGTGGTTGGGGACTTCGCAACGGTGATGTTGGCCTCGTCGTCCACGACAACGCAGTCAGTGAACGTGCCGCCGATGTCAACGCCAATGGCATAGCGGGCGCTCATGATGGCTCCCCCGCCACG
The DNA here is from genome assembly GCA_963854265.1 of Acidimicrobiia bacterium. Classification (GTDB taxonomy): domain Bacteria; phylum Actinomycetota; class Acidimicrobiia; order Acidimicrobiales; family UBA8592; genus CAWKYX01. The sequence goes on from CAWKYX010000356.1 coordinate 3,154, forward strand.
TTGAGATAGTCCAACGCGGCCTCGGCATCGAGCCGGACTTCCCAAGTCGCAGGGTCATCGGGGCGAGACAGCTGAACGCTCATGGATAGTCCACACGAAGGGCACAGGTACTGGCGCAACACCATCTCGACGTCGCAGAAGTCGCTGACTGCCGG
>CAWKYX010000357.1:0-3307 GCA_963854265.1 Acidimicrobiia bacterium
CAAGCGGTGACGCCTACACCTATGACATCTACTTCCGGGTAGCCGACGAAGCCACTCCCGACGATTGGACCGGGGTCCAAAACGGACTGACGGTCGTCGTGTCCACCGACAGTGTGTCGAAGATGGTGGGCTCGGTCCTCGACTACGACGCCCTGGCCGGCGGGCTGAGCATCCGCAACCCCAATCTTGCGCCGCCGCCTGCACCGGCCCAGGCCAGCCCGGCGATGACCGGTCCCCCGCCCGATCTGAGCGGCGACGTAGCACAGCGGGTGATCCAGGTCCTCGACCGCCAGATCAACCCGTCCATCGCCGGTCACGGCGGCCGCGCCGACCTGGTAGCCGTGGAGGACGACGCCGCGTACCTGCGCCTCAGCGGCGGCTGCGCTGGCTGTGGGATGGCCGCCGTCACCCTCAGCCAGGGCATTGAGGTCGCCATCAAGGAGTCGGTCCCCGAGATCGTCACGATCATCGACGTGACCGACCACGCCGCGGGCACCAACCCGTACTACGAGGCGGCAAAGAAGTAGCAGGTCGCATTCGACAAGTAGTCGGAAGCCGCCGTTCGAGGCCTCGTCGGGTCCAAAGCGTAGGAACACTCGAATGACGCTGGGGAACGCGTCCAACTCGTTCGCCTTATGGCGTACAAATCCCTCGTCTTCGAAGTTGGAGACGCTGAGCGTTTTGACACTGCCGACGATCGACAGGTCATGACCGGGATGGACCGAACTTTGGCGTGTAATTCGATGCGGTTACTCAGGCGGGCGGCCGTGTGGTCAGTCGCCGACTTCGCCTCGAATTTCTTGAGCTGACCCTGCCCATCTACACCCCGCCTCAGGTCAGATCTGGGTGAGAACCTCGGAGGCAAACTGGCGGGCCGCGTCCTCGGCGGGTCCCATCCGCAGAGCGCCGAGGTTCACCAGCAGGCGGGTCACGCCATGCTGGCGGTACACCTCGCAGCCTTCGAGCCCTTCGCGATAGTGGTTCCAGTACGCGGTCAGCTCGATCTCGGCGGGATCGCGACCCTGGCGACGACACTCGGCGTGGAGCCGCTCCACGTTGGTCGTGAAGTCGTCGAGATCCTTGTGGATCATGTACCAGCCGTCACCCCGCGCTACCACTCGCCGGATGGCGGCGTCGGTCGTGCCCCCAACCACCACGGGCACGCCCGGAGTCTGCACCGGAGTGGGGAGCATCCTGAAGCCGAACCAGTCGACGAACTCGCCTCTCAGCTCGACGGCCTCACCGCTCCACGCCTGGCGCATCGCGTCGAGGTATTCGTCGGCCCGGGCGCCCCGCCGATCGAACGGCACGCCGAGCGCATGGAACTCCTCGGCGAGCCAGCCCACACCAAGGCCGAGCATGAGCCGACCACCGGAGAGATGGTCGATGCTCGACGCCTGCTTGGCCAGATATAGCGGGTTCGTCTGTGTGAGAATGTTGACCCCGGTGCCCAGCCGGATGCGCTCGGTGGCGGCGGCCACGAACGATAGAGCGATCAGCGGGTCGACGAAGGGCTGGTCGGGCTGGATCGCGAGCTTGCCGTTGGGACTGTACGGATAGGTCGACTCGTAGGACTCGGGCACGATGACGTGCTCGAAGGTCCACATCGACTCATACCCGAGATCCTCAAGCACTCGCCCCATCCGTACGAGCTCGCCGGGTGCAATGAACGCGCCCGTGTTGACCGGTACAACCCCCACATCCATGGGCGCCATCATGGCACCCCAACCCGAACGGCGCCGATGTCGGCATCGTCGGCGACCGCATCGTCGGCGAATGCGCGGGCACCGCCGCGCAGACCCACGACGCGACGGGCCGACTGGTCACCCCGGCTTCGTCGACATCCACACCCACCTCGACGCCAAGCTGGCCTGGGATCCGGTGGGCACCGTGTCGTGTTGGCACGGGATCACCAGCGCAGTGATGGGCAACTGCGGCGTAACGTTCGCGCCGTGCCGACCCGAAGACCGCACCATGCTCGCCGAGATGATGGAATCCGTCGAAGACATCTCAGCAGCAGCGATCCTGTCGGGCCTGCCGTGGGACTGGGAAACCTACGGTGAGTAGCTCGACAGCTATTCGCGCATGCCCAAAGGCATCAACGTCGGCGGCATGGTCGGTCACTGCTCGGCGCGCATCGCCGCAATGGGCGACCGGGCCATCGACCAACACCATGCCAGCGCCGAGGACATCGTGCGGATGGTTGCCCTCGTCGAGGAGGCCCTCCTGAACGGGGCACTCGGCTTCTCCACCTCACGCACCTACCGGCACCAGACCCCCGACGGCCGCGAGGTACCCGGAACGAGGGCTGCGCCCAAGGAGTTGCTGGCCATCGGCGACGTGATGGGCCGGCTCGACCGAGGCGTGTTCGAATGCGCGGTCGACAACGACCGCCAGGTACACGGCATCGTCGGCGAGAAGGACCGCACCGTCATCGAGCGCGAGGTTGGGTGGATGAAGGAACTGTCAATCCGCACCGGCCGGCCGGTCACGTTCGGGTTCGTTCAAAACCGCTCGAACCCCGATGGGTGAAAGCACCGGCTCAAGCTGGTGGCCGAGGCCAATGCGGCTGGGGCTGACATCCGGCCCCAGACCACAGCGCGAGGCACCGGAGTCCTGTTCGGGCTAGCCAATCGGACCCCATTCGACAACTGCAGTCGGGCCTGGCGAGCGCTGCGTGAACTGCGGTATCCCGACAAGCTGGCCCGCCTGACCGACCCTGAGGTGCGGGCAGGTCTCATCGCCGACGCGGCGTGTCGCCCGCCGAGGCGTTCCTCGACATGGCTGTCGAAACCGACGCCAAAGGCCTGTGGAACTATCCGTTCCTGAACTTCGACTTCGACGCGATCGAAGCCAAGATCAAGGACCCCAACGTCATTCTCGGCATCGGCGACGCCGGCGCCCACTGCGGCCAAATCCAGGACGCCAGCCAGTCGACCTACTTCCTCACCCGCTGGGTCCGCGACACCAACGCCTGGACGATTGAGGAGGGCATCCGAATGCTCAGCGCCGAGGGCGCCGACCGGGGCCGCCTGGTCGCGGGGGCCCACGCCGATATCAACGTGATCGACTACGAACACCTCGAACTCGAGGCACCCGAGTACTCATACGACTTCCCAAACGGGGCAGGCCGCTGGATCCAGCGGGCCAAGGGCTACGACCTCACCATGGTGAACGGCGAGGTCTTCATGCGCGATGGCGAGCACCAGGGTGCCCTCGCCGGGCGGGTCATCCGGGGCTGAACCCGATCAAGACCGCTGTCTCACTAGCCACCTCACCACTTGAACAACAGTTCCCACCATGGACT
>CAWKYX010000358.1:0-3282 GCA_963854265.1 Acidimicrobiia bacterium
ACCTCCACCGCAAGCTTCAGCAACATGCCTGCGAGCTTCGGGAACAACGGGGGTTCGAGTCCCAGCGACGGCGCAGCTGCAGAGACCGCGTATCGATGCTGCGGACGACCAACGCCGCCGGTGCTCCCTGTATGAATCTCGAGCAGGCCGACGTCGCGCATGCGGTCGAGGTGAGGCCTCACCGTGTTGTTATGCAGGCCAAGGCTGGCCGAAATATCGCCGGTCGACAACGGTGACGGGGCGCGGACCAATTCGAGATAGATCGCGTAACGGGTGTTGTCGCCGAGCGCCTTGAGAACGTCCAATCGCGCAACGCTCTGCGTGTCCTCGGGGTCGGTCTTGTCGGCCATGGGTCTAGATTACACGGGCTTTCCCAGTAGAACTGCGGTCATGGCAACTCTGGATCCGTTGACCGAAGGGCACGTGATCGGGTTGTTGCGTGGTGTCGTCGATCCTGAACTCGGCTCCGAGATCGTCTAGCTCGGCATGGCCAAGGGTGTCATCATCGGAGACGACGACATCGTGATTGCACTCACGACTTCAGGTTGTCCACTCCGAGCCCAGATCCAAAAAGACACCCGAGCCCGAGTCGAAACCCACCCCGCTGTCGCCAAAGTCAAGATCAACTGGACCGAGATCACCCAGGACGATCCCGAAACCGAGGTGCCGGCGACCGCCAAGGTCATCATGATCCATCCGGCAAAGGCAGAGTCGGGAAGTCATCGACCACCGTCAATATCGCCGCGGGCTCGCCGAGCGGGGCTTCACCGTCGGTGTGATGGATGCCGACATCTGGGGTTACTCAGTGCCGCGAATGCTCGGCGTTTACGGACGCCTGGCAGGCGAAACCGATACGAAGAAGATCATCCCCCACGAGCGGGTCATCGGTGACGGCTTGGTCAAGCTCATCTCCATGGGCTTTCTGGTCGACGAGCTCTTCGGGTCCGGCGGCGGAGAAGACTTGGCCGCCGAGCTCGGTGTTCCACTGCTCGGAAGCGTGCCTATCGATGCAGCTGGCGGCGACTCGGGTAAACCGACCGGCCTGAGCGAGAGCCGGCTCTGTTAGGCAGCTTTCCAGTGACCCTTGCTCTGCTTGGCTTGCTTGGATGCGGCAAGGGCAGCCAAGTGCACGTCGGCCGAACCAATCAGGACCTCGATCTCATCCTCTTCGTCGACACTCGGGTGCAGCGCAGCCACGACATCAGCGGCATTCTCTGCGCCGGCTTTGATGGCGGCGAGAACCGCGGCCAGTGCCTCGGCGCGACGTTCGATCTCGGCGGGTATGGCCTTCTTGGCCAATTCGACAATGTGACCATGGACCGGAGCGACGCGCCGCAGGCGCATCTTTGTCGCGGCCTCAAGCGAGGTCACGACAGCATCGGCATCGGCGACACCGGGAACAAGTGGTGCGAGTCGATCTTCGGCCATCAGGCCACCACAGATCAGCATGCGCTCCTCTTCGAGCAGAAACGTACGGTGCGTCGCAGTCGGGCCCGGCATGGCATGAACGTTGATGCGGAACTCTGTACCCAAGATGGTGTCGCCCGCAGCAGGGTCGAGAATGACCGCACCCGTGCGGTCGGCCATGGCCTGCATGCCACCGGTGTATTCGGGACCCTCTTGTGTGGAAGTAATCCAGCGGATCCGATCGCCGCCGCAGCCGGCCACCGAATCGAGGTGGCTGGCATCTTCGGGGCCGGGGTCGATCACAACGATCTCATCGATCCCGATCAGATAGGTGTTGGTGCCCAGCCCGGTGCGCGCTCCGGGGTTGAGGGCCAAGATGCGGCGGACCAGCGGGCTCAAGGCGCGGGCCACGCCCGGCACGATTGGTTCGGGGCCGGGATCTTCTTCGGGGAGTTCCATGGTGTTCCTTCTCAGTACTGTCATGGCAGCGACGGGGGGTTCAGCGGATCATCGTTGCGATTGAGGTCGACATGGTCGGATTCGGAGCCGCTGACGTCGTAAACCGGACCGGAGCGGAACCCGGGCGGGGCACCCATCGATGCGATGCCGAAGCGGCCCTTGAAGCGGCGCATCAGGACGTGACGCACTGCAATGCGTGTTGGAGGGACCAATAGCAACACGCCGACCCCATCGGTGATGAATCCAGGGGTGAGCATGAGGGCGCCGGCCAACATGATGAGACCGCCGTCAACGATCTGTTTCGTGGGCATCTGCTGGTGGCTGAGCTGCTCTTGGACTCGACGAAGGACGCTTAGGCCCTCTCGCCGCACCAACCAAGCACCAACGACGCTCACCAAAATCAACAGGCCAACGGTCTGGAAACCACCAATGCCGCCCGCGACCTGAATGATCACGTACAGCTCCAGAATGGGAAGCACCAAGAAGAGCAAGACGAGGACGGCAAACATCGCCCCACCAGGATACGGGGGGCACAGCCGCCAGCCTCATCACGTACGTGTCAAATCCGTCCAGATGTCGATGTGCTTGCCACTGGTGTGCGCAGCTAGGCCGTCCAACCCGGCCGAGGCGTCGACACGATCTCCGGTGTCGCGTCAGCTCCAGGCCACGGCCGGGTCGGCGACCTCTTGCACCTCAGCGTCGTCGAAGAAGGCCACGAACCGGTCGTGGGTGACACACATGACGGTGCCCTCAAATATCGCGAGACCGGCCTCGAGCGCCTCGGCTGATGCCACGTCGAGGTTGTCGTTTGGCTCATCGAGCAACAACAAGTTTGCTCCGTCGAGCTCCAGCTGCAAGATCTGAAATCTCGCCTGTTGACCGCCTGACAAGGTCTCCCAAGGCTGGTCGGCCGAGCCTTCGAGTTCGTATCGCCGCAATCGCGCCATAGCGGGGCCGCGCTGAAGATCTCGACTCGCCAGAATGTCGCTCAGCACGCGGCCGACAAGGTCAGGATGCTCGTGGGTCTGATTGAACAATCCAGGGACAACACGCGCACCGAGGCGCCACGAGCCGCCATGTGCAACATCACCGCCAGCCAACAAGCGCAAGAAGTGCGACTTGCCCGTCCCGTTGCGTCCAAGAACCGCAACACGTTCACCGAACCAGATGTCCAGATCGAACGGAAACGTCAGGTCGGACAACTCCAGTTGCTCGCAGACGACGACCTGCTTACCGGTCCGCCCGCCGGCCAGCCGCATGTCGATGTGTTGATCGCTGGCCGCCTCGGCCGGCCGACCGGCCTCGTCGAAATGGCGTAACCGAGTCTCGGCTGCTCGGGCACGGCTCGCATTTGCGTCACTCATTGCGGCGCGACGCTTCTGCTCCTTCATATGGTTGCGGAGCCGCCTTCGCTCA
>CAWKYX010000359.1:0-3255 GCA_963854265.1 Acidimicrobiia bacterium
CTACTGGCGTGTTGTTGGGGTTGAGCGTCACGCTGCACCCTTTCAGTTTCTTCCCGGCCTACAAGTCGCTCCATAACCTTCCGCTCGACGAGAAGGTGGCGGCGATGCGGACTCCAGAGGTACGCACTCAGATCCTCTCTGAAGCATCTGCGATCAACGACGGACTCGTAGGCGAGATCATCACCAGCTTTCACAAGATGTTCCGCCTCGGCGACCCGGCCAACTACGAACCGGGGCCCGAAGAATCGTTCGCGGCCCTAGCGACGGCCCGCGGCTGTACCCCCGAAGAGGTTGTCTACGACGCTTTACTCGAAAAGGACGGCGCTGCGCTGATCTATCACCCTCTGTTCAACTACATGTGTGGTGACCTCTCCTACGTCAAAGAGATGCTCGATCATCCCCACACGGTGATCGGGCTGAGCGACGGGGGAGCACATTGCGGCATCATCTCGGATGCGAGTTTCCCCACGACCCTCATCCAGCACTGGGGCCGCGACCGCAGCCGCGGCCCGAAGATCCCGCTGGAACGACTGGTCTCGATGCAGACCAAAGAAACGGCCGAGCTGGTCGGCCTCCACGACCGAGGCATCCTGGCGCCGGGTTACAAGGCGGACATCAACGTCATCGACTTCGACAACTTGCAGCTCCACGAACCGGTTGTGGCCTATGACCTGCCGGCGGGCGGCCGCCGCCTGGTCCAACGGGCGAGCGGCTACACGGCCACCGTTGTTGCCGGCCAGGTGGCGTTCCGAAACGGCGTCCCTACGGGTCAGCTGAATGGACGCGTCATTCGTGGCGCTCAGCCAGCGCCCACCTGATCGAGGTCGGAGGACCCCGATGTCAGTCCTCGAACGGTCCCGGAACCCGCGCTACCAACAGCGCAGCACGCGCCCTGGGTGACGCTCGATCGGTGTCCGCGAGTCAGATGTCAGGGTCGTACAACGGGGCGCCTGGGCGGTGTGGGTGACACAATCACACGGGGCCAGCGGACTCGGTACAATGCCCCAGGCCGGACCAGGGCAGGGTGCGAGACCAGATGCGACTGCAACGAATGGGAGCGGTGAAGACGCGGTGTTGAGCTTCAGACTGAGTGAAGACCTTGAAGCACTCCGCGATCGTGCTCGAGACGTTGCCGCGCGCGGGGTAGCCGAATTCGGGCGACACAACGACAGCTGGATCAACGGCTACTCCAAGGGCTTCGCGCAGGTCATGGCGGCCGAGGGTTTTATTGGCATGGGTTGGCCCAAAGCGTTCGGTGGACATGATCGCCCGCCCATCGAACGCCTGGTTGTGGCCGAAGAAATGATCAGCGCTGGCGCTCCTATTGCGGCGATGTGGTTCGCTGATCGGCAGATGGGGCCGACGCTCATCGCCTATGGGACCGACGATCAACGCGCCGAGTTTCTCCCGCAGATGCTGTCGGGTGAGACCACCTGGTGCATTGGCATGAGCGAGCCTGACGCAGGCTCGGACCTGGCAGCGCTCAAGACTTCCGCGGTCCGTGACGGCGACGAGTGGGTGATCAACGGGCAGAAGATTTGGACGAGCTTCGGCGACGTCGCCGACTACTGCTACCTGATCGGCCGGACAGACTCGAGCGGCCCTCCGCATCAGGGCATCAGCGAGATCATCGTTGCTATGGACACGCCGGGGATCGAGGTTCGCCCGATCACCGACATGACAACCAATCGCCACTTCTGCGAGGTGTACTACACCGACGTCCGTGTTCCGGTCGAGAACCTCGTTGGGGTGGAAGGCCACGCGTTCAAACAGACGATGGTGCAGTTGGCCCATGAGCGCGGCGGGATCGACCGCCTTGTCTCCAACCGCGCTTTGTTCAACCATGCTGTGTCGGTTGCCGATACCAGCGATCTGTTGGTTCGCCAGGACATTGCACGTCTCGAAACCGGTTATCGGCTGGGCCGTCTTCTGGTCTATCGCGAGGTGCTCAAGCAAGCGCCCTCGGGTTTCAGCGCGGCGACGAAGGCCTTCTGCACCGAGCACGAAATTCGAGTTGCGCAATTTGCGTCAACCGTCCTCGGCGCCGCTGCTCTGGTCGACAGTGAGTGGACCAATGGCATCTTGTATGCGCCCGGCTACACGATCATGGGCGGAACATCCAACGTCATGAGGAACATCTTGGGTGAGCGTGTTCTGGGGTTGCCGCGGGAGCCGCGGGCCTGAACATTGCGTGCTGCAGGAGATCAACCGGGCGAGAATTTGCAACGCGCGCACATCATGGCGCCCATGCTCGCAACCAGCTGTCGGCGGTCGACGAGTTCCGAGCGCGGTGGGCGGAGCAGGCGATTCGCTACCGAAGGATGAACTGGCCTCGGTCAGCGTCCCAGACATGCAGCTCGGCCTGCGCGTTGCTGCTGTGGAACTTGGTTGTGCTCACCGATCCGCTGACCGAGCCGGTCTGGTCGTATTCGCCGAGGCCGTAGAGGGCTTCGAGGAAACTCTGCTCGGTGAGGGTTGGGCCTGCGGCGGTGGCTCCGGCCACAAAGATGTCCCAGGCAGCACACCCGCGGATAGTTGTCGCGAGCCCATCGACTTCTCCCTTGGCAACGTTGGGAACGATGGTTTCGCCCGTTGCGGCCGTGACGATGTCGATGCAGTCGGCAATGTCGTACAACCCGGCCACGGCGAGCGAGTCGAACGACGGCGCTCCAATCCCGATGAGATTGGTGGCGGAGAGGTCGGCGCCCAGCGCGGTCAGCGTGGGCAGGTCGATGGTGGGTGTCACCACGGGGATATCAGTCATACCGGCGCGTTCGAGCGCGGGGAGTAGACCCACCGCGGCGTTGCCATCGAGCGCGATGATCATGTCTGAACCATCAGCCCGCCAACGTTCGATATGAATGTCGAGCTCGGCTTGGGCAGCGACCAGGTTTTCGGCACCGCCGACCTGTTGGGTGGTGGCGCTGACAGATGCAGCGCCGATCTCGATGAGTTTCTCGGTGGCCCGGGCCACGCTGTCACTTCCGGCCTGGACTGCAAAGAGCACGATGTTCTGGCCGGTGATCTCGCCGGCCATTTCGGCGAGGCCGTCGAGGAGAAGCGCGAGTTCGCTGGGCTCGGTGGTGATCTGGCGTCCGGCGCCGGCGGCGATTTCGTCTTCTTTCGGCACCGTGGAGTTGAGGACGACGGTTTCGTGGAGGTTTGTATAACAGCCAACATCACCCCAGTTGGCAATCAGGAATCCGATAACGAGGAAGACCTCTTCGTCTTCGGTTAACCGTGTGCAGGCGGTGT
>CAWKYX010000360.1:0-3227 GCA_963854265.1 Acidimicrobiia bacterium
TTTCGATGCCGTGGAAGAACTTCGCCCCCTGGAGTTCGCTCCAAGGCTCGTCCCAGACGTTGAAAAACTGTTGGTCATCGCGGTTGTGGTGAAGCATGGTTCCCTCTCAGAGGTCATAGATTAATGGCAAGTGGATGTGTCGGATGGTGCAACGTCAACCGATGGGTTCCGATCGAAGAACCCGATGGGCAGCAACGAGAATCCGGTGGTGGCGACCGGCATGATCGGCCAGTCCTCGGGTCGACAGATGTGTGAGACGCCGATGGTGTGCCACAGGACGACATCGGTGTCGGTGATAGTGCGGTCTTGCGCGGTCCAGACTGGCAGGCCGTGCTCGCCGCCGAGCTGGTTTGGGTAGTCACCCGCTGCATGCATTTCGTCGGGCTCGTAGGGCGTGACCCACAAGTGCTTCTCCGCGAACCGAGCCCGTGCGGCTATCCGTGAGTCCGGAGCAGCAAGGAGCAACGAGCTGGCGGCCGGATGCAACTTGTAGCCCACCGGCTGGCCAAAACGATTGAGCTTCGACGGGTTGATGACCTTCCAATATCGGTCCTTCAGTGGATCGATCACCCGTTGCGCGCCGAGCTCTGTCTCGAGAACCGTCTGTTCAGTTGTGATTGCGTTACCGTAGGGATTGTCGGGTCCCGGCGGAGCAGCGACCGTGTCCACCTCGACGACGGAGTTGGACGGGCCGTCAACCTCGAAGTCCAGGCGGACCGAAAATATGTGCTGGTGATGCACAGCGCTCAGCTGGGGAGCGACCATGGTGCCGTAGTCGTCGGTTTCGCCCGGCTGGAGTGCCTTCGTCTGCACGATGCCCGTCAGCTTGATCTCGAACTCAATGTGGCCATCTTGGTAGAAGTACCAATAGAAGCCGTACTCGTAGTTGCCCAGTGTGGCGATAGACGAGATGACCAGGCGGCGTGACCGGCGAACTTCGGAAGCTCCAGAGCTTAGGTCCCAGTGCTTCCAGAGGATCGAGTAGTCCTCTTCATGCATGCAGATCGCATTTTTGACGGTGGCCGGGTCGCCGTTGTCGTCGCCAATGGCGGCGTCGAAGTAGTAGATCTCACCAAGGCAGTCACACCCGAGCGTGAGTGAGCAGGTGTTGCGACCAATGCCGTACTCGCCTGCGTCGAACGCGTTGCGCCAATAGAAGGTGTCGCCTGGGTCGCCGTAGGGCACGACCATTTCCGACAGGCTGGCCCGGTACAGGATTGACCGGTCCTCCCCGTCGTCGTCATAGGACACCTGGTTCAGGACGAGACCGTCGGTGGCATGGAGCGACACCCGGACGCTCCACTTCTGCCATTTCACCAGGCTGCCCTCGACCACAAAGCTGGGTCCGTCGGGTTGGACGATATCGAGCGGCTTAAGATCGGTGCGGATGTTGCCGACCGATGCAACGTCGTAGTTACCCAGCTCGGGCGGGATGGGCACGACGTCGCCGTCGAGCACCTCGATGACCTCGCCAGCGTTCAGATCAACAATGGCGTGAACGTTTGCGATTGGTCGGGCGTAGCCGTTGTCGGCCGGTACGTCTCGCACGTAGGAAGTGGTCCGGGCGTAGCGCCGTGCTGGGTCCACCCCTTCGATCTCGAAGTCGCCGGCCGTCCACAGATCCACCTGCACGTTCTCGACGTCTGTGATTCCGCGTTTGGCCATTGCGGCCAGCCAGGTGGGGTCCTGTTTGACGATTTGTTCGGCCGATTCGAACTCTTCGATCAGGATTGGGGGTTGCCCGCTGCCGATCGGAGCCCAGGAGACGATGCGATCTTCGTCCAGAGCAACGACCGCCTCATAGGATTGGCCGTCGGCACGATCGAGAACGGTTGCTGCGGCACGGCGCTTCAAGACACCACCCGGCTCGAAGCCCCGGACCTCGTCCTTGGAAGGTTCCGACAACATCATCAACGGAAACCGCAGGAGCGGCTTGTCGCTGTGGTCGCGTTTGATGATCGCAGCGGTCCGCTCGATCTCCTGGGTCGACAGAGGGTCAAGGGGATGGTTCATCCTTGCCACGTCGCCGTCCCAAGTTCGGCGTTGGGCTTGAGGATCTCCTCGTAGAGATCAGGCCGTCGCCGGTCGATGAGCCGGAAGGGAAGGTCGCCACGGTCGAGGTCGAGGTCGATGTCGGCGATCACGAGCTGTTGGTGCTCGCCACCTTCCTCGCCTTGTGCCAAGACGATGCCCTGCGGGTCGATAATCCGACTCATACCGAAGAACTCGAGGTCTCCGCTCTGGCCTGCCATGTTGGCCATCACGAGGTAGACGGAGTTGTCGATCGCGCGCGTCGTCGAGGTGTGCGAGTGCAGGTAGAGGTGTCGGACCGGCTCGAACCCCTCCCCACCGTTGACGTAGAACGCGGCCAAGGATCCGCAGATGAGCGACGCTCCCTTGATAGCCAGGATCCGCGTGGTCTCAGGAAGTGAGAAGTCGGCGCATATCATGTTGGCCACCGGTGCCATCGATGTCTCGGTGACGTCGAGCGTCTCACCTGGATGAAAGTCAGGCGCCTCGATGGTGGGGGTCAGGTGGATCTTGCGATGAACGTTGCGTATCTCGCCCGCGCCATCGATGAGAACAGAAGCGTTGCTCGGTTTCTGACCGTCGATGCCGCGCTCGAGCATGCCGAAGGCGACGATCATGTCGTGGCGTCTCGCCACTTCACCGATTCGGTCGGTCGCCGGACCCGGCACAGGGTCGAATGCAGCCAACACTTCGTCCAGGGCCGCATCCGAACCTGATGCTTTGGCTGCTCGAATCTCTGCGAAGCCCGGGAGGTAACCCTCGGGCAGGACGGCCAGTTGGACGCCTTGGCGGCCAGCATCGTCCAGCCATTCCTCGGCCTTGACCAGTGTGGCCTCGGCGTCGCCGTCGACCGGTCCGATCTGAACGGCAGCAACTCGTGTGGTCACCCGACTAGCCCGACCTCTTCGTCACTGCTGGTGAGCGTGATCTTGCCTTCCTCCACCAACCGATAGAAGTTCTTGCCTCGATCGAACATCTTGGGTAGCGCACGGCTGCCACGGAGCTCTTCGCGTCGGGCTTCGGTGGCCGGCACATCGACCTCGAGCATGTAGTCATCGTCAGTGGGTAGAAAGACGACGCCGTAGTCGTCGTTGGCGCTGGCCCTAGACACGAGGCGGCGCTTGACGTCCATGGCGACTTCGGCCGCGTCACGTTCGAGTGGATCGCCCCACCCACCGCCACCGGGGCTGAGGACT
>CAWKYX010000361.1:0-3149 GCA_963854265.1 Acidimicrobiia bacterium
GACTGGTCCGTCGACCAAACTGCAGATGCACTCGAGATCGCACCGGGCACCGTCAAAAGTCGCCTTCACCGAGCCCTATCCCAACTCGAGGCCCACATGAGCCCTCACGAGGAGCCGTCATGAACCTGCACGATCGACTACGGGCAGAGCTTCGCGACCGCTCGGCGCACATCGCGGTCCGTGCCGCTGACACAGAATCTGTCATCGGCACTGCCCAAGCCCGCCTGCGCCGCACCAGGGTGATGGGCGTAGCCGCCGCGTTTGCAATGGTGGTCGGTGTCGCCGGCGCCGCGCTTGCGCTGCGCGACAGCGACCAGCAGCTGACGACAGACCAAAGTGCGTCCATTGCCGGCTCCACCGAGCCCGAAGCCCAAGACGACAACGCTTCCCAAGAACAAGAGATCTCAGCGCCAACCAAAGAGACACCGGCGGAGACCACCGACGACCAGGCCGCCAACACCGAGCCCGAGAATCCGTCACCTGCCAGCATCAGCGACGATCTCGCCGAAGAACCGCTCACCGACACCGGCGGCAGCAACGGTGACGATGCCACCACACCAAATCTGCCGAGCGACTCGGGTCCAGTGGCCGAGCCCGCTTCGCCGACTGGAGCAACCCACCTTTTGTCGCACAACGGCGGGTTCGTTGCTCAACGGCAGGGCAGCCACTTGTGGTACTCGGCGGACGGCACGTCATGGTCGGAGATACCGAGTCCTGCACCCAACGAGACGGTCAGCTTCTTGGCCAGCTTTAATGGCTCGCTCTACGCCGCCAGCACTGCAACAACGGTCGACAGCCTGATCCCTTGGGTTCGATTTACCGCCGACATGGTCACATGGACTGACCTGACGGTGCCGCAACCAGAGGGTGACGGATCACCTCTCACGAGAGCTTTCAACAGCGTCACGGGATTTGCTGTTGGGCCGGCCGGAGTGATCGTCACAGGCGAAACTATCGTCGACATCAACGTCCGCGAGATCCTCGATGCCGAAACATTCTCGAGCAATTCGTGGACCCTCGGGACCAACACAGGTGATCGAAGCAAGATCGTGATCTATGACACGGCCACGGGCGACCCCATCGAAGAAATCGACTTGGCCGACCTGGACATTCCCGAGGCATCGCTCGACTTGTGGCTCGACACCAGGCCTACCCCATTCGTCGCTGCCGGCAACAACACCCTGACGCTCCTGGACACCCACCTCGACAAGGGAACCATCCTGCGCAATGTGGTCTCCAGCGGCGATCAGTACCTGGCGGCAGGCTTCAGCCGGCAGTTCTCGAGCCAGATCCTGTGGACCAGCGCAGATGCCCGGGTCTGGGAAGCGGTCCCCGTCAGCGTGATCGCCAAGACCGGCGCCGACGTTGTTGGGGCTCTCGCTCGACGCGTCGTCGTGTTCAGTACCCAAGGCCCGTCGTTCACGGTGCAAGTTCGCGACGGTGCGGACTGGAGCGAGGTCCGGCTTCACGAGATGTTCGGCGGCCCGAACGACTCATACCAACTCCTCGACGCGGCATTTGCCGACACGGGTGTTGCCGCCGCGATCAGCAGCACCGACGCTGCCAACAACACCACGATTTACATGGCAACCTCGACCAACGGGACCAAGTGGACCGTGGCCGCCCTCGACGATCTCGCCGACAGTTTCAACACAGTCGTGGCGGTCGACAGCCTCACCGTCAATGGCACCAAAGTCGCAGTGTCCTATGAGCCATCCAATGGCCCACACGCCACAGCCGTCATACCGCTGAGCCTGCGCTGACAGGGGGGTGAGGGCTGAGAGCTGAGGGCTTCAGCCAGTAGGTGAACCCGCTGTAGCCGGAACACTGATCTGGTTCAGGTCCTTACTCGCCCAAGTTGAACTGCACCTGCGGCTCAACTTGCACAAGCGTGAGCACCGGCACGAGATGGTCAGAGAACACCTCGACACGAGACACGCTCACGCACGGCGACACCACATAGTGGCTGGCGGGCCACCACGACCCGCAGCTGACCCCATCGACGCCCGGGTACCACCAGCCCGCATTGACCCGTGTTGGCCAACGCTTCGATACTGAGCGGCTCTGGGGTTGTTGCGAGGGCCTGGACAAGAACATCTGCCGCCAGATACCCCTCAACGAAGTCAAGGCCCACCTCGTCGGCCGACACCCCAACCGCCGCTGCTGCGCCCACAAGTGCTCTCGCGTCTGCTGAGGTATCGCTGGCCAGGTCAAGCCCGACGGTCATGACGGTCATCGGGGCCAGCTCAAGCCGATCGGCCGCGTCGACGACGTCGAGGGGATCGATGGCACCGACCCAGACCAGCTCTCCATCGAACCCGGCGTCACGAAGCGCTGCGGGCAGACCAGTTGCCGTCTCGGCATCCAAGATGATCGTGTCCGGGGTCGTGTCGAGAATTGCCGCGACAGTTTCCGACCAGTTCGAGTTCGGGCCGTCACCTGCAGGCGGAAGGGCGCCGACGAACCACGGAGACGGCACATCCAGCAGGCTCGCCTCAAACTGGCGAGGGGCCACTACCGCTTCGCCCGTCGGGCTATCGGCCACCACGTAGGTGAGATTCGACCATGGGTTCTCACCCGCGAACGCAGCGCGATAGGCGGTCAGGACTGGATCAACCAGAGCGACATAACCCCGTGCATCGAGCACTGGGCAACCCTGCGCTCCGTAGATACCAAAGCCGAGAGGGTTTGCCCGCCCGCAGAATCCAAGAACGCGTCCTCCGCGAGCTCGGCTGCCACATATACCAAGGGTTCCTCTACGCGGAGCCGTTGGACCTGGCTTCGTTCATCACCCGCACATCACTGCGCTGAGCTCCCTCCAGCAGCATTCTCGTTGGACGCTCAGATTCCGAGCGACCGACCCAGCCGGTTTCGGTGATCGGTGACGCTCCCCCACGCGGCGCTCAGCGCCCAGCCCCGCTTGAGCCAGAGTTGAAGGTCGTACTCGGCGGTGTAGGCGATAGCGCCGTGGCATTGCAGGCTCGAACGACAGGCCAGATCGACGGCGTTAGAGGCCAAGAGTTTCGCCATGGATGATGCTTCAGGTGCATCTGGGGCTCCGGCACTGATGGACCATGCACCGCGATAGACCATCGGACGCGCGAACTCGATGGCTTTGCCGACGTCGGCAAGGTGGTGTTTAACGGCTT
>CAWKYX010000362.1:0-3147 GCA_963854265.1 Acidimicrobiia bacterium
AGGCGTCACGGTGATCAGCCCGATCGCGGGGTGGGTTGTTGACACATGGGGCACCTACGGCCCGGTGTGGTGGGGTGGGGTGGTGCTTGCGTTGGCGTCGGTATTGCTTGTGTACCGGCTACCGATGCCGCGATCAGAAGCCTCGTAAGGGCATCTCGGGGCGACGCTGGATCCAGTTGCTGGGCAGATAGTCGGCTTCGCCGTCGATCACGTGCAGCGTGTAGGCGTGGCGACTCACGCTTGAGGTGTTGGGTGCGCTCCAGTGGGGAAGCGTGCCGTGCAGGACGATGAGCGTGCCAGCCTCAGCCTCGAGAGGAACGAGATCACCAGCCGGATACTGCGTCTCATCGAAGATGTCTAGGGCGGTGCCGCCTCGGTCGTCGGATAGTCGAAATCGGGACTTGACCGGGATGTGATGACCGCCGGGAATCGCCCACATGCATCCGTTTTCAGTGGTGGCGTCTTCGATGGCAACCCAGAAACCAATCACAGATTGTGGCTCAGTCCAAAGGAAGGTGTGGTCGGTGTGGCAGGTCACCTCGCCGCCGATTCCCGGTTGCTTGAAGATGTACATCGACTGGAGCAGCTTCGGGTCGGCGATACCGACATCGGCGACGACCGCTGCCATCTCCGGCCGTCTGGTGAACGCTTCGAAGACCGGGTCAAGGTCATGCATGGCGTGACCCAGTTTGTTCACCGCCAACGACATGGGGCGGGTCAATTTGCCGTCAACGATCGCGCCATCTTCGAAGAACCATCGAATGGTGTCGCCTGATCCCAAGAACCAGTCGTCCTGAGCGTGGCTCTGTTCTGTGGTGGAGAACACCGAAGTGTCACCGTCGGTTTGCGGGTCGATCTCCGCCAGCATCGACTCGACGTGAGTTTTCAGGCCCTCACAATCGGCCCGGTCAAAGAATCCGGGTAGTGCCAGAAACCCGTCACGTTTCCAGTCATCGAGTTGCTCAGCGGTCAGCATGGGGTCGAGCCTACGATGCGGCCATGCGTATCACCGAAATGCACGTTCACTCCGTGGATCTCCCTTACAACGGTGGGGTCTATCGACTTTCAGGCGGTCGCGAATACACGAGCTTTGATGCCACGATCGTTGAGGTGGTCGCCGACAATGGTCTGAGCGGCTGGGGCGAGTCAACGCCGTTCGGCCCAACCTACGTGGCTGCCCATGCTGACGGGGTGCGGGCCGCGATCGGTGTGATCGCGCCGATGCTCATCGGCGAGGACCCCCGCCTGGTGGACAGCATCAATGACCGGATGGACGTGTCCTTGGTTGGTCACTCGTCCGCTAAGGCGGCGATTGACGTTGCGTGCTGGGATCTCTTGGGAAAGGCGACCGGCATGCGGGTATGTGAGTTGCTCGGCCGAGACACAGGAGAACGCATGCCCCTCATCTCGTCGATCTATAGCGGCGACCCAGACGACATGCGCGCACGCGTGGCCGCCCACCGGGCGCGGGGCTACCGAGGGCATTCCGTGAAGGTCGGGACGCTTGACGGGGATGGCGGCCCCCAGCTCGACGCCGACCGGGTCTGCGCTGCTCTCGCTGATGCCCAACGAGGCGAGTATTTTATTGTCGATGCCAATGGAGGAATGACGGTTGAGCTAGCGCTCCGATTCCTCAAGCTTGTCCCCGATGGGCTTGATTTTGTGTTCGAAGCGCCGTGCGCGACTTGGCAGGAGCATCTGCGACTGCGGCAACTCACCGACCGTCCCCTTGTTCTCGACGAGCTCGCCGACAGCGACGTTGCCGTCATCCACGCCGTGGCCAGCGGCGCCGCTGATGCCATCTCACTGAAGGTGAGCAAGAACGGTGGGTTGACACAGTGTCGTCGTCAACGCGACATAGCGCTCGCCGCGGGGATGACCATGAGTGTGCAGGACACGGTGGGCTCGGATCTTTCGTTCGCTGCGGTCGTTCACCTGGGGCAATCGGTACCGGCACGAGGACTGCGATGCATCCTCGACGTTCGCGACATGGTCACCAAGCGAATCGGCGATATGGATGTCACCCTGAGCGATGGCGGTGTACGGGCGCCAGATGGCCCGGGGCTCGGCATAGAGATCGATCGTGCGGCAGTGGGTCCCCGCCTCGCTAGCTACAACTAAGCCACGCTGGGGTCTGTCCCCGGTGCCACTTCGTCAGCTCTCACCCTTGCGGTAAGGCTGACCCACCGCCATTGGCATTCTCAGGCGTTGGGCAAAGAACACCAGCACCAGGATTACGATCACTTGAGGCTGGATGTCGGTCCACCACTTGGGCACGGTATCCGCGGCGAGGAACCAGTAGCCGGCGAGGAGTGCGAGCACACCGGCCAGGACTGCGTCGCTGGTTTTGTGTCGCGACAATGCCCACAGCACGATGAATGCAAGGGCGATGACGGCCACGAGCAATAGTGAGTGCGTGGCGGTGCCCTCCAGATCACGCTTGCCGAGCGCGGTCGGGTAGCCGAATAGCAGGGCCCCGGCCATCACGCCAGTGGGGCGCCAGTTGCCGATGATCAGGGCCGCAAGCCCTATGAAACCACGCTGAAGGGTGGAGCCTTCGAGATAGATGCCGTTGAGCTCAGGCGAGGAGATGAATGCGCCGCCGAACCCGGCTAGAGCGCCAGAGAGCAGCACGCCGATGTACTTGTAGCGGATGATGTTGATGCCTTGGCTCTCGCCCGCCTGGGGGTTCTCACCGGCGATGCGTAAGCGAAGACCGAATCGTGTACGCCACAGCACCCATGCCGAAAGCGGCACGAGCAGGTAGGCGAGGACCGTCATCTGGCTGAGGTTGAACGTCAGTCCCCGAGCCACGCTGGCCAGGTCACCAACGAACCACCAGCCTTTGTCAACGAACCATCCAAGTATGTTGGGCGACGTCCAGCCGCCGATATTGCCGCCCGACAGAAACGGGAAGGTGAACTTGCCGACGCCGTCCACTCCCGGTGACTGGGTGATCGACCCACCGTCATACTCGGCGAAAATCTCCCCTGATAAGAATCGTGTGATTCCTGGCGCAGCGATGATGATCGCCACACCGGAGATGATGTGGTCGACGCCAAAGCTCACAGTCGCAATGGCGTGCACGAGTGCGCCGAGACCTCCGCCGATGATCCCGATGACGAGGCCCCACCAGGGCCCGTAGTT
>CAWKYX010000363.1:0-3146 GCA_963854265.1 Acidimicrobiia bacterium
CGAAAGATCGTGGTGGTGATCGGTGAGCCGATCGCGCCGCCGGGCAAGGTCAACGGCAAGGTTCCTCGCCGCGCCGTCAAAGAGTTGACCGACACGCTCTATCGCGATCTCAGCGATCTCTACATCGAAGCGCGGGTACTCGCGGGCGATGAGCCGGCGCCGGCCTAACCGAGTGCTGGCTAACCCAGTGCTGTCTAATCCAGTGCTGGCTAACCCAGTCCGAAACGAGTGAACAGCACCACTTCGGCGATCTCTGCTTCGGTGAGCGCGCCGCCGAAGGGCGGCATGCCTAGTCTGCCATCGGTGACGATGGCGATCTCATCCGCGGTGGATGGATACAGCGTTGCGACGGTGCCGGCCAGACGTGGGCCCTGCCCGCCTTGGCCCTCTGTACCGTGACACGAGCTGCAACGGGCGGCGTAGATCAACTCTCCCGCTTCCACCATGCGGTCGATCTCGCCAGCCAGAGAAGGCGTGGCTTCGGGCGGCTCGCCATCGAGGGTAAATAGCAGCACGACCGCGGTGGCCGCGGCGACACCCACGACCCATTGGGCCACGGGAAGGGCCCGGCGGAGCGGAGTCATGCTCCTCCTACGTAGAACGTGAGCGCGGCGGTCCACCACACAACAATCATCGTGATTCCGAGCAGGGCTCCGGTGACCGGTAGCGCCCACTCCGGTCGATCGGTGCGGCGGGCGCTGAGGATCTTCGTGACGTAGAGGCCGTAGGCGACGCAGCCGAGAATCGAGTGGGTGCTGATTCGGCTATCGGTGGTCTGGAAACCGAGTGCCCACAGGCAATGAAACACGACTGGAATCGACAGGCCGAACGCGGCGGTGCCGATAAGGCGGTGGAGGTCTGGCGCCCACGGGGCCACCGGCCGGGTCCCCCCAATTCGGCCGACCATTCGGAGGCCGAGGCTCACCTGCATCATGAAGAGGATGACGACCACGGACGCGAGAGCGCTCTTCCAGGAGGCGGTCGACTCAAATCCGCTGAACACCAACGAACGTTCGGTGGCTTCGTGGGCCGAGCTGTAAACCCCGAGCGCAGCCGCCGTCGCTCCGCCGGCCGCGAACGGAACGGCCAACGCGGATGGGCGCGGGCTCATCCGGGAAAGTTGAGTGACTCGAGAACGTCGCTCGCATCAATGTTGCGATCGTCGAGTTGGGGGCGTTCGCTGCTCGACGGCAACGTCACAGAAGCGACGGCATCGACCGCCGACAACAACTCACGCAGATTGCGTGGTGGTGGGAAGTATTCGTCTTCATCGGTGACCCGCACCTCTTCGACCCCATCGGTGGGGGAGAGCCGGTCGATCACGGACCGCACAAGATCCTCCGGCGCCGATGCCCCTGCGGTGACGCCCACCGTGCCCACGATGTCGTCGGGCAGTTCATCGGGGCCATTTATGCGGAAGACGCGCGGGCAGCCGGCCTCTTCGGCGAGCGCCGCGAGCGCGTTGGTGTTGGATGAGTTGGCAGAGCCGATTACCACCATGGCGTCGCAGCGTGGCGCGATTTCCATGAGTGCTGACTGGCGGTTGGTTGTGGCGAAGCACAAGTCGGACCGTTCCGGCTGCCAGAGCTGCGGAAACTTCTCGCGGGTGGCTTCGAGCACACCCGTCCATTCACGGTGGGAGAGCGTGGTCTGAGCGAGGACAGCGACCGGGCTTTCGAAGTCGGGCAAAGACGCAACTTCTTCGGGTGTTTCGACTCGATGGATGGCACCAGGGGCGACGGCCATCGTGCCGACCGCCTCCTCGTGGCCTTCGTGGTCGATATAGACAATCTGGTAGCCCTTGCCAGCCCGAGTCTTGACCTCGTGATGCACTTTGGTGACCAGAGGGCAGACGGCGTCGACGACGTAGCCGCCACGATCCCGAGCGGCCGCAACCACTTCGGGGGCCGAGCCATGGGCCGACAGCATGATCGGCCGGCCCAGAGGCACCTCGCTGATGTCATCGACGAACACCACGCCGGACTCCTCGAAGCGGCGCACTACCAGCTGGTTGTGCACGATCTCGTGGTAGCAGTAGACGGGCGGCTCGAAGGCTCGCACCATCCACGCCAGGGCCTTGATGGCCATCTCCACGCCAGCGCAGAACCCGCGAGGAGAGGCAAGTAGCACGCGCTTGACAGTCACAAGAGTGAGGCTACTGATTCGATGCGGGCAGAGGGGGCCGGGCTACGGTCGCGGTCGGGCCTGGACCACTTTCTGACCCGTTGTGCGACCCGGGGCGCGACACCCACGTTGAGGAGATGACCTGGGTCGCTGAGCCCGTGGCCGGAATGCGCGGGTCCGCTCCCGAGGTCTGGACGTCCGAGTTCATCGCTTCAGCCCGGAGATGGACCATGTGTTCAATCTTCGGCATGGCGGACTGTCTCTTCGATGATTCACTGTTCATGGCCGCTCGCTGGCATGGATGTATGGGTTTCTGGTCGGCTTTAGGGGTGGAGTCGAGGGGGGACACCGCTAACGTTTGCTGTTCCAGTTCGTCCAGGAGATCCCCGATGTCGAAGATTTGCCAGGTCACCGGCAAGAAGCCTCACTTTGGCAAGCAGTTGTCGCACTCGCACCGCCGTTCCAGCCGTCGCTGGGATCCGAACGTGCAGGTAAAGCGCTACTACCTCACAAGTGAGCGCCGTTGGATCAAGCTCAATTTGAGCACCAAAGGCATTAAAACCATCGACAAGCGCGGCATTGAGTCCGTGGTTGCCCAGATGCGTCGTAACGGACAGAAGGTCTGATCATGGCAGCTTCCGATAAGCGTCCAATCATCAAGCTGAAGTCAACGGCGGGCACGGGTTACACCTACGTGACCACCAAGAACAAGACGAACACGCGTGAGCGGATTGAGATCAAGAAGTACGATCCCAAGATCCGCAAGCACGTGATGTTCAAGGAAGAACGCTAAGCGCTCGTTCCTTTGGCTCCCGCAGTATTGCGCTGGGGCCTTCTAGCCTGACGTGATGATCTCTGCGGATCGTCCGGTGGCGATGTTTGACTCAGGTTTCGGTGGTCTCACCGTGGCCCGCGCCCTCATCGACCTACTGCCAAATGAACATTTGGTCTACTTCGGCGACACCGCTCGTTACCCGTATGGCTCGCGCTCACATGATGAGGTGAGGGCTTTCTCGCGCCAG
>CAWKYX010000364.1:0-3137 GCA_963854265.1 Acidimicrobiia bacterium
TCCAGTCAGAGTTGGTAATCAGCAGGAGCCGCTTCCCTGCGGCGCGCTGATCGCGCAACGTCTCGCCAATTTCGGGATCGGGCTCGAGGAACGAGTCAGGGTCGTCCATGATCTCGGCCTTCAGCGCGCCAGCAATGTGCGATTCGTTGAGCGCTGCGTCAATCGCGCGGTAGAGCTCGGCGTAGGACCGCACCCCAGGCAATGGATCCGTGTCGTGGATCGCCACCAGCTGACACCACAACGCGGCACGAGAAAGCTCAAACAGCGTATTCATGAACTCAAACCGGTCTTCGCCGAGATCGACCACGGTCTCGGTATAGGCCCGTCGCTGATCCTCGAATGCCAGGAGCTCGGTGCCGTGACGGGCTCGCACGACATACCCAAATCGCGTTGCCTTCACCAGGTTGCCGAGCTCAAGGTCGAACGTCAGACCCAGCGTGAACGCATCGGGATCGAATACGAGACCGTCGACCGGCCAGCCGAGATCCGCCAGGCCTTCGCGGGCATGACGGAACGCCGCTGCCTCCCACGCGCCGACGTTGTAGTGCAGCAACGTGTAGTCCATGTCGTAGCCGATGGCCCGAACCGAGCGGAGGTTGAGCGTCCGGTTCGCAAAGATGCCGCGTTCGGGTGCTGGGTCGTTCTGCTGAACCGTCACCCACACAGCTTCCCACGTGACAAGATCTGGCTTGTGACAGATGGACCGACTCCCCACCTCGAAGGCACACGCGGCGACTACGCACCGACGGTGTTGTTACCCGGCGACCCCAAGCGGGCTCGGTTCATCGCCGACAACTATCTTGACGATGCGCGCCAGGTCAATGCGGTGCGCGGCGCCGACGGGTTCACGGGAACCTTCGATGGCCGTCCGGTCTCGGTGCAGTCGGTCGGGATGGGCATTCCGTCGGCGGCCATCTACTACACGGAGCTGATCCGCTTCTTTGGGTGTGAGCGCCTCATTCGGGTTGGCTCGTGCGGAGGTCTCTCAGAGGACCTGCAGTTGGGCGATGTGATCGCCGCAACCGCCGCCGGCACCAACTCCGCAGCTGTTGCCGCAATCCACGGCGGCCTCACCCTGCCGGCCGTGGCCGACTGGGCCATGTTGCGCGGCGTCGTCGAGGCCGCCGAAGCGCTCGACATCGAGATGAGCGTCGGTCCGGTGTTTACCTCGGACCTCTTCTACTCCGACGCCGATGACATGATCGCCGTGCTCCAGCGCCATGGAGTCTTGGGTCTAGAGATGGAGATCGCTGGGCTCTATGCAATCGCCGCAGCCGAAGGCGCCAAAGCAGTTGCGTTGCTGACGGTCAGCGACGATCTCATCGGCGGCGCGGTCCTCAGCGCGAAAGACCGCGAAGACACATTCGCCAACATGGTCCGGGTAGCGCTTGCGATCGCCTGATAACCGGCAACCTCCGATGGCAAGGGCGCTGCGTGACAGCGATTCAGCGCAGCACACAAACGTCATGGTGCCCATCAGCCGATAGAGCGCCGGTTCGCTATCGACCGCAGTCGACAGAAACCAAATTCGACAAGCGCCGCGAATGTGGAATTTTGGTTAACACAGGTTGTGGCTAGATCGCCGGTGCGGGGTTAACGGGCTCGAGCAAGTTCTCGCTCTGCGAGAAGTGATTTCCGTTCGTTCTCGTTCTGGCCCCCCCAGATACCGTGTTGTTCACGGATCTGAAGCGAATAGGTCAAACACTCATCTTTGACTCCGCAGGACAGACAGATTGCCTTGGCCCGTTGCTCTCGCTCGACCTTCTCGTCCTTCCGCTCAAAATGAGGCGGGGGGAAGAAGACAATCGATTGCGGCCCCCGGCACGCAGCCCGAATATGCCAAACCTGATCAGCTAGCAGTGCACTCACGTAATCCCCCTTTCAATCGAACTTACCCATCGTTCGTGGTCAATGACAAGGGGAACCCGACCGTTTGTCTGGGGAATCCCTGCCGGACCTAAGCCAACCGACCTATTACCGCAGGTCAGAGCCACATCACGGAACCGGGCCGATCGACCTATACCAGCCCTCCAAAGCAGCCCCGACAGGGCGCACTTCCGGGGCTAGTTCGTTGGTTCGACCTGCAGGATCAGGCCGTCGGCGTCGGTGACCACGACCCGGTCGTCTACGCGAAGCGTCGTCTCACTGCGACTGCGCCACGTGGCGTCACGCACACATACGGTGAGCAGACCGTCTGTTGAAGCATCGACAACAACACCCGTTTCGTCGACCAAGAAGTCCCGTGGGATCGCTGTGGTGGAGAACCGCCCGCGGACCATGATCGGCATCCCGCGGTACATCACGATGGCCATACCCAAGAAGGCAACCAGGATCGGGATCCACGACATCGAAACATCACCTTCGGGGTACAAGAACAGCGTGCCGACGACAAAGAGCGCCATGCCAATGCTGGTCCAGGCGCGCGGCACCGCTGTTTGGACGTCGATCGAATAAGCGATCATCGACAACACGAGAAGCACCAGCGCCCACGTCCGGATGGGCAGGACGGCCAATCCATAGCCACCAAGTGCCAGGAAGACCGCTCCGATGACGCCGGCGATGCCGATGCCAATCGAATAGAACTCGAACACGAGCAACGCCAGCCCAATCACAACCAGCAGGTAAGCAACAGGGGGGCTGGCAACCGTGTGCATGAGCTGGTCCAGCAGCGAGAGCCCACGAAATCGCACGCGGGTGAGTGGCTGGAGCCGTGGCCCGTCGTCGGTGTCGATGACGCGCGAGTCGAAGAACTCTTGGGCCACCAAGAAGTCGCCCACCGTCGGGTTCGCACAACGGGCCAATGATTGCTGTGGAGTGAGTTCGGTCCCCAACTCGTCGACCGTCACGAGGTCACACGCGACTATCCCGACCTCGATCGCCTGCTCCCAGGTGAGGTCAGTGTCTTCAAGGAGCGTGAGGTTGTCCAGCCATCGCTCGTCATACCAGATGGTGTCGACGACCTGGTCGCCGGTCTCGCCAAGCTTGGCGCCGATCGCAACCCCAACAGAATCGGCAACGCCGATGAGCTGAGCAACGCGGCCGGCCGCTCGCGACCCCGACGGACCGACCCACGCGGTGATGGGGACGGGTGAGGTGGCCAACTGTTCGGCGAGCTGCGCGAGGCGTTCGTCGGAGAT
>CAWKYX010000365.1:0-3136 GCA_963854265.1 Acidimicrobiia bacterium
CGTCGTGCTCGACACCTCAGAGGGCGACCGCATCGGTGCCGTGCTCGGCGACTCCAAGGCCGCCATCTTGCAGAACCATGGGCTGCTCACCGTTGGCCATTCCGTCGACGAAGCCGCCTGGTGGTTCATCACGATGGAGCGCACCTGCCAGAGCCAGCTTCTGGCCGAAGCTGCAGGCACTCCAATCCCGATTCGTCATGAAGTAGCGCAGCTCACTGGGGCCCAGGTCGGCTCCCACGCTGGCGGTTGGTACAGCTACCAGCCGATCTACGACAAGATCCTGGCCGAGCAGCCCGACTTCCTGGACTGAGCCGACTTCCTGGAATTCCTCGCAGCCCTAGGTTGCGAGGAATTCTCCAACCATTTCGCGTAGGTCCGTCTTCAGCACCTTGCCCGAGGGGTTGAGCGGCAACGCGTCAACGGTCCAAACGTGCCGCGGCACCTTGTAATTGGCCATCTGTTCCCGACACCAGGAGATGATCTCGGCTTCCACCGGGTCAGCACTCGGCGTTGCGACGATGAAAGCCGCCCCGACTTCGCCGAGCCGTTCATCCGCGATACCAATCACCGCAACTTGACCAATGTCTGAATGTTCGGCCATCACTCGCTCGATCTCGGCCGGATACACGTTGAACCCGCCGTTGATGTACATATCTTTCTTGCGGTCCGTGATGTCGAGATAGCCGTTTTCATCCAAGACGCAAATATCGCCAGTCTTCATCCAACCGTCGGAATCAATCGTCTCGGCCGTCTGTTCAGGCGCGTCGAGATACCCGCGCATGACCATCACCCCGCGAACCAGCAGCTCGCCGGGGTGACCGGTTGGGCAATCAACGCCATCGTCGTCGACGATTCGAAACTCGACCCCTGGGATGGCTCGCCCGCTGGTGCTAGCCACGACCTCAGGCGGATCCGAGGCAAGGCACAAGCTCCCGAAACCGCACGTTTCGGTCATGCCGTAGGCGGTGATGACCACATCGAAACCGAGCACCTCGCGCATGGCAACCACGGTCTCGACCAGGACATTCGCCCCGCCGGTTAGTGCCGAACGAAGGCTGGACGTGTCGTAGTCGGCCAGGTCAGCATGGTTCAGGAGTCCCTGGAAGATGGCCGGCGGCGCAGGGAAAACCGTGACCTTGTCGTCCTCGATCCGTTGAAGCACCTTCGGGATGTCGAACACCGGGTGCGGCAAGATCGTGGCACCGTGCATGAGACACGGCGTGATCGCGCCGTTGAACCCGAATGCGTGAAAGAACGGGTTGATCACCAACATCCGGTCGTCTTGTCGCATGCCAAGCTCGCGGGCGTAGTGCTGGAAACCATGGAGAATCGGTCCCTGCGCGACCATCACTCCCTTGGGCAGGCCCGTTGTGCCGGACGTGAACATGATGAGACCCAGGTCGTCACCCGTTGCTGCGGCTGAGCGGCGTTTGACCTCAGCCAGGTCGCCAGCGCTGCCTCTGGCGACGAACTCGGCGAAGCCCACTGTCCCCGCGGGCGTGTCGCCCCTCAACACGACAGTTTGGCCCAGAGTCGACACCGACTCGCCGGACTCCCTCAGGTCAGTGACGTAGTCGTTACCGAGGAATCCCACCACGGTGAACAGCAACTTCACCTCCGCTTTGTCAAGCACGTAGGCGGCCTCGCGACCCTTGAACCGTGTGTTCACGGGCACGATGACCGCGCCGGCCCTGAGGATGCCGAGCGCTGCAACAACCCATTCCCAGGCGTTGGGTGCCCAGAGACCAACCCGGTCGCCCGGATCGATGCCAGACGCGACAAGCGCTGCGGCGCAGTCATCGACCCGTGTCCCAAGCTCGGCGTATGTCATCGACATCTCGCCGTCTGAGATTGCTTCACTGTCGGCGAACCTGGTCGCTGCGCGCTCGATCAGTGCTGGATAATTATTCGGTATTTCGTCCCCCATCAGGACAGTTTGCACGACGAATCGACTTCGCGCTGCGAAGCCGCCCCAGACAACAGTGATCGTCAGGAAACCGTTGCTGCGGCTTCTCCGTGAATGAAGTGGAAGTAACCATCGGGGTCCACTGCCCATTCCCGCCAGGCCCCAGCAATGGCCTCAAGTTCAGTCTCAGTCGCGTACCCATATTCCAGGGCCTACCTGCCGAACGCGTACGGCGACGTAGCCGCCTGGCCGCATCATTCGCCCCATTTCTCGAAGCTCGCCGAGTGGCGCACCCGAAGGAGATCGCCACCTGGGCCGGGCACTCCCCCGCAAGCACGGTCCTCGATGTCTACGGGCATTCTTTGCTAGGCACCGAGGAGCCGGTCATGGACGCGCTCGCCAGAATGTAGTCAACACCCGCCGGCGGGGTCGTCGAACTACCCCGATCAGCATCTTCCCGAGTGGCGTGTGGCCCCATTGCGGCCCCGCCGCCTACTAAGAACACTCGGGCCGCGTAGCGAACAGGTCTGGCCAGGGCCGATACACGCCGATGCTGAGGGGTGCGTATCGCATCTTGTACCGTTTCCTCGCGTCGTTGGCCCGTCTCGCCGTCCGGTTCGGGCGCTCCAAACACATCGAGATCATCGTCCTGCGTCACCAACTCGCTGTGCTGCGCCGCCAGCACGATCGGCCAGCGCTCGCCACCCCTGACACACTCCGTTGCTGGCCGGCCGCCGACCTGCGCCGAGATCCGCCGACTCATCATCGAGATGGCGACCCAGAACCCAACCTGGGGATACCGCCGCATCCACGGCGAACTCCACGGTCTCGGCCAAACCGTCGGAGCATCAACCGTCTGGAGGATCCTCAAAAACCACGGGATCGACCCTGCACCCAACCGGACCAGTGTCACCTGGACCCAGTTCCTGCGATCCCAAGCCGCCGTCGCCTGCGACTTCGCCACCCACCCGACCGGTCCGTGGACCACCCAAGCAGCACCCAATCTCTTCCTCCGCCATCCAGACCGATTCGCCGATGCCCGAGCGCTCGTTCGTGACCGCGGCAGCCAATTCATCGACGCCTTCGACGAGATCTTCCAAACCGAAGGCCTCAAGATCTACAAAACCCCGATCCGGTCACCTGTCGCGAACACATTCGCCGAACGCTGGATTGGGACCCTGCGCCGCGAACTGCTCGACCGCACCATCATCTGGAACCAACGCCAGCTCG
>CAWKYX010000366.1:0-3135 GCA_963854265.1 Acidimicrobiia bacterium
TTGTGACCAATGTCATAGCTGGAGTGTGTGGGTCTTGTGCGGACCCGGCGATATATGCTTGCTCTTGGTCGCGAGAAGCCAACATTGGGTGGTGCGCTCCACCCATGAGGAAGGGCGATAAGATCTGCCCGTGCACGAAGGTAGCCGCATTGGCGTATTCGGTGGGACCTTCGATCCGCCACACGTCGGCCATCTCGTGGCTGCGGTCAACGTGGCACATCAGCTGTCGCTGGATCTGGTGCTATTCGTCGTAGCGGACGTGCCCTGGCAGAAGGTTGGCAATCGGGAAATCTCCGATGCCGCCGATCGATTGGCGATGGTCGACCTCGCCGTTGGGGGGCGCTCGATGCTCGAGACGTCTCGCATTGAGATTCAACGAGGCGGTGACTCCATCACGGCCGAGACGGTCGAAGCTTTGGCGCCGCTGTATCCCGGCGCCGAGTTGATCGTGATCCTCGGGAGTGATGCAGCTGCTGGAGTTGGATCGTGGCGGCGCGCTGACGATCTGCGTCGCCTCGCCAAGATGGCGATTATCGACCGACCGGGAACCACGGGCGAGCGCCCGCCTGCGGGGTTCGTCTACGAGGTCGTACCCTGCCCGCTGATGGATATTTCTTCCAGCGACATCCGCGAGCGTGTCCAGGCCGAGCTACCGGTCGACTACACGGTCCCGGACGACGTCTTGGGATACATCGAATCACAACGGCTCTATCGCCCATGACCCAGCCCGGACCAAGCCGCGCCCGGTCAACCCGGCGCGAACCCCGCCCAATATGGAGCTGGATGCTGCCGATCATGTCGGTCCTGGTGGCCGCGGGTATTCCGCTTCTGCTTTGGTATGCCTGGGATGCCATCGCCAACTCGACCGATGGTAAGATCAGCGAAGCGGTCACGGATCCGCAGGCACCCGGCTACCAGGTCAGCGTGGTCCCATCGCCGACGCAGATGATCTTGAGCCTTGACCCCGATGGTGCCCTCGCGATGGTCACGGTGCTGAGTCTGGGCTCGAACGACACCGGCGGCAACATCTTGAACCTGACGCCGGAAACACTGCTCCTCGACGAGCCCGACTACGACCGCATCATTGATGCCTTTGCCGACAAGGGTGCCAACCGCACCCGTCGTGTGGTGGCGGATTTGATTGGTATCAACGTCGATGACATCTCGGTGGTCGACAGTGCCATCTGGGCACAGTTGGTCGGGCCGGCGGGAGCGATCCCGGTGGACATCACCGAGGATCTCGTCGAAGTGACCGCCAACGGCACCCAAGTTGCCTATGGCACTGGCAACGTTGCCGTTGTACCTGACCGGGTCGCCGAGTTCTTGGCCTGGGTCAACCCCGACGACCACCCCTCGGCGGGGCGGTTGCGCCGGGCTGGAGCGTTCTGGCGTGCGTGGCTCGCAAGCATTGCTGCGTCCACCGACCCAGGCATCGTGCCTGGCGAGCAAGACATCGGCATTGGCCGGTTTCTTCGAGGTCTGGCCGCGGGAGAGTTTGTTGTTGCGACGTACCCAATGACCGAAGTCGTGCTGGCCGATGACATCCCCGCTGCTGAGGTCGACACCGACGTGATTCATGAGCTGATCGAGCAGATGGTTCCTTTCCCCATCGGCAGCACCGCTGGGGCGCGCCCGTTGGTTCGTGTTCTCGACGGAGTCGGGGGACTCGACCTGCCTGGGGTCTACTCGCCGCCGCTTGTTCACAGAGGGGCCCAGATCGATGCACTCGGAAATGCCGGGCAGTTCGGGATGGTTCGGACCGAGGTGGTCTACCACGACACCAAATGGGGAGATGCCGCTCTGGCATTTTCTGAGGTCCTCGGCGGCGCAGCGGTTACCTTCGAGCAAATCACCGACGTGGTGTTCGACGTCACGGTGATCATCGGCGAAGACCAAGCCGCCGGTGTCGGCTAAATGAAAGTGGAGCAAGCGCTGACTGACACGACCAATGACGACCTCCGATGGGTGCTCGCCGCAGCCAAGGCTGCCGACGACAAGCTCGGTACCGACATCAGCATCATCGATGTCGGTACGGTTCTCGCGATCACGGGGCACTTCGTCATCGTGTCGGGTCGCAACACACGCCAGGTCCGGGCGATCGCCGAGGAGATTGAAGAGCAGCTGTTCATCTTGGATGGCCCTCGACCCCTACGCGTCGAAGGCAAAGAGGAGTATCACTGGCTGTTGTTGGACTACGGAGACTTTGTCGTCCATGTTTTCGATGTCGACGCTCGTGAGTACTACGACCTGGACCGCCTCTGGAGCGATCAGCCCAAGGTGGCTTTTGAGGCCACACCGCGAACCGCTCCTGCAGACTGACGGGGACAATGCCTCATCGGTGCGGCACTCCGAGGCCAATAGGATCGAGACACTATGACCGAGCCCTTCCCCAGCGCTGACGAACTTCTCGACCGCAACGCCCACTACGCCGAGGGGTTCCAGGACTCCGAGCTCCGTGTCGAGCCGACCCGTCACCTCGCCGTTGTGGCGTGCATGGATTCTCGTATTGACACGTTCGCGATCTTGGGGTTGGGCAACGGCGAAGCCCACATCATCCGCAACGCCGGCGGCGTCATCACCGACGACGTGATCCGATCGCTGTGTTTGTCCCAGCGCTTCCTCGGGACCCGAGAGATCATTCTTGTGCATCACACTGATTGCGGCCTCGAAAAGGTCAACGAGCCAGAATTTCGGTCTGCCCTCAACGACGAGTTGGGCATCAAGCCCTGGTGGTCGCTTGAGGCATTTATCGACCCCTACGACGATGTCCGCCAATCGATTCAGCGGCTATTGATGACCCCGTTCATCCCCCATAAGGACGATATCCGAGGCTTCGTCTACGACGTCACCGATGGCCTCCTGCACGAGGTGACCGCCGACGGAACGATCGAGCGATCCGACGTGGACCTCGACTAGGGCGCTCACGTCGCCTGCCCTTCGCCGCCCACCTATGGGGCCGTCCGGGCTGGTGACCTCGCAGCGGCGGCGAAAGCGATCGGCCCAGTCGAATGGCTCGGGGCACGAAGAAGCCCAGGTCTGAGCGAGGCTCTGACCTGGGCTTTCGTCATTGTGGAGCTAAGGGGAATTGAACCCCTGACCCCTTCCATGCCATGGAAGTGCTCTACCAACTGAGCT
>CAWKYX010000367.1:0-3132 GCA_963854265.1 Acidimicrobiia bacterium
TGACCTGGATCGTGTCCTCATGATCAGGCGCAATGCCCGAAAAGACGACGATCATTTCGGCAAGGTCAATGGCCTCGGCGGAAAACTCGAGCCCGACGAGAGTGTCGTCGAGAGCTTGCGTCGCGAAATTCGTGAAGAGGCCGCCGTGGAACTCACTTCATTTCGTCTTCGCGGCACGATCACCTGGACCAACTTCGGCCCGAAGAACGAAGAGTGGCTGGGGTTCGTGTTCCTGGTCGACGGATGGGACGGCGAACCACTCAAAGCAAACGCCGAAGGAACGCTCGAGTGGGTCGCCAGGTCGCGGCTCATTCAGGCCTGCTCGGACCACCCGACCGAACGCTCCAAAGCAGACTTGCCCATGTGGGCGGGCGACCGTCACTTCGTACCCCTCGTGTTCGACGACGACCCGCGGTCGTTCCACGGCACGATGCCTTATGCCGGAGACCAGCCCAAGAGCTGGGCTTTCGAACGCATCTGATATGTCCCGAGGCGGTGCGGGCGAACCCGACGCTGTCTCCCGTTCAACAGGATCTCGAACATCTCCTGCGAGCCTGGTTCAATCGGGGCCTCCTGACCCTCGAACGCATCAACTGACAGACACCCGCGGCCGTCCCCGAGAAGCTCATCGAGTACGAGGCCGTCCGTGAAATACAGGGTTGGGACGACCCCCGGCGCCGTCTCGAGCACGACCGCCGCTGCGCGGCATCCCTCTGGTGGTTTCTTGCTGAAACGGGTCACCGCCGAGCTCGACGCCAACGTGGAAAGCCTCACCACCTTCTCGACGTTGTCCCCGGTCCCAGGATTTGTCGCCTGGGTGACCAACACTGGGGGCGGGCTCGATCATCAATTGCGCGAGCAGGTCTTGGGCAAGGCCGGGCCGATCGACAGCGGCGCCCAAGACGCGATCGAACGCTGCGGCGCTCGGTACCTCGTCCACGCGAACTAGCGGACAATCACGAGGCGTACATCAACGACGGCGAAGTCCGCCGAAGCGCAGCGGTGGATTCGTTGGCGGCACCCTGAGCGCCTCCGGTTCAGGCGGTTTCGACCTCAGCGAGCCCGAGTTCTGCGATGGACTGCGCTAGCATCTCAACTTTGCGGACCTTGCCGGTGACCGTCATCGGGAACGCGGACACGAACTTCACATAGCGCGGGATCTTGAAGTGCGCGATCTTGCCGCGACAATAATCTGCGAGCTCCTCGTCGGTGACCGTTGTGCCTGGCGCCAACTGCACCCACGCCATGATCGCTTCGCCATAGCGGCGGTCGGGCACGCCGATGACCTGGGCGTCGGCCACCGCTGGGTGGGTGTACAAGAACTCCTCAATCTCACGTGGATAGACGTTCTCGCCTCCACGAATAATGAGGTCTTTGATACGGCCGACGATGTTGACGTATCCGTCTTCGTCCATGGTGGCCAGATCGCCGGAGTGCATCCACCCATCGGCGTCGATCGCCTCGTTGGTCTTGTCGGGATCGTTCCAGTACCCGACCATCACGTGGAACCCGCGGGTGCAGTATTCGCCACTCGCCCCACGCTCCACGGTCTCACCGCTGTCGGGATCCACGATCTTGGACTCGACGTGGGGAAGAACCCGTCCAACGGTCGAGACTCGATGCTCGACCGAGTCAGTGACCGAGGTCTGCGTCGAAACCGGCGATGTCTCGGTCATCCCGTACGCGATGGTGACCTGTTCCATGTGCATGACGTCGATCACCTGCCCCATGACCTCAATTGGACATGGCGAACCGGCCATGATGCCGGTCCGCAGCGTCGACAGGTCGAACGTGTCCAGGTCCGGGAGAGCCAGCTCTGCGATGAACATCGTGGGGACGCCATACAAGGACGTGCAGGACTCGTCCTGAACGGCCATCAACGTCGCTCCGGGTTCGAACGTAGGACTCGGAATCACCATGGTCGCGCCGGTCACCGAGCACGCCAGATTGCCCATGACCATGCCGAAGCAGTGATAGAAGGGCACGGGAATACACACGCGGTCGGTCTCGTCGTAACCGCAGGCTTCGCCGACCAGTTTGGCGTTATTCAAAATATTGCGGTGACTGAGGGTCGCACCTTTGGGGAAACCAGTGGTGCCAGATGTGTACTGGATGTTGATTGGGTCGCCGGCAGCCAGACCAGCACTGCGCTCAGCCAGGTCGGCATCGGTCACGGTCTCGCCGCCCACCAACAACTGCATCCAATCATCGGTGTCGAAGTAGATCACCTGCTCCAACGTCGTCACGGCCGGCCACACCTCGGTGACCATGTCTCTGTAGGCCGAGGTCAGATACTCGGTTCTGGTCACCAGCACCCGACAGCCGGACTGTTCGAGGACGTATTCGAGCTCGCTCGTGCGGTACGCCGGGTTCACATTCACCTGGATCGCACCAATTTTTGCGGTGGCGTATTGGATGTAAGCCCACTCGGCGTAGTTCGGGCTCCACATCCCGACTCGATCTCCAGCCTCGATGCCGAGCGCCAGCAAGCCCTTCGCTACTTGGTCGACCGTGTCGTTGAACTCGGTCCACGTCTGGCGGATGCCCTGGTGCGGCACCACGAATGCCTCGCTGTCGCCGAAGGTGGCAACGGTGGCCTCGAGGTTTGCTCCAATGGTGTCTTCGAGCAGCGGCATGCCTGTCGCCCCGCTGGTAATGGCAGCCGTCATGTTCCCCCCGCAAGGAGTAGAGAGGCCGACAGCCTGCCTGCTTCCCAGGACTGCGTCCAATGTGAGGAAAGCTCATGAACGAGACCGCGCTCGGATCTGGGATCCTTGTAACCTCGCAATGCAATCGGCGAGCACATTGGAGAAGGTTGTGTCACTGCCACTGATCGGAGTCACTGGTCGTCGCACCATAGGAAGCGCTCAGGCTGGCTTCCACGAGATTCTGCACCACCTGGACATCGACATGTACTTGGCCGACTACTCAAGGGCGGTCATCGAGGCTGGCGGTCTCCCTGTTCACCTGCCTCTCGATGTTGATCCTGCCACGGCCGCAGACCGTCTCGACGCCATCGTGTTGACGGGCGGCACCGACATCGATCCCCAGCACTATCAAGCCGAACCGCACCCAGCGTTGATCGTCCCCGATCGCGATCGAGATGATTTCGAACTAGCGCTCCTCGCGCGA
>CAWKYX010000368.1:0-3130 GCA_963854265.1 Acidimicrobiia bacterium
ACCTTGGAACGCGCCCGGTTCAGTTGAGTTGGTGTAGCCGCCTTCTTGCTGCAGCGCGTGCGTAATCAATGGCGTTGTCGAGGCCCATTGTCCGACCACGAGCCGCATAGGCCGCGTAGTCGCCATCGGTGAGTGCCTCACGAGCCTCGGCAACGGCGAGGTCCTGCTCGGGCCGCGGGGACGCGGTACCCGGTGAGTTGCGGCGCAACTGGGTGAACGCATCAATCAAGGCGACATCGTGATGTTCGTGTCCGCCCACCACGATCATCCACTCAATGGCAGCCGAGCTCATCGTACGGTTTTTGAGAGCAAGGGAGTGGCGCAGCGCTGCCTCGAAGTTGGTCTGAGCCTGCTCCAGTAGCCCGGAATCCAGAGAAACGTGCCCGCAGAACAGCGCAGCCTGAGCGCTGACCATCGAATCCAGGCTCTGCCCTACCAGCTCCAGCCCCGACGGGTCAGCTCGCGCCCGCGCTCCAGGTCACCCAATTGGTGAGCAAGCCGGCCGCTGTTGGCTATGACGAGCGCCATGCCGCGGTCGTCGGCAAGACGGCTGAACCCTTCGAACGCCTTGTCGAAACATCGTTTCGCATCGTCGAATTGTCCCATCCGGCGATGGGCGACGCCCCAAAACGCCATCGATGCAGCGATGCCACCGAGATCGCCGAGCGCCTCAGTCAGCTGCGCGCTGTCGATGAAGCACTCTGCGGCGCGTTTGACGTCGCCCTCGAACACCGCCGTTGTGCCGCTGATGATCAGTGCCGCGTTGAGACGGCGATCGTCGCCCAACTCGCGCGCCGCAGCCAACGCGTCCTCTGCCAGCCGACTGGTAGTGCCGTAGTCGCCACCAAAGTTTGGCCAGGGCGGCCAGGAGACACGGGCGATGTTGCGTTGTTCGAGGGTGAGCGGCTCGTCGTCGACGAGGGCGCTCAGCCATGCGCGCGTCCGAAGCCGTGGGATGACGTCGCTTGCCCGGCCTCGACGGAGATCCACTTCGACGAGCTCTCGGGCCTCCCAGCAGCGGTGCTCCTCGATGTCGTTGATGAACAGGCGCACCGTGTCGAGGTGGTCGAGCGCAGGCAATATGGGACCCTGCACGAGTGCCAGTGCCGCGACAAGGTGTTCGTGTTGGTCCGCTTCGGCCGCGGCAGCGCCGACTTGTTGCGCGGCACCGATGTGGGCACGGAAGGCTGCGGCATCGGTCTCGATGGGATCGGGGGGAGCACATAGCCCGGGCTTCGGGTCTCGACCAGGTCCGCATTCCCAGCCTCGCGGCACTTCTGGCGGAGGACCGAAACGTAGAACTGCAGGGTCGCACGCGCACAATCGGGCGGTTGCCGACTCCATAACTCGTCGATCAGCTGCTCGGTCGATGCCACAACGTTGTCGTTGATCGCGAGGATCGCAACCAGAGCACGATGCATCGGGGCGGCCAACTCGACCTCAGAGCCGCCGAGGACAAATCGAAACGAGCTAAGCAACCGGAGTGTCGGGCTGGGTGGGCTACGTCGAGCGCAGTCGCCTCAGTGGGAGATGTCTGGCATGCCCGGGAGGACGTCGCCGTCGACGCGGCGGCGCACGGGGGCCACGTTCACATCCGATGGCACGGGATTTGGCTGTCGAGGGTCCTGGTTGATCCAGATCGTCCGCTGGGGGAACGGGATCTCGATGCCGGCCTCGTCGAAGGCCTCCTTGATCCGGAGGCGCAACTCCCGAGCGACCGCCCACTGCTCGGCTGGGTCGGTTTTGACGACCAATCGGATCGAAATGCCATCGGCACCGAGACTCTCGACACCCCAAACCTCGGGCGGATCGATGATGTCCCCGCCGTCGAAATCCTCGTCGTGCCAGAGATCATCAGCCACGTGCTGGATGATCCCCTGCGCCAATCGCAGGTCCGTGTCATAGGCCACGTCGATGTCGAGCAGTGCCCGCGACCACAGCTGCGACATATTGCCCACCCGATGGATTTCGCCGTTCGGGACATGCCACTGATTCCCCCTCACATCACGCAAAACCGTGGAGCGAAGGGTCACCCGTTCGACCGTGCCCGCAACGTCGCCGACGTCAATGACGTCACCGACGCCGTATTGGTCTTCGACCAACATGAAGAAGCCGCTGAGGAAGTCTCGGACTACCGACTGGGCGCCAAACCCGATGGCCACACCCGCGATGCCGGCTCCCGCGATGAGCGGCGCCAAGCTGATTCCTATCTCGCCCAACACGAGCAGGACAGCGATGGTCCACACCGCCATCGAGGCAGCGCTGCCCAATACGCTGGTGAGCGTCTCGGTTCGGGCCTTCGATCGCTGTTCTTGTTGTTCATCGATCAGAAACTGCCCGGCGCGGCCGCTACGAAGCTGTTGGATTCGCTGGTTCTGGACGTCGTCGGCGAGCTTCTCACCAAAGTGGGCAACAGCACGCTGCAACAGACGCGACACCACGAAGGCCAACACGATGATGATGACGATGCGCAGCGGCCGAGCGACCGCCCAGGCAATGACCGTCGAGAATGTCTCGTTGCCCGTCTGCTCATAGACCCACTCACAGAACTGGGCTGGGTCGGAGCCACAGGCGTCACGGAGACCCTGGCCATCATCGGTCGCCTGGGTCAGCGTCGTACCAACACCGAGTGTGGCGACGGCCGCCATTGCGGTCCCGGGCCTGACGACATCGCACTCTGAGCTCACCTGGGCCGCGTTGTCCCGCCCGGCACTGTCTGCCGGCCGGCTGTGCGACTCGCGGTTGTTCAACCAAGGGTTCTCCACATCCAAAGGGTACGAAACCTGTCCGGATGCCCCAGGGATACCCGGCGTGCTCAGCGACGCTCAATATTCGAAGGATTCATAGGTATTTGATACTCTTTTCCCTTATGAGAGAGTTTCGTATGGGTCAAGCCGCAGATTTGCTAGGTACCAGCATCGATACGCTCCGGCGCTGGGCCGACGCCGAGCGCTTCGCCACGACCCGCACAAGCGGCGGCCACCGAGTGGTACAGGGCGCCGAGCTCGCCCGATTCGCCGAGGAACTCGCTGTCACCGGCCCCCATGACGGACGGATGTCTGCGCGCAACCGCTTCGTGGGTCTGGTCACCAAGGTCACGCGGGACACCGTGATGGCTCAGGTCGAGATC
>CAWKYX010000369.1:0-3117 GCA_963854265.1 Acidimicrobiia bacterium
CTGAGTCCCACCCATCCAGTGCTAGCAGGTTGGGGGTCTAATAGCTCGGGCGGCGGCGGTTCAATTGCTGGACAGGCGACGCCGACCACTTCACCGCAGTGCAAGTACTGGAACAACGCAACTCTCTTATCCTGCATGAACACCACACAACGACCTGATTCCTCCATCACCCGAACTGAGAAACCCCGATGGCAGACACAACAGAACCTCGCGAAGTTGTCGCCGGCGACTTCACCGCCGCGAACGCGAGCGGCTACACCGGTGTTCAATGTAACGCCCAGGTCAAGCTGGCCGTCATGTACCGCCTCGCAGCTCACCTCGGTTACGACGACACCGTCTGGAGCCACATCACTATGCGGGTGCCAGGAAGCGACCACGACTTCTTTCTCAACAAGTTCGGCCTGATGCACGACGAGGTCACCACTTCGAACATCCCCAGATTCCGGCAGTAGGTGAAATCTCTCATCGCACGTCTTCGCCCCCGCACCGTGGGGATCCTGCTCGCAGCTTTCGGCATGCTGATCATCAGCACAGATTCGTTGATCACCCGCGCCGCAGACGTCTCGGGCTGGACGGTGGTGTTCTGGTTCGGGGTCTTCGTGGCACCCGCCACGTACGCCTACCTCGTGCTCCGCCCCGGGCCGAAGCCGGCCGAAATCGTGCGGGCAGGCCGCTGGCCCCTCTTCTGGTCGGCGGTATTTCAGCTCGGGTCGAGCACCGCATTCATCATGGCAATCAAGAACACTGCTATTGCGAACGTGGTGGTGATCATCGCTGCAGCGCCAGTGTTCGCCGCGATCGCGAGTCGGGTCCTGATTGGCGAGCGGACCGGTCGACGGGTCTGGATCGCCATCGCAATCTCAATAGTCGGCATCGTGGTCGTGATGTCCGATTCCTTCGGCGGCGGCCACCTCACCGGCGACCTTTTGGCGCTCACGGCGATTATCTGTTGGTCACTGAACCTCACGATCTGGCGTCGACATCCCGAGCTCGACCGGTCTGCCGCTATTGGATTGGCCGGTGTGTTCATGGCACTCGTCGCCGCCGTCCCCGCAGTCATTCTCGGCCATTCGGCCAGCACCTATCTGCTCCTGTTCATCATGGGTGCCATCGCTGGCCCCACTGGGCGGGTGATGTTGGCGACCTCCACTCGCTACCTCCCCGCCGCCGAGGTCAGCCTCTTCACCCCAATCGAGACCATCGCAGCGATCTGTTGGGGATGGCTGGCCTTCGGTGAGGCGCCGGCCGTGACGATTTACATAGGCGGCCTGATCATCCTCGGTGGGGTGACCTACGGCACCGCGTTCAGATCCTCTGAACCGGACGCGATCGCCGTCGCGTGAGGCACTGAACTAATGGCCTCCGCCGGCAACTCCAGGGCCGACTTCGTTCCAGGCGCGCGAACGTGGCGCGGCACTGAGCTTGCTCGAACAGCCGACGGTTGGACCTGGACATGGGACTCGGATGACCTGGCTACGCTGGCCGATGCGGCCGGCAAGCTCGACTCGCCAACCGACGCGATTGCACCCGCCAGCCAGCTTCCAGCTGCCGTCGAAAAGCTCGGCCTTCGCATCCGGGCCGAGCTGCAGGCAGGGCGAGGATTTGTGCTGCTCCGCGGCATCGACCCCACCGACTTCGAGGTCGACGTCCTCGCCTCGATGTATCTGCTCCTCGGACGCTCCATTGGATCGCTCCGCTCTCAGAACGCGGCTGGCCACCTGCTTGGCCACGTTCGCGACGTCGGCGCAGACGTGAGCGACCCCAACTCCCGGATCTACCAAACCCACGAACGGCAGACCTTCCACACCGACTCCGCCGACACCGTTGGCCTGCTCTGTCTGCAAACAGCCAAGTCCGGCGGCGAGTCCATGCTCGTCAGCGCCGAATCGATCTACCTTCGAATGCTCGACGAGGCGCCACACCTCGCGGCTCGTCTGTTCGATCAGGTCGCCACAGACCGACGAGGCGAGGTCCCGCCTGGTGCCGATCCATGGTTCGAGATCCCAGTCCTCTCGTGGCATCAGGGGCACCTCACCGTTCTGTATCAACGGCAGTACATCGAGTCGGCATCTCGGTTCACAGATGCCCCACGTCTCGACGACGAACACCGTGACGCGCTCGACATGTTCGATCGCCTCGCCAACGACCCTGAACTCAGTTTGGCAATGGAGCTTCGGCCGGGCGATCTCCAGTTCGTCCACAACCACGGCCTGCTCCACGACCGGATGGGCTTCGAGGATCACCCCGAACCGGAACGACGCCGCCATCTGCTTCGTTTGTGGCTCTCGCTGCCGGCTGACCGGCCGCTACCCCCCGTCTTCACCCAACGTTATGGGTCCGTTGAGATCGGCAACCGCGGCGGCATCGAGGTCGAGGGCACCGAACTCACCGTCTCGCTGCAGCCGTAGGATCACCCAGACGATGAGGCCCGCACCAAACACATCCCAGTGTCGACCCACTTCCTGACTGAACACAGCCTGACGGTGGCCGGATCCGAGTCGAACGTGTCACCCATCTGTTCAACGAGACCATTGATCTTGAGGACGGCCAGCTGGTCATCCCGCAACGCCTCGGCTCCGGATTCACATTCACCGAATCGGTGGGCGCTCAACTTCACTAAGACCCGGCGCACAACGAGCGCAGCCATGGCCAGCGCCGCCGCTACTTCACCTCGGTAACGTTGGCCAGCGTGTCCGACGACCAAGGTGCCCAGCAACGGGCGGCGATCACCTATCCACCCGATCTTCCAATCAGCCAACGGCGTACCGAGCTGATGAAGATCATCGGCGAGAACCAGGTCGTTGTCGTCGCGGGCGAGACCGGATCGGGAAAGAGCACCCAGATCCCCAAGATCTGTCTCGAGCTCGGACGAGGCATCGACGGCTTCATTGGCCACACCCAACCTCGCCGGATCGCGGCCCGCTCGATTGCTGAGCGCGTCGCCGAGGAGCTCAAGGACTCCGTCGGCGGACGAGTCGGCTACAAGGTTCGATTCACCGACGAGGTGAGCGCAAGAACACAGCTCAAACTGATGACTGACGGCGTGCTGCTGGCCGAGATTCAGCGAGACCGCAAACTCAGCAAGTACGACACGATCATCATCGACGAAGCCCACGA
>CAWKYX010000370.1:0-3116 GCA_963854265.1 Acidimicrobiia bacterium
ACCGAGTGGTACAGGGCGCCGAACTCGCCCGATTCGCCGAGGAACTCGCTGTCACCGGCCCCCATGACGGACGGATGTCTGCGCGCAACCGCTTCGTGGGTCTGGTCACCAAGGTCACGCGGGACACCGTGATGGCTCAGGTCGAGATCCAAGCCGGCCCTCATCGAGTCGTGTCGCTGATCTCGGCCGAGGCCGTTGATGACTTGGGCCTCGAA
Source organism: Acidimicrobiia bacterium (assembly GCA_963854265.1). GTDB lineage: Bacteria > Actinomycetota > Acidimicrobiia > Acidimicrobiales > UBA8592 > CAWKYX01. The sequence goes on from CAWKYX010000370.1 coordinate 216, forward strand.
CCCGGCGTTCTCACCGCAGCAGTGGTCAAGTCGACCAACGTCGTCATCGAGCTCGCGTGAGCAGACCGGTCGGTCGGATTCGACCGACCGCGTGCGCCGTGGCAGGAGCCCTTCTATTCGCTGGCTGCAGTGCGGGCTCCGACGCCGACACGGTGCAACTCTTTGCCGCGTCCTCGCTCACGGAGGTGAGCCAGAACCTGGTTGAAGCTTTCGGTGCGACGCCTGCCGGCCAAGATGTCTCCTTCGAAGTCGTCGTTGCCGGAAGCTCATCGCTGGTCACCCAGGTTGTCGAGGGTGCCCCAGCTGACGTCATCGCAACGGCGAACCTCGACTCGATGCACAACCTTGAGTCCCAGCTCGACGAGCCCATCGATATCGAGGTTTTCGCGACGAACAGCATTGTGATCGCCGTCCCGTCCGGGAACCCGTTGGGCATCGCTACGCTCGCCGACCTCGCCCGACCCGATGTCCTGGTCTCCACCTGTGCGCCGCAGGTCCCATGCGGCGCGTTGACCCGGCGGGTCGTCATCGCAGCGGGGGCCGAACTCGAGGCCACCGGCTTCGAGCCGCACGTGCGTGCTGTGCGCACGAGGATCGAGCTCGGCGAAGTCGACGCAGGCCTCATCTACGTGACCGACATAACCACACAACTCGAGGCAATCGCGATACCCACCGGTGACGATCTGGTCAACCGCTACCCAATCGCAGCGCTGGGCGATGACCCGGCAGCGACCGCATTCGTCGCGTTCGTGCTCTCAGACCAAGGCCAGGCCATCCTGTCCGCGGCTGACTTTGGGGACGCCCCATGAAAGCCGTGACCCGTGCGCCTGCGCCGTTGGTCGTCGCTGCGACATTCGCTGTTGTCTTGTTGGTCCTGCCCGTTGTCGGGTTGCTCCAACGCATGCCATGGTCCGCGCTCGACGATGTGTTGGGCGGTGAGGCGGTGGCCGATGCCATTGCGGTCTCGCTCGTCGTCAGCCTGTCGGCGACGGGCGTCTGCTTGGTGTTGGGCCTCCCGCTGGCGTGGATCCTGGCGTGCCGAACCTTCCCGGGCCGCTCGGCCGTCCGAGCTCTGGTGATGCTGCCCATGGTCCTGCCGCCGGTGGTTGGCGGCACGGCGCTGTTGTTTGCACTGGGCCGGCGCGGCTTGGTCGGTCAACGCCTCGACGACTGGTTCGGCATCACCCTGCCGTTCACCACTGCCGGTGCCATCGTGGCCGCGTCATTTGTCGCGCTTCCCTTCTTTGTGGTCACGGTTGAGGCCGCGATGGCCCAGCTCGACGACCGGTACACCGAGACCGCATCAAGCCTCGGCGCTCGCCCATGGACGACCTTCGTTCGCGTCACGCTGCCCATGGTTCGGCCTGCCATCGTGGCCGGCGCAGCCCTCAGCTGGGCACGAGCGCTCGGCGAGTTCGGTGCCACGATCACTTTTGCCGGCGACTCCCCCGGTCGCACCCGTACGCTGCCGATTGAGATCTTTGTGGCCCTCGAGACCGATCCCGAACGCGCCATGGCACTGAGCCTCGTTCTCGTGGCGGTCTCACTCACGGTCCTGATCGCGCTCCGCGGTCGCTGGCTGGGGACCGCCCGATGAGCATCGACCCCGAGGCGGTCCCTGAACTCTCGATCGATGCTTCGGTGCGTGTCGGCGAGCGCGAGCTCCGCTACGACCTCAGCGTCAGCCGGGGCGAGCACGTAACCGTCATTGGACCGAACGGGGCCGGAAAGTCGACCCTTCTCCGCACGCTCGCCGGACTCCAGCGAGTAGCCGACGGCGTCGTGCATGTCAGGTCGCTGGTGGTCGACCAGCCCGCCACGAAAACGTTCGTCGCTCCGCATGACCGCGATATCGTCCTGCAACCCCAGACGGGGGCATTGTTTCCGCACCTGACCGTGCTGGACAACGTCGCCTTTGCCCCGCGGTCCCGAGGCACCTCGCGCCGAGCCGCCCGGGCGAGCGCAGCAGCAATGCTCGAGCGTGTCGGCATCGTCGATCTGGCCGGGCGCCGCCCGCGGGAACTGTCGGGTGGGCAGGCCGGAAAGGTCGCGTTGGCCCGGTCACTCAACTCGGGTTCGGCAGTGTTGTTGTTGGATGAGCCCGCGGCTGCACTGGACGTGGAGGCACGGGCCGAGTTGCGCCACCACCTCAACGATCTCGACGCGACCGTTGTCACGGTGACCCACGACCCCGTCGAGGCCAGGCTTCTGGGGAACCGCATTGTTGTAGTGGACGATGGTCACATCCTCCAGAGCGGCACGGCAACCCAGGTTGCGGCATCGCCCCGCTCGCGCTGGGTGGCGTCGTTGTTGGGCGTGAACATCGTCTCGGGAGCGGCTGCCGGGACCACCGTCATGTTGGACTCAACATCGCTCACACTCGCCGAGGAAGCCGTTGGCGACGTCCACGTGACCTTTCCCGCGAACGCCGTGACCCTTCATCGCCAACGGCCCGACGGCTCAGCGCGCAACGCATGGCCGATCTCGGTCACCGGCCTTTCAACCGACGGCAACCGCGTCAACGTGGCGTTCGAGGGCCCCTTCGATGGACGAGCGCTGATCACGACGTCGGCGACGACCGAGCTGGGTCTCGGACCGGGGACGAAGTGTTGGGCGTCGGTCAAAGCCACCGAGCTCACGGTCTTGCCCGCGTGAGCTTCCGTTGTTGGCCGGCAGGACTACCGACGGGGCGGGCATACGAGCAGGATCCGAGGAGGCTCGAGCGGCAAACGCGGCTCTGTCGACGCGAAGTAAGACCATGCGCCGTTGATTGTTGGTGTCGGAGAACTTGAGGGGGACCGGGTTGTTGTACCAGTTGCTATGAGAGCATTTGGTTGTTCTGGTGGGTCCACCGTAGGGCGAACTCGGTTGGTGTGAGGTCGCCGTGGGCGGTGTGGGGTC
>CAWKYX010000371.1:0-3089 GCA_963854265.1 Acidimicrobiia bacterium
CAAAGCGCTCGGAACGGCCAAGGTGTGCACCTACGAGACCGAAAGGCTCGGTCACTCCTACAAGGAACTCACCCTGCCGTCGGGCCCAGACCACAACCACCTCTTGGACCCCCACGGGCTACACATCTGGCCACGCGGCGAGTTCATGCTCATCGCCCTGGCCAACCCAGGGGGCGACTTCACCGTCACTCTCTTTGCGCCGACCGAGACGTTCGACGCGCTCGACTCAGATGGAGCGATTGACACATTCTTTGCGGCAGAATTTCCCGATTTCGTCGCTCAGGTCCCCGATATCGCCGTCCAGTTTCGGACCAATCCAACCGGCTCGCTCGGGACGCTTCGCGCGGCCGGCTGGAGCCTCGATGACCGAGTCGTACTCCTCGGCGATGCCGCCCATGCCATCGTGCCGTTCCACGGACAAGGCATGAACGCAGCTATGGAGTCGGCACGGGTTCTCGACCGCTGCGTTCGCACCCACCCCGACGACTTGGCGATGGCCTTCCACGAGTACGAGTCCGAACGGAAACCGAACACCGAGGCGATCGCCGATATGGCGCTCGACAACTACAAGGAGATGCGAGCGGGCGTCATCGACTCCGACTATCTCGCCGCACGCTCACTCGCTTTGGAACTCGAACAACGCCACCCCGGACAAATCAGTCCTCGTTACAACATGGTCATGTTCTCGACCATGCCCTACGCCGAGGCCAAAGAACGGGCCACCCGCCAGGCCTCCATCATCTCCGCCGCGATCAACGATCCATCGATCGATGTCGACTCGGCGATTGCTGCACTGCCCGCACTCCCACCGCGAGATCCGCTCGCCGACCAGAAAGCGCTGTCAACCTCATGAGTACGTGCCCCGGAAACCGGCCAACAATTGATCCAGACGCCTTTAGCTACGGTGACTACCTGAAGATATCGGAGCTCCTCTCCCTCCAGAATTGCGTCTCGATCAACCCTGAAACGGGTGAGCCTGAGCACGATGAGACCCTGTTCATCATCATTCACCAGGTTTACGAATTGTGGTTCAAACAGTTGCTGCACGAGCTCGACTTTGTTGTCGTCTCGCTAAACGAGGGCCGGATCAGCGGCGCTCAGAATCGTCTCAAGCGGATTCTCAAGATCCTGAAGACCCTCGTAGGTCAGGTTGACATACTCGAGACCATGACGCCCGCTGAGTTCGCGAGTTTCCGTTCCTTCCTAGCCAATGCGAGTGGGTTCCAGTCAGCTCAGTTCCGAGAGATCGAGTTTGTGCTCGGAATCAAGGATCGGGTGCAACTGGACTGGTTCGCTGGGCCCGACGCTGAGCGCCTACAAGCGCGCTACGACGCTCCAACTCTTTGGGACGCCTTCCTCAACGTGTTCGCGCGAGACGGCGCCCCAGTCCCGACCGAACTCCTTCAGCGCGACGTCCGCGAGACCATCACCGAAAACCCTGCGCTTCAGGCGCTCATCGTCGAGCGCTATGACGACGAAGGATTTGCAGCGCTGTGTGAAACCCTCACCGATGTCGACGAGGGTCTCCAAGAGTGGCGCTATCGCCACGTCATGATGGTGCGCCGAACCATCGGGACCAAGATGGGCACCGGTGGATCCGACGGTGCCGCCTATCTCGCCGCGACCCTGTTCCAGCCCGCGTTTCCCGACCTCTGGTCCATCCGCACCGCCTTCTAGGACTTGTATGTCTAACTATCTTGACCCCCAGCTCTACATCGATGGCGCCTGGCGCACCACCGAGCAAACCCTCCCGGTAATCAATCCGGCGACCGAGGAGACCATCGGCCACGTGCCGATCGCCCGCCCGCAGGATCTCGATGATGCCCTCGAGGCCGCTGATCGGGGATTCGCCGTTTGGCGTCGCGTGGCGCCTCGTGATCGAGCCGACCTGATCCGTGAGGCGGCCCGGTTGATGCGGGAGCGGCAGGACGAGATCGCCCACTCGATCACCCTCGAACACGGCAAGCCGTTCGCCCAAGCCCAACTCGAAGTGATCCGGGGCGCCGAGTTCTTTGAGTGGGACGCGGGCGAGGCCGTCCGCAGCTATGGCCGGGTGATTCCGAGTGGACCTGGCGTCAAACACATCGTTCACCATCAACCAATTGGTCCTGTCGCGGCTTTCGCACCGTGGAACTTCCCCATGAGCCAGCCCGCCCGCAAGATTGCTGGCGCTCTTGCCTCAGGCTGCTCGATCATCTTGAAGGCAGACGAAGAGACACCGGCCGGGGCAATGCACATTGTCCAGGCCTTTCATGACGCTGGCCTCCCGGCCGGCGTGCTCAACCTGGTGTTCGGGATCCCGGCCGACATTTCGGAACACCTCATACCCAGCGACGTCGTGAAGCTTGTTGCCTTCACCGGCTCGACTTCGGTTGGCCGTCACCTCACGGGGCTCGCGTCGGATCACATGACGCCCGTGCTGATGGAGCTCGGCGGGCATGCCCCCGTCATCGTCTGCGAAGACACCGATGTCGACGCCGCAGCAACCAGCTCCGCCATCCGAGCGATGCGCAATGCCGGCCAGGTGTGTACGTCGCCGACGAGGTTCTTCGTACACGACAGCATCTTTGACCAATTCCTCGCTCGCATCACCGAGCGGACGGCGGCAACTGTGGTTGGCGACGGCATGGAGCCCGGGGTGGAGATGGGACCCCTGGCCAACGAACGCCGGCTTGCGTCGCTGGCCGAACTCGTCAGCGACGCCATCGAATGCGGCGCTGAGCTCACCACCGGTGGCCACCGAATCGGTACCACGGGGTATTTCTTTGAGCCGACGATCCTCGCCAATGTGCCGGCCCATGCCCGCATCATGCAGGAAGAGCCCTTTGGTCCGATCGCGATCGTCAACCCGGTGTCATCGCTCGATGAGGCCATCATTCAGGCCAACTCCGTGCCTTACGGGCTGGCGTCCTACGGCTTTACCAACCGGGCCGACTATGTCGATCGAATGGTCGATGAGGTCGAGGCTGGGAACTTGTCCATCAACACACTCGAGGCCTCGCTTCCGGAGACGCCGTTTGGCGGCGTGAAGTCGAGCGGTTATGGCCGAGAGGGTGGGGCCGAAGGTCTCGACCACTACACGATCATCA
>CAWKYX010000372.1:0-3070 GCA_963854265.1 Acidimicrobiia bacterium
GGATGCGACAGTTCTCGACCTTGGCGCCGAGGAACCATCGCCCGTCACCCTGGGGGTGCCGGCCGAGTGGGTCGGCGGTCTCGAATCGGTCGACGTCGAGCCCTTGCCACTTTCGCTCGGTGAGCACGTCGCGGCCGTCCTTCTAGTAGATGCCGTGGAACCTGAGTAGTTGTTGGTTTTTGGGCGAGATTGCTGGCATAACGTCGGGGAGCTTCTCGCCGATGTTGCCCCGCACTGGTTGCTGGCGACCTTGGTCCCCTCGGCTGCGGAGACGTCGGTGACGGCCGTGACTTCCTCTTTCCTGGCAAATCTCACGAGTCAGCCACCGAGGTAGCTCATCTCGACCTTGCGAAGGCCTGCGGTTTGTGAGGCCCTGGTCTCGGAGTACCGGTCGGCACGCTTCGTCCACAGCCCGGACACGACTTCGTCGAGCATTTCGTCGCTGGCACCGGCCCGCAGCAGCTGGCGCAGGTCGGTCCCACCAGTAGCGAATAGGCAGGTGTGGACGACACCCTCGGCCGAGATGCGAGCGCGGGTGCAGTCACCACAGAACGGTTGGGTTACCGAGGTGATGACACCCACCTCTCCGGTTCCGTCACGGTAACGCCACCGCTGGGCCACTTCGCCCCGGTAGGAAGGGTCTATCGGTTCGATCCCGAACTCCTGGTCCAGCACCTCGACGATGGCCCGGGCCGGGACCACATCGTCGAGTCGCCAGCCGTTGGTGGTGCCGACGTCCATGTACTCGATGAACCGCAGGGTGTGCCCCGAGCCTTTGAAGTTCTCCGCCATGGCGAGAATGGAGCTGTCGTTGACGCCCCGTTTCACCACCATGTTGATCTTGATGGGAGTGAGCCCGGCCTCGGCGGCGGCGGTGATCCCGTCGAGGACCGTCTGTACACCGAAGCCGACGTCGTTCATGGCCATGAACACGGTGTCGTCCATCGAGTCGAGGCTGACAGTCACCCGGTCGAGCCCGGCCGCTGCCAGGTTCTGGGCTTCGCGGCCGAGCAAGGCGCCGTTGGTGGTGAGGGTGAGGTCCTCGATATCGGGGATCAGGGCTAGCTTGGCGATGAGGTCGTCGATCCCCTTGCGCATGAGCGGTTCCCCGCCGGTGAGGCGTAGCTTGCGAACCCCGTGGCGCGCGAAGGAGCGGGCCACCCGGTCGATTTCCTCGAAGCTGAGCAGTGCTTCACGGGCCAGGAACTCGTACTCGCGGCCGAAGATCTCCTTGGGCATGCAGTAGGTACAGCGGAAGTTGCACCGATCCGTGACCGATATGCGTAGGTCGCGAACAGGCCGACCCAGCGTGTCCAACGGGCCCATTGTCGGGGCCGCTACTGGTACGTCGCGTGTCATGAGAACGACTGCCAGCAGCCGCAAGAGCGTTGGGCGTTGGGGTCAGTGTCGGAGTCGATCTCGTAAGACATCCCCGAACACACGCCGGCCTTTACGGCGACGCGCAGGGCGAGCTGGTCGTGGCCCTCCTGGGCGATCAGCTTGGGGACCTTGGTCGCAGTCTGGTCGGTGAGATTGATGACGGGTTTGGTGAGGAGCTCGATAGTGCTCATGGGAAAGGGCTCCTTGTTGTGGGTGTTGTTCCAATGCATCGGATCTAGCTAGCCGCCGTGGGCTTGTGGCTCCGGCATGGGGTCGAGCACGCCGATGCCGCCTTTGCCGCTACCCACCGCGATGAGGTGGGGGGTGCCGGGCAGCCTCTTCTGATTAACCGAGGGCCGCGGCCACACCCACGGGGCTCACCTGGACGCGCCGGTCGAGCTGCTCTGCGTCGTCGGGCACATACCCGCAGCTGATGCACCACCGATCTAGTGGCGGCTGAAGATGGCACGTTGGGCGCTCGGGTACGCCTCCAGGACTTCGCCTAATGTGCAGTTCCTAGTGATCGTCAGTCGGGTCATCATTTCGTCTCCCTGCGGCTTTGATTCTAGCCTCAAGGCTGGGTAGTTACGCAAGTTGTTACTTGTGAATCTGATGCCTTGGCCTCGCTGGCGATACACTGAGAACGTGGCCGATGCTGTTTGCGCACCCCGTGGTTGATCTTTCGCCCGCTCAAAGGCAGGTCTTTGTCGCGCTCAAGAGGCGAGGGGAAGCATCGGCCGAAGAGCTGGCCGAGGCACTAGGGATTACCTCAAGCGGTGTCCGCCAGCACCTGGCCGCCCTCAGGGCCGCCGGCGTAGTCGCTGCCCGTCAGGAGCGAGGTCGGCCCGGGCGCCCGACTGACCTCTACCACAGCACCGATCTCGCCGAGGCCATGCTCCCAGGGGCTTCAGTCGACCTTTCGGTCGAGCTGCTCGGCCACATCGAGGAGGAAGACCGACAGCTCGTCTCCCGCATCTTCGAGCGTCGCCGAGATCGTCGGGTTGCACAAGCTCGGACGCAGTTGGTGGGTAAGAGCCTCGACGAGAAGATGGCGTTCCTCGCCGGCATGCTTGACGAGGAGGGATATCTGGCCGACTTCGAGAAGCTCCCCAGTGGTGCTTACAGGATGACCTTGCATAGTTGTGCCATCTGGGCTGTGGCATCCCGGTACGGTCAGGCCTGCACCACCGAGCTCGAGTTCCTCCGAGAGGTGCTCCCCGAGGTCGAGATCGAACGGGTCGCGCACAAAGCTGCGGGCGCCTATGCATGCGGGTACGAGGTCCGTCCACGTGATCCCCAGCCTGGTGCGCCTCGGCGTGGTCGGCCTGTTGCGATCAGGGTCACTAGCGACTACCGGTGGGGCACGATCACCGAGGAGTTAGCCGACAAGGCCCCTGAAGGTGATTGATTCGATGCGACCGGCTTCGCCCTGGCTCGAGTCCCTTGGTGCTGACTTGTTGTGATTTTGAGAACGTGCCACAGACCACCGGCAATGAAGCGAGTCACCGCGGATACCAATTGACCTTTGCAGGCTGCTGGGTCAGGAAGTCGGCCTCATCACTTGGATGGCAGCGGTCTCGGTATTGCGGGGCTGGAGCGCCGCAGAGTGTGTAGCGGTCGCTGTAATTTATGTAGTGATCGCTACATAGACCCGAAGGGGCTTTGGATGAAGTTCAAGAAGACAACCAAG
>CAWKYX010000373.1:0-3056 GCA_963854265.1 Acidimicrobiia bacterium
TTCCGGAATCCTGCAGTACTCGCGAAACAAGCCGTGGGCCTCGATCACGCAACCGGTGGTCGGTTCGAGCTCGGGCTTGGTTGGGGCTCTTGGGCACCGGAATTCGAGTCGTACGGTTTGCCGACCTAACCAAAAGAGCGGTTCGATCGACTGAGTGAGACCGTCGAGGTCATCAGCGCGTTGTGGACTGGTGAAGAGGTGACCTACCAGGGCGTTCATCATCAGATCGCCGGAGCGCAGCAGCAACCCGTCCCGACCGGGCGCCTTCCGCTAATCATTGGCGGGGCCGGCCCGAAGATCCTCCGCCTGGCCTCAGCTCACGCGGCTTGGTGGAATTGCCCCGGGTACGCGGCCGATCGTTTCGCAGAACTGAACGCGCAAACCGGCAACGCCCGAGGGTCGCTCCAACAGATGGTCGCGTTCGTGCCGAACGAAGCTGACCGTGACGCGATCACTGATGTGACGCACCGGAGGTTTGGGGTTGATCGTTCCGATCTCTTGATCGGTACCGGCCCAGAGCTCGTGCCAGCGCTCAGAACGCAGGCGTCGGTTGGTGTCGAGAGGTTCTATATCTGGATGAGCGATTTCGCCAGTCCCGAGACGCTGCGATCCTTTGGTGCCGAGGTCATTGATACCTTCGCCTGACTGCGTCAGCGGTGCTGATCGAAAAAGTGATACAGCAGGGCCCGGTAGGCAACGTCAAAACCGTCATAGGCATCTCGCAACGCGGCGGAGGGCCAGTCTGGCGGGCGGAGCTCAGCAGGGAGCTCGGGGTCTGCCACCAGGTGTCGCAGCACCGATGCCGAGAGCTCGAATCCGCGAATCAGGAGCGCCTGGTTTCCGCCGGCAAGGGTCGGAGCCATGTCGCCCAACGCATCGGCCAGCTTCTTCGCGTCACTGGACCATCCAGGTAGATTCCAGAGGCGGGCAGCGAGGTCATCTCCGCCACCATCAGGCAAAGCTCGCCACCACTGCAGATCCTGCACCGTATGGTTGGCGAGTTTGCTGCGCCGCTCACGGTCCAGGTTCCCCGGCCTCATCCACACGCCCTCTCGTAGTTCGCCGAGCTTCAGACTTCGGAGTTCTCGTCGACGATCTTGGCGCCGCGTTGGGTTGGCAACCCCGACAAAGATCGCTTGTTCCCACATGCCATCCCAAGGCACCACCAGCTGATCTCGAGCATCGTCTTGATGCTGCTGGCGGATGAGTAGATGGCCGTGCAATCCGTACGAACCTTCGCCTCTCGTCAGCTCGCCTCGCTGCACCATCCGTGACAGGGCAACCCGGGTCGTTCCTTCGGCGATGCCGAAGCACGAAGTGAGAGCCACCAATAGCCGGCCCTGCATGCGTGGAGGGTGCGTTCCGAGGAGCGCAGAAGCAATGATGCTCCGCGCAGACAGTGATCGAGCGGGCATCAGCGAGACAAGGTTTGCCAGAAAGCTCGATAGGACCGGTGAACGGTGACGTCGTTGAGATACCCGTCCTCCTCGAACGCCTGGTGGAGCTTCGGAAGGTTGCGCCACGGCACGCCGCTGTCCACATGGTGTGCCAGGTGGTAGCCGGTATTGAACGGAACAAAAAAGAGTGCCGGCAACCAGTGCTGGCGGATGTGGTGCGTGGTGTAGCGGCGATCTGGGCTGCGGGTCATGCCGGCGTGTTCCGCCAACGCTCGGAGCCGGTTGACGACACGCCAATAGGTCATCCAAGGCAGAAACCAAACAAGGACGTACAACCAGGGATGCCCAGCGAGCCAAAAGCCGGCGAGGATGACTGCCTGCGTGCCTATGGCTTTGAGGGCCCGGCGGCGGTAACCAACACGAAACAACCCCTGGAAGATCGGCTTCAGGTTCTTCCAACCTGAAACTCCGAACATGTCTCGCGAGACTTTGCGCCTCCACGAGGCCGTTGGGACGGGGTAGCGAGCGTAAAGAGCAAAGTCCGGTTCTCTTGGGCCGAACTCGTCTCGATGATGCTGGGAGTGCGAGGTGCGATAGGTCGAGCCACCATCGCCAAAGGCAACCAGACCCAGGATCTTCTCCCCGATGAGGTCGTTCATGCGACGGTTCGAGAACAGCAACCGATGCGCCGCCTCATGATTGAGGATGTAGAAGCGCGGGAACATCGCACCCATTGCGATGAACGCCAGCGCGGTCGCGGCCCAATGGGCGGCCAGGATGGTGAACCAGACGATCGCTGGCGGTGCGAGCAGCACCCATGTCGCCGACCATGTATTGCCGAGGTTGCTGATTTGGCGGAGGTCCCGGCGAAAGTCCGGCTTTGGTCGCCCGTCAGCTCGGAGCCTGCCCGACTCCAGGAACGACTGAAGTGACCCACCGACCGGGGCAAGCCCGCCAGTAAGCGAGGCCACCCGTTCGTCATGGTTGATCGCTTCCATCACATGGTCATGTTACATCCGGAACCAGTCGAATGTAGATCGGCGTAATCTCCCCGATGCTACGTGTCAAAAAGTCGCCAAAAAGGCCGAAACCCCGCCGTTAGGGCGGGGTGACGGTCGGGCGCTTGCCCTGCGTATCAGTGGATCTCAAGACCCAACTGCTCGAACAGTTCTGCACGCTTTTCTTCGAAGGTGTCGTCGTCGACTTCGCCGGCGGCGTGTGCCTCGCTCAGCTTGGCGAAGCGCTGATAGAGCTCTGCCTCGCTTGGGCCTTCGCCGGTTGGTTCCTCTTCGTCGGGGTCGACAACCTTGCGCTCTTCGCGCTCAGCCCGCTTCGCTGTTTGTTTGTCACGCTTGGACTTCTCGCGTTGACGCTTTTCCCAGCTCTGTCGGCCTTTGCCAGCCACCTCAGACGGCCTGAACGTTGAGTGCTTCGTCGCCCTTGCGACCGGGCCCGACCTCGAACTGCACGGCTTGACCTTCTTCGAGGTTCCGGAAGCCATCACCGGAAATGTTGGAGTGGTGGACAAACACATCATCGCCGTCGGGCCGGGTAATGAATCCGAAGCCCTTTTCTGTGTTGAAAAACTTGACCGTACCGGTCTGCATGGGGGTGATCCTTGCTCTCGCCTGCAGCCCGTCGTACACGGGCGCTCCAGCC
>CAWKYX010000374.1:0-3032 GCA_963854265.1 Acidimicrobiia bacterium
GCTCGGCACACGATTCGTCGCCACCAAGGAGAGCACAGCGAGCGAGCTCTGGAAACGACAGCTCGTCGAAGCCAGCGGCCCACCCAAACTCACCGATGCCTTCACCGGTCAGTGGGCGAAGACGCTTCCTGCAACTTTCGCCGATCGATATGCCGAGGCCAACGCCCCAACGCTCCCCGGCTTGATGCAGTCAGTAGCGGCTGCCGACATCTTCGCCGCGGCGAAAGCTGCCGAGGACCCCGATCATCAACCCTTGTACGCCGGCGACGCTGCACCGCTCATCGCCGACCTGCCCGGTGCTGGTGACGCAGTCGCGTCAATCGTCGCAGAAGCCGAGCAGGCATTGGGACGACCCCTTTTGACTGAAGCGGGCTGAGATACTTCTGCAACACACAACTCCAGCGAGGCCACGATGACTGAGCCCGTTTCCTAGGACCTCGACGACCGCTACCTTGCCGACACCGGCACGGTCTTTCTCACTGGGATTCAGGCCCTGGCCCGTCTGCCGCTCGAACAGCTGCGAGCCGAGCAACGGGCCGGACTCAACACTGCCGCGTTCGTTTCCGGCTACCAGGGATCGCCTCTCGGGGGCTACGGCGACGAAGTGAAACGAGCGGCACGTATGGCGCCAGCACTTCCCTTGACCTTCAAGCAGGGGATGAACGAGGAATACGCAGCGATGGCTGTGATGGGCAGCCAGCTCGCGTCGACCCGACCCGAGGCCAGCTACGCCGGGAGTCGATCGAGCGGCAGAGGCCTTGCGACACGGCGTATTTGCGGGCACATCGATGCACGGCGGAGCGATTGCTCTCGTCGGCGACGATCCCGCCGCGAAGTCATCAACGATCCCCTCCTCATCGGCGGGACTGCTCGCCGACATGCACATGTCCGTGCTCTATCCGGGCGACCCCGCCGAAGCGCTCGACCTTGGCCGCCACGCCATCGCCTTGTCTCGCTCCACCGGTCTGTGGTCGGCCGTCAAGATCGTGGCCGATGTCGCTGACGCCACAGCCAACGTGATTCTGGACCCAGACCGGGCGCAACCGATCATGGCTTTGATAGACGGCGAGCGATATCAGCACGTTCCAGACGGCCGGCTATTGACGCCGCACACCGTCGAGATCGAACGAGAGGTTCTCGAGGTTCGCTATGAACTGGCCCGCCTCTATGCGAGCGAGAACAAACTCAACCACGTCACCGTCGATCCGCCGGACGCGTGGATTGGAATCGTGTCCTCAGGACTCACCTACCGCGAGGTCCGCGAAGCACTGGCAAGACTCGGTCTCTCTGACGATGCAGCCATCGCGAACGCCGGCACCCGGTTGCTGAAGATGGGCATGCCCCTGCACTTCAACGCACTGACGATGCGGAGGCTGGCTCGAGACGTTGACGAGATCCTCGTCGTCGAGGAGAAGAGCCCGAACATCGAAAGCCTGCTGAAGGACGCGTTGTACGCCCTTCTTCTGCTCGGGCTGTCCTCACAACCGCAGCACCCAAACGCCGGACGGTGCAGTTGTGGGCGCGGGAATCGGCTGCCACACCATGACCCTGCTGATGGATCCCGAACGTGTCGGTGACATCGCTGGCATCACCTGCATGCGCAATGAGGGCACCCAGTGGATCGGGATGGCTGACTTCGTCGAGACCGACCACCTCATCCAAAACCTGGGTGACGGCACCTATTTCCACTCCGGCCAGCTCGCTGTTCAGGCAGCCGTCGCCCACAAGCTCCTTACCGAAGGGGTCAGCCGAGTGATCATCACTACCGAGGACCCGCAGCGCTATCGCCGCGCTGATCTACCGAAGGGGGTCGACGTCTGGTACCGAGACCGGCTGATCAAAGCGCAAGAAGAGTTGGCCACGGTCCCGGGCGTCAGTGTGTTGATTCACGATCAGACCACGTGCAACCTCGACTTCTCCTGCCTCGAAGGCGACTGCCCCTCCTTCATGACCGTCAAGCAGACCGAGCCAGGCCGCCTAGCCCGTTGGTTCGGTCGGTCCGAGACCTCAACCGTTGGTCATGTGCCGTCGGCCGCATCGGAACCACCGACAAACCCAGACCCGACACTCGTCGTACCAGCCGACGAATTCGCGATGCGTATCACTGGTATCTGCGGCACTGGCGTGGTCACAGTGGCCCAGGTACTCGGCACCGCGGCGATGCTCGACGGGTACCACGTCCGCGGTCTCGATCAGATCGGCTTGTCGCAGAAGGCCGAACCAGTCGTGAGCGACGTCCGTCTGTCACGGTCGACCCCCAACGCCACCAACCGGCTGGGCAGTGGTCAGGCCCACCTGTTGATGGCGTTCGACCAGCTTGTCGCCGGGTCCGACAAGGGCATGCTCATCGCCGATCCAGAGTCGACGGTCGTCGTCGGGTCGATCTCGGCCACGCCAACGGGCGAAATGATTACCCACCTCGACGTCACGCTTCCGACCTCGGCTGAGCTGCAGGACCGCACCGGCACCGCTACGCGGGCCATCCACCATTGGGCAGATGCCACGGCAATCACCGAAGACCTCTTTGGCCAGTCGACGACCGCCAACATGTTCGTGGTCGGCATGGCGGTGCAGGCCGGAGCGCTTCCAAACGATCCAGCCCGCATCGAGGAGGCCATCGGCATCAACGGCGTAGCCGTCGAGCAGAACATCGGGGCATTCTGCTGGGGACGAGCTCAGGTCCTCCAGCCCGAGCTGGTTGCGGCCGGGCAAGCCTCTGTCCGCGCAGCCGCCGCCACGGAGCAACCTCTCCGGGCTCACGCCGGTGCCTGCCACGCAACGCTTCCGCCATCCGTCGCCAGTCTTTGCGACGACCTTGCGCTCGGTGAGGACACAGAGATTCGACAACGCTGACCCGAGCGGTCGCAGCTGGGCTGTTCAAGCTCACCGCGTACAAGAACGAGTACGAAGTCGCTCGATCCATGGTCGATCCGGATGGAACCGCTGCTACTCGCGCCCTGGCCGGCCCCAACGGCAAGATGGCATGGCAACTGCATCCACCGATACTCCGAGCACTGGGGATGGACCGCAAG
>CAWKYX010000375.1:0-3020 GCA_963854265.1 Acidimicrobiia bacterium
GCCTTGTTCATGGCCAGGATTCCGAGGCCCACACCTGTGTAGAGGAGGTTGGTCAACCACTCGGCAGCGTCTTGGATTGGGTCGTCGGAATCCTCGGGCACCTCATTACTGTATTAATGCATGGAGCGTTCCCACCGGATCACATGATGGGGTACCTCGCGGCACCCGGTTTGAGCGATAGCGTTTGGCCGTTGTGGACTCGACTGACATTGCCTTGGACTGCGAGGCCCGCTCCTCAGCCACGGCGCCGCCGGTGCAGGTGGTGGTGGTCGCCCATGAGCCCGGACCTTGGTTCGAACAAGCGCTGACCTCGTTGGCCGCACAGGACTATCCCCGCTACGCGGTGACCGTCCTACTTGGCGAGCTTGACGCATCCGATACCGATGTCGGCAGCGAGACCGATGAAGAACCTGATGGTCGCTCAGTGGTGGCCGCTCAAATTCGCGCCGCCCTCCCTGATGCGGATGTCCGCCGGGTCGATTCCGGTCTTGGTTACAGCGAGACCGCGAATGAAATGCTCGCTGACTCGAGCCCTCCGGCGTTCTATCTCTTCTGTCACGACGATGTTGTGCTCTCGTCGGATGTGGTGCGATTGATGGTCGAAGAGGCAATTCGTTCTAACGCCTCGGTCGCTGGGCCCAAGATTGTCGATTGGGACCGTCCCGACGTGTTGCTCGAAGTCGGGCTCGATGTCGACAAGCTGGGTCACCCGGTTTCTCGAATCGAAGAGGGCGAACTCGATCAAGAACAGCACGATGGCGTGAGCGACGTGTTTGTCGTGTCGGGCGCCGCCCAGCTGATCCGTGCAGATCTGTTCCATGCGCTGGATGGTTTTGACGCTGCGATGAGTGTCACTGGCGAAGATGTGGACTTCTGCTGGCGGTCCCACGTGGCTGGTGCTCGCGTGATGGTTGTGCCATCAGCGGTGGTGCGGCATCGATCGAACGCGATCCAGGAACGCCGTGGCCAAAGTGATGTCGAGCGGCTCTCAGAACGTCACCGAGTCCGCACCCTTCTGAGCGTCTACGGCTTCGTACACACGCTCAGAGTGCTGCCCCAAGCTGTGCTCTACAGCCTCTTACGGATTGTCGGGGCGCTGCTGGCCGGGCAGTTCGCGCTGGCCAGAAGTGCCGTTGGGGCTTGGACCTGGAACCTCCGTAGACCGCGCTCGCTCCTTCGTCGACGCCGGCTGCTTCGCCAGGCTCGAAAGGTCTCAGACGGCGAGATTCGACGTTTGCAGGTCGGTGGCTTCGCCCCGGTGTCGAGCTACCTGCGTGGCCAGTTCGGAAGCGACGGCCGGGGTTCATTGGGTGCGCGCATGCGCAACGTGTTGGAGGCGCTCAGGTCAGGGCCTTCACGCCTTTCACTGGCGTTTTGGGCCGGGACCATTGTGATGATGGTGTTCGGGAGCCGCCATCTCATCACGCGGCGGGTGCCCGTCGTCGGCGACATGGTTCCGTTCGATTTGGGCCCGACCGAGTTGTTTGGTCGCTGGTTCGACAGCTGGTCCACGATGGGGACTGGCCATGAGGCGGCTGCGCCGACCGCGTTTGGCCTCACAGGTGTCGCCGGCGTCTTGTTTTTTGGGTTCATGGGACTGCTCCGTACCGTCTTGACGGTCGGAATGTTGCCGATTGGTGCGGTCGGGATGTGGAGATTCCTCCGTCCTTTCGCTTCGCCGTGGATCCGCGTTGTCGGCACGCTCATGTACGTGGTGTCACCAGTGCCTTACAACGCCCTCTCCAACGGGTCGTGGGGAGCCCTGTTGTTGTTCGGTGGTCTCCCTTGGGTCTTGGCGGGCCTTGGGCGAGCGGCGCGTGTTGCGCCATTCGGGAGGATTGGCGGATCAGCGGGGGAAGGGGTCCTCGAACCTGGCTGGACCCGCGAGGTCCTAGCGCTCGGGTTGCTGCTTGGTGTCCTGGTTGCCTTCGTTCCATTCACCGTGGCCCTCGTGATAGCGACGGTGGCGGCGATCATGATCGGGAGTCTGCTGGCCGGGTGGCCTGGCGGGAGTGGCAGACTGATCAGCGTTGTTTTGGGCGCGATGGTGGTGGCGCTCGCGCTCAATCTGCCATGGGTTGTGCACAACGTATTGGATGAGGCCGGCTGGGATTGGTTTGGTGGCACCCGTCCATCCACCCCGGATACGCCGAACTTGAGCTCGGTCATGCGATTCGACAGCGGCCGTCTCGGTGGAGGGTTCTTGGGTTGGGCGCTTCCAATGGCCGGGATCATCCCGCTCTTGCTTGCGCGCGGCTCCCGCTGGGTGTGGGCGGTGCGCGGCTTGACGATGTACCTGACCTCAGTCGCTGCGGTATGGGCGCTCGGCAATGGCTGGATGCCGTTGTCAGTTCCACGCCCCGAGGTCCTCTATGTCGTTGGAGCGGTGGGCCTCGCAGTTTCTGCTGCGATGGGCGTGGCCGCCATCGAACGCGACTTGCGAACCTACAAGTTCGGGTGGCGCCAGCTGGCGCCAGTCACCGCGGTTGCGGCGGTAGCGCTCGCGCTGTTGCCGCCGACAGGCGCGGCGTTCGATGGCGCGTGGCGAATGCCCGATCAGGAGTTCAACCAGATCTTTGCTCAGCAACCCACCGATACCCCCGACCGCGTGCTGTGGATTGGTCATGACGATGTACTGGCCGTTGGTGGCCGAGAATTCGGTGACGAACTGACCGCGGGGGCGACCTCGTCGCTCGTGGTGAGCTTCTCTGATCGATGGGCCGGTACTCCACAACCCGCCGACGAGCTCATCAACGAAGCATTGCTGCTCGCCATCGAGGGTGGCACCAGTCGGCTCGGCCGTCTGCTCGCTCCGTTCGCTATCGCCGAGATCGTGGTGGTGGAGCGCGTGGCCCCAGCACCGGCGAAGGGAATCTTGAAGCCGGTTTCACCGAACTTGTTGGCGGCGCTCAGCGAACAGCTGGATCTGGCCCAGATCGAGGTGAGTCCCGGCCTCGTGCGCTATCGCAACGAGGCATCCATGTCGGTAGCCGCGGTGCTCGATGGGGGGACCGTGTCCG
>CAWKYX010000376.1:0-3007 GCA_963854265.1 Acidimicrobiia bacterium
GTCACGAGTTCTCGGGCAATGTTGTCGATGTGTTGGATCAACTCGGCCGAGACGGCGTCTTACAAGTGATGGTGGAGGGTGGCGCTCAGACAGTTGGTTCCTTTCATGCTGCCGGCCTCGTGGATCGATATGAGCTCTTCATGGCGCCGGCGCTGTTCGGCGGCGACGACGCCAGCCCCCTGTTGGCTGGGTTCGGAGCGCAGACCATGGCCGACGTTTGGCGAGGTGAGATCGTCCATGTGGCCCGTGTGGGCGGCGATCTCCACGTTTCTTTGGTGCCTGTAGACCCCTGAGGAGGCGTAAGTCTCCGAAATTGGGTGACCGCCCGGACGGCTGGTCAGATACCGTGATTGGATGCTGAATCTGGTGCTGCCAAAGGGATCGCTTGAGAAACCCACGCTGGAGCTCTTCGAGAGTGCTGATCTTGCGCTGACTCGAGGCTCCTCGGTTGACTACAAGGGATCGATCAACGACCCGCGGATCTCCAGCGTTCGGGTGCTCCGCCCCCAAGAGATCGGCCGCTATGTGGCGGACGGGTTGTTCGATCTCGGCATCACGGGCCGCGATTGGATCGAAGAGACGAACGCTGATGTCGTGTCGTTGGGCGAGCTGCATTACAGCAAGAACACTGCACGCCCGGTGCGCATCGTCGTGGCTGTTCCCGGAGACAGCGAGTGGGAGCGTGTTTCTGACCTCCCCCAGGGCGTAAAGGTGAGCAGCGAGTACCCCGAACTCACGCGCAAGTACTTCGAGAACGCCAACGTTGAGGCCGACATTGCGCTGTCCTATGGGGCCACCGAGGCAAAGGCGCCCGAGATTGTCGACGTGGTTGTCGATATCACCGAGACGGGGCGAGCGATTAAAGCCGCCGGCCTGAAGATCATCGACACCATCCTCACCAGCTATACTGAGCTGGTCGCGAACCCGGATTCGTACAACGACCCGGCAAAACGCAAAGCCATGGAGCAGGTGCACACCCTCCTACAGGGCGTTCTTGAGGCTCGGGGAAAAGTGATGGTCAAAGTGAACGTGTCGAGCGAGAACCTCGATGCGGTCATCGCTCAGCTGCCGGCCATGAAGTCACCGACCGTCAACGAACTGTTCGGGGGCAGGGGCTACGCCATCGAGACCGTGGTCCCCAAGAACGAGATCAACATCTTGATCCCGGACCTCCGAGGTGCCGGCGCGACCGACATCATCGAGCTGCCCATCTCCAAGATCGTCCACTGATCACGTGCAAGGCACTGTCGCTGCATGCGAGGCCGACGGATGGGGTGTCGTCCACGACAGCGACGGCTTCGACCATGTGTTTCACAGCACGGCCATCGCTGATGGGTCGCGTTCGGTCGAGGTTGGCACCGACGTCTATTTCGATCTGACGCCTGGCCGCCAGGGTCGCTGGGAAGCCACGGCAATCAGGCCGACCTGACAGGACCCTTCACCATGCGACGGGGAGAGTCCAGCGCCCCCACAGCAGATAGGCAGCGATCCGGGTGGGGTCCCCGTCCAGGCGCAACTCCGGGAACCGATCGAGCGTCTGGCGCAATGCGATGCGAGCCTCGAGCCGCGACAGGTGTGCTCCGGGGCAGAAATGGTGGCCGAGACCGAACGCGAGGTGCTTGCGGAGTTCGTCGGGGTCTCGGTCGAGGCGGAACGTGTCGGGATCTTCGAACACGTCAGGGTCGCGGTTGGCGGCACCGAAGGTGGCCATCACCTTGGAGCGCTCAGGCACCGTGACACCGTGCAGGTCGAGCTCGTGGGTGTTGGTGCGGTAGAGCCCAAGCACCGGCGCATCGAGGCGGAGGCTTTCCTCGACGGCGATCACATCGAGGTCGGGGTTGTCGCGGAGCTGCTCGTAGAGCTCGGGTTCTTTCAGGAGACGCCAGAACAGGTTGGTGATCAGCGACGTTGTGGTCTCGTTTCCGCCGACCAGAAGCTGGTTCAACATGGTCAACCGCTCGCTGTCGTCGAGACGACGGCCATCGACCTCGGCCAACAAGATGCCGCTGGTCACATCATCGGCGATGACATCGCCGAGAATCTCGGGGCCAATAGTCTCGGGATCGAGACCGGCGTCTCGAATCTGATCACGGCGGATGTCCAACTGGTTCTTCAGGTATTGGGCCATTGCCTCGCGGGGGGCTTGTGATGCCTGTGCATCGGAGGCGTTGGCTGCTGCGAGCTGTTCGTCGCTCCAGGCCTTGAATTGGTCCATGTCTTCGGTGGGGACGCCCAAAATGTTCGCGATGACCAGTACCGGCAGTGGGCATGCGAGGGCATCGTGGAGATCGCCGCGGCCGTCGCGTTCCATTTCGTCGAGCAGGGCGGTGACCAACGCCGAGATCTCGTCTTCCATGGCGGCGACGTGGCGGGGCGCGAAGCTCTTCTGCACCAGTCTGCGGTACCAGGTGTGGTTCGGCGGGTCATCGAAGAGACAGCCTTGCACTGAGAACCGTGGCATTTGGCCGTACTTGCTCGACCATGTGTCGACGTTGGTCAGCAGTGCCGCGACATCTTCGTACCTCGTGACGGTGTAGAGCGGATGTGGGTAGTCGTCGAAACGATGCATCGGGCAGGTTGCGCGCATCTCTGCGTAGGCAGGGAACGGGTTTGCAAGCGTCTCGTCTGCGAAGGGGTTGTAATCGGTGAATTGACCCATGGGGGGGATGGTAGGAGACTTGCAGCAGTCGTGCAGATGAGGCGGTGGCCAGCCCCGATTTGTTAGGGTCGACCGGTGGAATTTCGAGCGCGAGAAGATGCCCCGGCCTGGTTCCGGCGTGCGCTGGACGTCCGCTACGAAGATCGCAACGTGATCGTGAACGACGCGAACGTGCACTACCTCCTTTGGGGTGAGGTCGGTGCCCCTGGCCTGGTCTTTGTCCACGGCGGTGGGGCTCACGCTCACTGGTGGACCCATGTAGTGGCCCAGTTTGCGGACCGATATCGCGTCGCCGCCGTGGACCTGACCGGTCACGGCGATAGTGACCACCGCGAACGTTATTCGATG
>CAWKYX010000377.1:0-2979 GCA_963854265.1 Acidimicrobiia bacterium
TCGTGGCACATGAGCAATTGACCAAGCGGTGGCCGATCCAGCCCACGCGATCCGAACTCGTCGTTGACGGTGGAGTCACGGTCGTTTCGGTGTGGCAGGTGCCCTGAACAACGCCGGATCCGGGCGTTCTGAGGCGCTGCCTGCGATGCGAACCTGTCGTTGGTTGCGAGTAGGTTCTCAACAGCCATGGGAATCGCCGACGACGACATCGCGAAGGTACGCGACTCCACCGACATCATCGCGATCATCAGCGAACATCTCCAGCTCAAGCGGGTGGGTCGACGCTGGGTTGGCCTGTGCCCATTCCACAACGAGAAGTCGCCGTCGTTTTCCGTCAACCAGCAGGAGGGTTTCTACCACTGCTTCGGGTGTCAAAAGAGCGGCGATGCCATCACTTTCGTTCGCGAAGTCGAAGGGATGGACTTCGTAGGTGCGGTCGAGCGCTTGGCCGCGAAGGCGGGCGTCTCGCTTACCTACACGACAGCCAACGAGGGCGAACGTCGCCAGAAACGGGGCCGGTTGGTCGAGGCAGTGAGCGAGGCCGTTGACTGGTATCACGATCGACTGCTGCGGGCCCCCGATGCGGGTGTCGCACGGGCGTACCTGCGCGACCGTGGCATCACCGGCGACGAGGTCCGTGCCTACAAGATTGGCTGGGCTCCCGACGACTGGGACCAGCTGGCCAGGTCACTCAAGGTCTCCAAGACGGTCTTCGATGACGCCGGGCTGGGGTTCTTGAACAAGCGAAACCGGCTCCAGGACACGTTCCGGGCCCGCATCTTGTTCCCTATCTACGACGTGAACAACGATCCGGTCGGGTTTGGCGGTCGCAAGCTCCCCGATGCCGAGGGCCCGAAGTACAAGAACTCGATGGAGTCCTCGATTTACTCCAAGAGCCGGTTGCTCTACGGGCTCAACTGGGCCAAGGAGCACGTGGTGCGCTCTGACGAAGTCATCATCTGTGAGGGCTACACCGACGTCATGGGTTACGCCCGTGCCGAGCTCCCACGTGCAGTCGCTACGTGCGGCACGGCACTCACCGAGGATCACGTCAAGATTCTCAAGCGCTTCGCCAAGCGCATCGTGCTCAGTTTCGATGCCGATGCGGCCGGTCAAGCCGCCGCAGAGCGCTTCTACGAATGGGAGAAGACCTACGAGGTCGACGTTCGAGTCGCGGCCCTTCCCGATGGCGTCGATCCCGACGACCTGGCCCAGAGCGATCCCGCGGCGCTGCGTAAAGCCGTCGAGGACGCACAACCGTTCTTGTCGTTCCGGGTCGACCGCGCCCTCAACGCAGCCGACATGGCCAACGTCGAGGGCCGGGCCCGCGCTGCGGACACTGCGGTCGGCCTTGTGCGAGAACACCCCAATCCGCTGGTTCGGGACCAATACCTGGTCCAGATCGCCGAGCGTTGCGGCCTCGAGGTCGACCAGCTCCGGGCGGTCGCCGATCGCCGCGCCCCACGCCGCTCCGCTCCGACCCGACGCCCTGGTGCCGTCCCGCTGGGCGAGCCGATTGTCGACATGGTCGACACGGTGGAACTCCAAGTCCTCCGATTGGCTGTGCATCGACCCGAGCTTGTCCCTGACTATGTGACCGAAGAGCTCTTCAGCGCCACGCATCACCGGGAGATATTGGAAGCACTCTTGCAGTCAGCAACGCTCATTGAAGCCATCGAGAACACCGATGGTGCCGCGCAGATCGTGCTCCAAGGCCTCATTGTCCAAGACATCGACGTCTTGGACGACATCGGCGGTCAGCGCCTGGCCGGACGCCTGGTCGACGAGGCGTCCGAGCGAGAACTTCGACGGCTCGCAGCGCTGGCTCGAACCACCAATGACCCGGCGCTCGGGACACGGGTCGCAACCGGCAAGAATGGGCTCGTGGGGCTACGGAACGCGAGCTGGGGGATATCAGAGGCTCTGGCTTTGGTAGCCTGGCTTGAGACCACGGAGCAGCTTTGACGGAGACATCGAACACCATCGTGTCACTATGGGCCGAAGTCCCAGACCGCGAGTGGCGTTCACTTGTGAAACGGGGGGAGGCTCGCGGATGGGTCGGCATCGACGACGTTATGCGCGTCCTGGAGTCCGTTGAGCTCACCGCCGATGTGATCATCTTGGTTCGATCCGAGCTCGCAGCGCGCGGTGTGTTTCTCGACGAAGAGCCCGACGCACTCGACGACGCCCCGACCCCAGCGCCGAAGCCCGAACAAGACGAGGTCCAAGCCCGCGTTGACGCTCGCCGCAAGCGCATCAAGTCTCAGGGCGCGGGCGGCGATGGTAGCGGCGGAACGTCAGACCCGGTGGGCATGTATCTCAAGGAGATCGGGCGGGTAGACCTGCTTTCGGCGGCCGGAGAGGTTTCGCTGGCCAAGCGGATTGAGAGTGGCCTCGCTGCGGCCCAAGAGCTGGCCTGGTTTGTCGAAACAGGCCAATTCGAAGCACTCGAGTCGCTGGACAAACGTATGCTTCGGCGTAATGTCCGCGATGGCGAGGATGCAAAGCGCCAGCTCACCAGGGCCAACCTGCGTCTTGTCGTGTCAATCGCCAAGCGCTACGTCGGGCGCGGCATGTTGCTGCTGGATCTGGTGCAGGAGGGCAACCTCGGGCTCATGCGTGCCGTCGAGAAATTCGACTACACCAAGGGCTTCAAGTT
Organism: Acidimicrobiia bacterium; assembly: GCA_963854265.1. Taxonomy (GTDB): domain Bacteria; phylum Actinomycetota; class Acidimicrobiia; order Acidimicrobiales; family UBA8592; genus CAWKYX01. The sequence goes on from CAWKYX010000377.1 coordinate 2,660, forward strand.
CTCGACGTATGCAACCTGGTGGATACGCCAGGCCATTACCCGCTCGATTGCCGACCAGTCCCGGACCATTCGTATTCCGGTCCACATGGTCGACTCGATCAACCGGGTCCAGCGGACCCAGCGCCAGATGTTGCAAGAACTCGAGCGCGAGCCCACCATCGAGGAACTGGCCGAAAGCTGCGACCTCACGGTCCCTCGGGTCCGAGAGATCCTGAAGATTTCGCAGGATCCGCTGTCGCTTGACTCGCCTGTTGGTGAGGACGAGGCCATGTTGGGGGACTTCATCGAAGATCTCAACGCCGATGTCCCCATCGAGGTCG
>CAWKYX010000378.1:0-2939 GCA_963854265.1 Acidimicrobiia bacterium
ACGAACGGTGAGTAGCCAGGTCTTGGTATTGGGCCCCGGACATCACTAGCGGGTCAGTCGTCGAGGGCGTCTCGCCATTCGGTGGCGACCCGGTCGTTGGGAAGGAGGTCGAGGGCTCGATCAAGCTCAGCGCGCGCTTCGGCCAAGAGTTCTGGGTCTGAAGTTCGGTCCGCGGCCAGGCTCAACTGAATACCGAGTCGACGATGAAACCTCGGCTCCCAATCATGGCGATCGGTGGCCTGACGGAGTTGGGCGATAGCGCGAGCGTCGTTGCCGGCATTGGAGGCTTCGATCCCGCGGCGGTGAGCCATGTCGGCGCGGAATGGGCCGACCGCCAAAACGCCCAGAACGATCGCCGTCACGAGTCCAGTAACGCACCTGACGGCGGGGGCGACAGGGGCAGCGCCCCGCCCGATATCGCGGTCACGCCGCGCCAAGCCGGGCTCGGCAACCGCTACGACACCTGCCGCCGCGACCCACCCCCACAGTTGGAGCGGAACCACATCGATGCTCACCATCGCCTGCGCCAGGTATGCCAGACCCATGGCGCTCCAAGGGGGGAGTGATCGGCGGTCGCCACTGTGCAACGCCAACCACACCAGGCCGGCAACCACACTCAGCCAGGCCGCGGCGCCGACAAACCCGGAACCATCGAGTTGGTCGAGAAGCACGTTGTGCGGTTCGTTGGACACCACTCCCGCCAAGCTTGTGCTGGCGTGCTCGGCGAAGGTGAGGGTGTAGAGGTCGGGTCCGCCGCCGAGTACCGGCCGGTCGGCGGCTCCCTCCAGCGCGACCTCCCAGAGATTGACGCGTTCGTCCCAAGTGGTGGCACCCAACAGTTCTTCGATGCCGCCTTCGTTGGCCGACAACGCAAGAGCAGCAATGATGACCATGGCCCCGATGGCACCTGCGGTGATCAGGCTGCGACGCGTCGACGACGTGACCGCAATGGCTATCAGCGCGACAGCAGCCGCCATCATTGCGCCTCGGCTCTGACTGACCGCGACCCCGCTCAACACCAGGATCCCCGTCGCCGTCCAAGCAACTCGACGTCGACCCGTTGTGGTGATGGCCAGATAGGCGGCAGGGCCAGCTGCCAACGCGATGTGGGCACCCGAGAAGTTCGAGTTTCCGAGTGCGCCGGGAGGGTGACGGGGCCGGGTGCGCCACGGTTCGAGCCAGGCGAAGGCATCGACGCCGCGCTGTTGTGCCCAGAGGTACACGGCTCCGGCTGCCGCGGACACAACGAGCGCTCCGGCGAGCTGGCGTTGGCGACGCGGCGAGCCCGCCAGGTGTCCAACGAGGAGCCACGCGGCCGCTATCGCAGGCAGCGTTGTCGCGACTCCGCCATAGCGCCCGTAGTTGCCGAGAAGCGACACCACGGGGGCGCGCGATGTCGCGGTTGTGAGGGCGAGAATGCCAACGTAGGCAGCTACAACAACCCAGATCCGGGATCGGGTCCGCATCCCAGCGGCGCCCTGCGCGATCTCCAGCCCGATCGCGACGATTACCCCCAGCCACAGCACGGTCAACGCCGTGAGGTTGAACACGTCGATCGTCCAGGTCGAGAATGCGAGCGGGGTCACGACCGCGGTGGCAACAAGGACCCACCACTGCGCGGCGGCGAGCCTGTTGGTTGCACCGCAACGATGGGCGGATACCCGGCGGGTGAGGTCTTGCATCAGCGCTGCGCTCACATGTCGGTGTTCTTCCACGTGTTCCAGTAGGTGATCTGCTCGGCAGGACGCCTTGTGCCAGCCCGGAACGTGTCGCCCGTGTAGTACGCGGTTGGGATGCAAGCCAGCTGGGTAACAGTCGAGGGAATTCCCAACGCATCCCCAACCTCTTGGGCATAGGGGAGATGCAGGGTCGTCCAGGCAGTTCCGAGACCGCGCGCCCTCGCTGCCAGCATGTAGCTCCACACGGCGGGGACCACCGAACCCCACCAGCCCTGCGCGCCGCCGCCGAGGTCGCCGTTGCCCGAGTCGTCGGGCGAACCCAACGAGCACGGGATGGCCAGGACAGGAACGTCGGCCAAGACCTGTGCCAGGTGGTCGCTCGATGACATGATCTTGCCGATCGTGGAGTCGCCCGGCACCTTTTCGCCCACCGCGTTGCGTTGCATCTCGATGTATGGCGCGTACGACCGTTGGTACGCATCGGCGATGATGGCCTTCTTGTCCGGATCGTCGACGATCATCCAACGCCACTTTTGATAGTTGCCGCCTGCGGGGGCCTGGGTCGAGATCCGGATGCAGTCGAGCACCAGGTCGCGGGGTACTTCGCGTTCGAGGTCGAGTCGCTTGCGTACGGCTCGGGTGGTGGTCAACAGGCGGTCGATTTGATCGAGGTCGAACTCGGAGCTCATGTGGCTGCTTTCTCGGATTGCGGGTGGGGACTACCCTAGGAACTGATCGTCGAACACGTCGGCGGTGGAAGGAGCCCAGGTATGGCCCGAATCAACGTTCCCGATGGCGACGGAGTCGAACGTAGCCGCCTGTGGGGTCACGCACCCGAAGTCGGCAGGGGTGTCGGGATCGCTGGGAAGGCGCTCTACACGCAGATCTCCCTCGACACTCGCGTCCGCGAAGTCGCGAGGATGCGAGTGGCTCAGATCAACCAATGCCACATATGACTGAACACCCGGTCTGCATCGGCGATGCAGCAAGGACTCGACGACGATCTGTACCACCGCGTCGAGGAGTACAACGAGATCGGTGCCTTCAGCGAGGCCGAAAAGCTGGCTGCCGAGACGGCCGAGCGGTTTGCGTACAACCACGAGGCCATGCTCACTGACGAGGTCTATTGGGCTCGGATGAAGGAGCACTTCACCGATCAACAGATTCTCGAACTGTTGACCCTCATTGGGTTCTGCATCGGCATCGGACGGACACTCGCGATCCTCGAGATCGCGGATGACTGTCCCCTCAACCAAACAG
>CAWKYX010000379.1:0-2929 GCA_963854265.1 Acidimicrobiia bacterium
GACCCACTCGAAGTGTTCGCGGTGGTTGAGTTGGGGATCGTCCAGGCAGCCATCAGAGTTCTGAACGTGATGGGCCGCGATGCCGTGAGCCTGCAGCCGGTAGGCCAGTCCTGCCGGCATCTGGCCCGCGGTCCAAGCCGCCAAGGTCTCGTCAAGCTCAGATCGGCGGGCGAGGCGAGCGGGCGTGTCGAGGTCAGCCAGATCGCTGCGGCGCATCTCGATGCACAGAGACCGCCACTGCTCGTCGTCCTCCACCACGATCGCAACCCATCGATCCTCACCGCACACCGGATACACCCCATGAGGAGCCAAGTGGTCGTCGTCATTGCCGCGACGGGTCCGCTTGCGCCCGGTGTCCTGCAACTCAAGCAACGCTGGCGTCAGGAGGTGAATGGCGCTTTCCATCTGAGAGAAGTCGAGGTGTTGGCCCTCGCCGGTACGTCGGTGGTGGTCGACAGCGGCCAACAAGGCCACCACGGTGAACCGGGGAGCGCAGTAGTCGGTGTAAGCGAGGTAGGGGCCAGCTGGCCCCCGGTCGGCCCATCCGGTGATGTCGAAGAAGCCGGCCACCGAAGCAGCCATGTTGCCGAATCCGGCGAAGTCCTTGAACGGACCTGTCTGGCCCATCACGCAACTCGACAACATGATGAGATCTGGGTTGAGCTTGCATAGGTCGTCGTAGCCAAGGCCCCAGGCAGCCATCGTGTCGGGTGTGAAGGACTCGGTCACGACATCAGCCCAGCCAACCAAATCGCGAACTACCTCGCGGGCCTCGGGTTTAGACAGGTCAAGGGCAATGGTCCGCTTGTTGGCGTTGGTCGAGTGCCATGCGATCGCATTTTCCTGCTCAGGGATGTCGTCGCGGTGACCGAGCGCCCCTCGGAGCAGGCAGGGTCGGTTCTGAGTTTCGACCCGTACAACTGTGGCCCCAAAGTGAGCAAGGATCTTGGTAGCTAGCGGAGCGGCAGCAACCCACGCGAGGTCGGCCACCTTGAGCCCGGCCAGCGGTCGGTCGGACGCAGCGCCCTCGGGAATGGTCGCGCTAACAGCGCGCAACGCTTCGAGTCCCGGGTCGGGAGCGAGGTCGTCGCGGTGTTGATCGGCGATGGGCGCGCTGATCAAACGGCGGAGTGGGGTGCGGGAGGCGCTAACGATCGGGCCCGGCAGGCGAGCACCGTCGACCCCATCCCAGAAACCCCGATCGGCCAGTTGCGGGCTGTCCAACACATCCTGCAGGTCGTTCACGGGGCAGACCAGCAACGAGTCTCGTAGCCCGCGTTCTTGGATCTCAGCCTTGGTCTTGGTGAGCGCGAACCGGGCTACAAGGTCCATCAGCTCCTCTAGATCTTGGATCGATAGGTCGCCCGCTTGGAGGAGCAGCGCATAGTTGACCCAGTCGGTGTCCAGGGTGGCTCGGTCGCAGAAACCTTCTTCAAACACCCATTCCATGAACCGTCGAAACATGGGGCCGATCATCGGGCCGAACGCGATGGTTATCACCACGTGGCCGTCCACGCACGGATAGACCGAGCGCAAGAGGGCCGGACCAAACTTGATGCCACCGGCCTCACGCTCGACCTCCGGGAGCCCCGACGGGGCATAGAGCACGGCAGACAATGCCGTCTCACACACGGCCTGCTGGGTCGAGAGATCGACATGTTGACCTACCCCTGTGCGGGCACGATGCTCGAGGGCTACCAAAGCTGCTACCGCGGCCTGGCTGGCACCGTGAAGCCAGGCCTGAGGAATACTGATTCGAACTGGCGGCCGATCGCTGTCACCGGTGACCGCCAGCTGACCGCTGGATGCGAACAGGGTGAGGTCGGTGGCCCGCCAGTGAGCCTTCGGGCCGGTCTCGCCCCAAGGAGTGATGTGCACAGTGACGAGCCGATCGGATTCCGCGCGCAACGCGGAGAGATCGACGTCGAAAGGCAGGCCGTCGTTGTGGAGGACGATGTCGGCATCAGCGGCCAAAAGAGCAACCGCTTTGGCATCCGCCGCGACAACCGAGCGCTTACCCCGGTTATAGGCCTCATGCTCATAACCCCGCGGCCAGCCACCGGGAGGCTCAACCAGGACCACGTCGGCTCCCAGCTGCGCCAGTAAGAAACCGGCAAACCAACCGCGTTCATCGCTCAGATCGAGAACTCGATAGGGACCAAGCATGTGTCCTCCACGTTTTGGAGGACGTTAGCCGCTGCGGTTGATTCCTGGATCTGTGGCGGCTGGGCCAAGTCCGAGTTCAAGGCCTGAAGTAATCTCAAGAAATGAGCGATTATCTCAGCGGGTTCACCCGGCGAGGCTGGCAGCCTCACCAACATTCAACCGTTCTGTGAAGTAAACGATGTCGAGCGCTGGCCCGGCCTCGGCAGTCGGGACCATGTTCGCTACTACAGCGGCCTTCATTACCAGCGCGATGTGGTCGGCTGGCGGGAAGGCTCTGGTTACGACTTCGCTGTGGGTCCGAAGTCAGGCAAGATCGCCGTTGCTAGCTGGTGGATCGAACCAACGACGCCGGATTCCTGTCGGTTTGGGATCGAGGTGACGTCATTCCTGAGGACTGACATCAGTGCTGAGGTGAGTGCCCGCTATGAGGACAAGGTCATCAAGGCGGCCATCCCGCCATACCTCGACGCGGTCGTGCGTGGCGTAGCGCATTACAGCGAGACCGGTGTGCCGGTCGAGCGCAACCAATTCGGTGCCCACGAGATCTATTCGTCGGCCGCGCGTCCGTAGAACGCGGCGCAGATTGCTAACCTCCAGGCACCTCACTCCAGTGTGAGCGAGTAATACAACACCCCTTCGAGCGGCTCGTCGACATAGGGATCGCATCGAACGAAGCCCATTGACTCGTAGAGGCAGATGGCCTCGCTCATCGCAGGAAGAGTGTTCAACACGAGGTGGGTGAAACCTGCCTCGGCCGCCTCGA
>CAWKYX010000380.1:0-2901 GCA_963854265.1 Acidimicrobiia bacterium
ACCCCACACCTCAAAGTGTGGCCATCACCACTTGAACCCACCCAGACCCCAACTCAACATCGGTGGCGGTTGGGGCGCGCTGGCGGAGCACGCGGGTGGTGTCGCAGCGATCTCAGGGCCGGTTGGCGATGTTGGTGTCGGCGGTGGGCGCCAGACGTGGGTGCGGGCGTCAGCCGCGGAGGTGTTCGGCCACCCGGAAGGCAAGGTCCAGCGACTGTGCGCCGTTCAGCCGCGGGTCACACATGGTCTCGTAACGCAGCCCGAGGTCAGCATCAGAGACGTCTTGGCCGCCGCCGAGGCATTCGGTCACATCATCGCCTGTGAGCTCGATGTGGATGCCGCCGGCCCATGTACCAACACGACGGTGGGCATCGAAGAAGCCATTCACCTCGGCTAGGACCGAATCAAAGTGCCGAGTCTTGCGCCCACTTGGAGCCGTGTAGGTGTTCCCATGCATGGGATCGCAGGCCCACACGACGGGGTGCCCAGCAGCGGTGACCGCCTCGAGCAGTGGTGGGAGCCCTTCGGCGACCTTGTCGGCCCCGAATCGAGTGATCAGCGTGAGGCGACCAGGGATCTGATCGGGGTTCAGGCGCTCGGAAATAGCGATGGCCTCTTCGGCGGTTGCTGTTGGTCCAAGCTTGCAACCGAGCGGGTTCTGAACGCCACTCAGGAACTCGAGATGGGCACTGTCGAGCTGCCGCGTGCGTTCACCGATCCACAGCATGTGGGCCGAGCAGTCGTACCAGTCGCCGCTTATCGAGTCTTGGCGGGTGAGCGCTTGTTCGTAGCCGAGTAGCAGCGCCTCGTGGCTGGTGTAGAAATCGACTTCATGGAGCGACGCGTGTTCTTCGGGGGCGACACCGCAAGCTCGCATGAACGCGAGGGCATCGGTGATGCCGTCGGCGATGCGGCGGTACTGCTCGCCCGCTGGGCTACCCTCAATGAACTCTTGGTTCCACGCATGGACCCGGCTGAGGTTGGCGAAACCACCGCGGGTGAACGCTCGCAGCAGGTTGAGCGTCGATGCGCTCTGGTTGTAGGCCTGCATCAAGCGCTGAGGATTGGGTGCGCGGCTGCCCTCGGAGAAGTCAACGTCGTTGACGATGTGTCCGCGGAATGATGGCAGCTCGACGTCGTCGACGGTTTCCGTGGCGCTGGAGCGCGGCTTGGCGAATTGCCCGGCAATGCGACCGATCTTCACCACTGGAAGCCCGGTGGAGTAGGTCAATGCGACCGCCATCTGCAGGATGACTTTCAGCTTGTCTCGGATCGAGTCGGCCGAATTCGCGTCGAAGGACTCGGCACAATCGCCGGCCTGAAGCAAAAGGGCGTTGCCCGCACAGACTTTGGCCAGTTGCTCGCGCAACGTGTCGGCCTCACCGGCAAACACCAAGGGCGGCTGCTGGCCCAGCTCCTTGAGGACGCGTTCGACCTCAGCCTCGTCGGGCCACTCGGGCTGTTGGAGGGCTGAGTACTGCTTCCACGATTCGGGGGTCCATGTGCTCACGGAGTCAATCCTTCCCGGTCAGATGCAGACCGGCAAAACAGTTGCAGGAATTCTTTGGTTGGAAAACGACCAACGACGCTGCCATAGGCAGCGCCGTCGGAGCTGAGATCAGAAATGATCAGGCTGCGTCGATGTCGACCCGGGACGGGGCGTTGTCGCGCACGGTGCTGACGGCACGCTTGACCAAGCGACGAGCAGCTTCGGCAGTGACACCGAGCTCTTCGCCAACTTCGCGGTAGCTGCGCTTGCGTCCGTCGTGGAGGCCAAAGCGCTGCTCGACGGCGTAGCGGGCCCGGTCGTCGAGGACGTTCAGGAGATCGGTGACCATCGCCTCGCCGGCGCGCTCCATGACCGTGTGCTCTGGTCCGGGATTTGCGTCGGGAAGGAGGTCGACCAGCTCGTTGGAATCATCGTCGCCGATGGTGCGGTCGAGCGAGGTCGGTGTGGTCAGCCGATGCAGGCGTGCGTGCTCTTCGTCGAGTTCGTCGCCGTCGCCAGAGACCTGACGCAACGCCGCACGGAGGCTGGCGGAGCGATCACCGGGGAGGCGGACCAGGCTGGCCTTTTGGTCAAGGGCCCGACCAATGGCCTGGCGGATCCAGAAGGTCGCATAGGTCGAGAACTTGAAGCCCTTGCGCCAATCGAACTTGTCGACGGCATGCTCAAGGCCCAGGTTGCCTTCCTGGATGAGATCAAGCAGCTCCATGCCTGCTGGCAGGGGATAGCGGCGAGCGACGCTGACGACGAGGCGAAGGTTGGCTCGGATGAACCGGTCCTTGGCTGCAGCGGCGCCACGATCGGCACGCTTGAGGTCGACGCCCTTTTCGCCATCGGCGAGGCGGGCTCGGGCGGCGACGCCCTTTTCGATGATTTGGGACAGCTCACGCTCTTCTGCAGCAGTGAGTAGCGGCACAAGGCCGATTTCATTGAGGTATTGGCCTACGGAATCACTCATGGTGTTACTTCTCAGGTTTATTCGGGGGCTTGGCGAGTTCGGTCGAACTCGATTTGCTGCAGGGGTGCAGCAGGCATTGCAAATTCAGAAATTCGTATGTTCGGGTGAATGGTCAGCCTGGATGCTTTAACGCAGAAGCTGCGCCGTGTGTTCCAGGCGGTATTCGCGCCAGGGATCAGGCTGCGATGAGAATCGAGGTGATCGGACTGGCGGGTTACCGAAAGACATCGGGTTGGTATTTGGGGGGATGTGGCGGGGGGTGTTGCTAGGATCTGCTCCGACGATTCAACTTTGGTTTGAGCGGCTTGTCCGGGTTGGACACCGAGAATGGGCCTTCTGTTGAAGCGAAAGCTTCAACAGAACCGGTCCGCTCAAAGCAGTTGGTAACTTTAGCAAACAGCGTTCAGCGGGTCCAGTACTGGACCCTGGTATGAAG
>CAWKYX010000381.1:0-2868 GCA_963854265.1 Acidimicrobiia bacterium
CTTGGTGAAGGAATGGCCCTCCTGTTTGCTGGTTTGTTCGTCGGGTGGTTCGCGGTTTCGGTGGCCCCGGGAACGGCAGGACCCATGATTGCCGGGGCGGTCGTGCTGGCTCTCGGCGGACGATTCATGTTCGACGGCACGTTCAACTGGCTCGGCTTCGGTCTCGTCATAAGCGCAGCGGTGACACTCGGCATATACGTCCGCGATTTCGCCGACGTGGGTGGCGCCTGAGGCGGCGATACGCTGCGGCTCATGCGTTCAGGCCCCCTTGTCTGGGTGGCGCTCTTTGTGGCGACCCTCATCATCATTTTTGGTATTGCGTCGATCTTCGTTGTCCCGCGTGATGTCTGGCAGGCAGCCGGGCGCCGGCGCGGGCGCTGGGCCATGCTCATGGTGTTCTTCGGGCCACTTGCCGTGTTGCTGTTCTATGGCACCGTGCGCCAGCATCTGCTCTTCCCGGAGCGATACCTCGAAGTCGATGGGGTTGCTCCAGCCGATCGTTGAGATCCAACTTGGCTCTTGCTACGGATTAATCCAGATGGTCACGGCTTGGCCGGCGCGTAGCTCGGTTCCTGATCGTGGTTCGATCTTCCAGGTCATGCCAGCGCGGGCTGTTGCTCCGTCTAGGTCGTCTTCTTCGGCGATGATCACTTCATCGTCGTAACCGGCGTGTGCCAGGAGCCGCAACGCATCTTCCTGGGTGCGGCCAAGCACGTTGGGCACCCGGCCGGCGAGGTCCCCATTGGCAATGAGAATGATGACCTCCGAGCCACCCGTCGCGTCTGCGCCCGGTCCTGGCTCAGATCCAACGACGATGCCAGGTGGATACTGGCTGTCGGCGACTAAGTCGGTGACCACAACAAATCCGGCCCTCGTCAGGATCTCCGTCGCTAGCTGCTCGTTCATCCCAACCGTGCTGGTCACGGTTTGGCCGACCGCGTTGCCAGCCGTAGCAAGACCTGCGACGGCGGCAGGGTCTTTGGTACCGGCGCCCGCGGCGTTGAGGTAGGACTCGTCGAACTGGACGACCGGTACCTCGGCGAGCGCGGACTCCATGTACAGGCTCCAGATCTGGGTCGGCCAGCTGCCGCCAGTAACTCGGATTCGTGTCGTCGGAGGCACCATCGGAATTTGTCCCTCAGCGAAACCGAGCCAGACACCGGTGACGAGATCTGGCGTGTAGCCGACGAACCAGGCGTCGCCCCAGTTCTGGCCGGTGCCCGTCTTTCCGGCGACGGGGCGGCCGATTCGAGCGTTGACCGCGGTGCCGCGTGCGACGACCTGCCTGAGTACCGCGGTCACGAGGTCGGCGGACTCGCGGGAAATGGCGCGACGGGCAACTGACTCGTGTTCCCACATGACGTTGCCGGCTCGATCAAGGACCCGGCGTACGTAAACGGGGTCGTTGTGTACGCCCTGGTTGGCGATTGTTGCGTAGGCGTTGGTCATGTCGAGCGGCGACACGTCGTTCGCGCCAAGTACTGCGGAGGGAACCGCGAGGAGCGGACTTTCGACGCCGAGGCTGCGTGCAGTGGCTACCGCGTCGGCAGGTCCCACGTCCATGACGAGTTGGGCATAGGCGGTGTTGTACGAGTGCACGGTTGCGTCGGTGAGGTCGACGTTGCCGCCTTCGCTCTGCTCATAGTTCTCCACTTCCCACAGGCCGTTGGTAATTGGTATCTCCAGGGTTGCTGGGGCGTCGTAGCGCGTTGCAAGCGATATTCCCTCCTCGAGCGCGGCGGCAAGTACGAGCGGTTTGAACGATGACCCGGAGGGCCTTCTCGCCTGGGTAGCGAGGTTGAACTTTGACTGGGGACCGCCATCGAAGAAGTCTCGACCGCCCACCATGGCCAAGACATACCCGTTCGCTGGGTCGATCGTCACTACTGCTGCATCAGGGTCCGCGTCCGGGTCACTCAGTACCAGCTCGACAGCTCGCTCGGCATGCTGCTGCAAGACCGGATCAAGCGTGGTCTCGATGATGAGGCCGCCAGCGAATAGGGCGTTGATGCGCTCCTCGCGTGTAGCTCCGAGGGCCTCGTTCGAGAAGATGAAACGTTTGACCTCCTCGACGAAGTAGGCGGCCGGGTAGGTCTGGTCGGGGTCGACCGCTGCCAGGCTGATGTCTTGGCTGTCAATGGCTGCTGCCTCCGCAGGCGAAAGGGCCTCGGTCTGGACCATGGCCTGCAGTACTAGCGATCGGCGTGCCAGCGCGACTTCGGCGTGCACGTAGGGGTTGTAATCCGATGGGGCCTTGATCATCCCGGCGAGCAACGCACCCTCGGCGATCGTGAGATTGGCTGCATGTTTGGCGAAGTAGGTCTGTGCTGCTGCCTCGATGCCGTAGGCGCCGCTGCCGAAGTAGACCGTATTGAGATAGAACCCGAGGATCTCCTCTTTCGAATGATCACGTTCGATCTGGAACGAGAGCGATGCTTCCTGGATCTTGCGATCGAGGGTCCGGTCGGAGATCAGCAGGGCGTTCTTGACATACTGTTGGGTAATGGTCGAGCCACCCTCGACGATGCCGCCTTCGCTGATATTGGTGCGTGCAGCGCGCAGAATTGCCCGTAAGTCGACGCCGCTGTGATCGAAGAATCGGCGGTCTTCGATCGACACCACAGCATCGATGACGTGCTGAGGCACGGTCGAGTACGCGATCTCGGTGCGATTTTCGGGGCCGTGCAGGGTTATGAGTTCAGATCCGTCCGCCGCGAGCAGGATTGAGGATTCGGCGTTGTCCGGCAGTGCTGGCGACAGGTCGGTCGTGCGGTAGCTGCATGAGGAGGCAACAAATCCGACACAGCCGGCAAGGATCGCTCCACGTAACAAGCGACCTAGCCACGTCATCATGTTCCCCTCCTTTCG
>CAWKYX010000382.1:0-2867 GCA_963854265.1 Acidimicrobiia bacterium
CTCAAGACTCACCTGATGGAAGATGCGCCCAAGAAGTGGATCAAGTTCTGAACGAGGTCACTCTTCGCTGGTCGTTTCGGAACCGAAGTAGTCGTCCATGATCGACTGCCATGGTTCTTCGAGATCCAGGCGCATGGCGTTCATGAAACCCCCCAACGTGCGGTAGAAGCCTCCTAAGAAGACCAGTTCCATCATCGCCTCATCGGTGTACGACTCGGCCACCTCGTGCCACGTCGTGTCGGTGACGTCGGCAGATTCATGCAGCTCGTCTGCGAACCGCACGAGGGCCGCATCGGCTGCTTCCCAGCCTTTCGCGCCCGGCATGCGGAGACGTTTGACGTCGTGATCGTCGAGGCCGGCGGCGTACGCGATATCCAGGTGATGCGCGAACTCGTACTCGGCTCGGGCCCGCCACGCCGTCCGCAAGATGACCAGTTCTCGCGCTCTCTCTCCGACATGGGTCGAGGTCAAGAACAGACCCGCAAGGACGTTCACGCGCTTCGCAAGGCGGGTGTGTCGCACCATTGTCCGGAAGACGTTGAGCGGCGGCCCATCATCGAGCACGGTCTTCGCCAAGATCTCAGACTGGGCGTCGTCGAAATGATCGAGGGGCTCGATTCTCGGTGCCCGGTTGGATTGGCCTTTGGAGTCGCTCAAGGCTCATCTCTTCGCTCGGCCAGTTCGGCTTCGGCGGGTGTAGCTTCTGCGACCGTCACGACGCGTCTCCCTTGGTCGTCAAGCAACTCCGGAATAGTACGCAGGGGTCCGCCGTGGGTCCAGCTCGATGTGCTGGACCGGTGTCTGACAGACGACCGGTCGTTCGGCGCGGCTCCGGGCGAGCCCGTAATCCGAAGTAGTCTGGCGATTCACAGACTGGGCATGTGGGCAGCGCCTCGAGCCGACACTAGCGCCCACCGGCGCTGCCGTCGGGCCGCAATCGACCCGAGGCCTATGGTGGACCATCGACCGGATTGAATTTGGCATGAGCACGAGGAGACTAGGCGAGCGTGGTCCGACGGTAGGGGCCATGGGGCTGGGGTGCATGACGATGTCGCCGTCGTATGGACCTGGTGACGCCGACGAAGGCATGGCCACGATGGCTGAGGCGCTGGCTCGGGGTGTGACCTTTTTCGACACGGCAAATTCCTATGCCCGAGGTGCCAATGAGGAACTGGTCGGGGCATTCGTTCGAGACCACCGCGAGGAGGTGGTCCTCGCATCCAAGTTGGGATTGTGGTCGCTTGATGAGGGCCGACGGATCGATGGACGGCCCGAAACTGTTGGCCCTGCCTGTGACGCGTCGTTGAAACGGCTCGGCGTCGACCACATTGACGTCTACTACCTGCATCGTGTTGATCCCGAGGTGCCAGTGGAGGAGACCGTCGGTGCCATGGCGGAGCTTGTGGCTGCGGGCAAGGTTCATCAGTTGGGATTGTCTGAACCGACTGTCGATGAGTTACGGCGGGGGCACATGGTGCATCCGCTGGCGGTTGTGCAGCTTGAGTGGTCGCTGTGGGCCAGGGGAGCCGAGGCCGAGCTCGTTCCCACGGCGCGAGAGCTGGGCATCGGAATCGTTCCTTTCGGGCCGCTCGGCCGCGGGTTTCTCACTGGTGCGCTCGATGGTGGTCGCGACGACATGACCGAAGCCGACCTGAGGCGGACCGACCCTCGCCTGCAGGGCGAGCACCTCGCTGAGAATCGGCGGCTGGTCATCCAGCTCGGCCTAATCGCGGAGGAGCTGGGTGCCACGCCTGCTCAGACGGCGCTGGCCTGGGTGTTCGCTCAGGGCGATGATGTTGTGCCCATTCCTGGTATGGAGAAGAGAGCGTTCCTCGACGAGAACTTGGGTGCGTTGACGCTGGATCTCGGCGAAAGCCTGCAACGCCTCGACGATGTGTTCGCTGTTGGCGTAACCGCAGGTGACCCCGACGAGGTGCTGTTGCGCCGACGGTGACCGCGTTCGTCGAGGCAACCGCCAGTCTCGGACATCATCGAGATCTACAGCTGACCGTCCTGACCGCTCGTCTGCGGGGCTTCAGCCGTTGAGAAGGAGCAGGCTTGCGGCCTGTGGCACCCCCATACCGATTTCGACACCTCGATCGTGCGCTGGGGCGTTGACCGCGGAGATGATCCCGTCGTGATAGTGCGAGAGCCCGCTACCCATTCTTGCTCGGGTGGCGTCGACGGTGGCGCCGGCGAGCCCATCGGCTTCCACGATGAACAGGCCCGCCATACCCGAATCGTCGAGCCCCCTGCCCCCGTCGGAGGAGATGAATCCCCAGGGCCGACACCGGCGGAGGTTCTCCACCGATGACCGCCCCGTGTGCCCGGCTGTGACGAGGACGTTAGTGTCCACATCCTCATCGGTCCCAAAGGCGATGGAGTCTGTGGCGATGACATGGCGGCCGTCAGGCGATGTATTCATGACGGTCCGATTTGTGATCTCCGATGCGCTGGCCGCGATGGGATCCCGCTCCAGAAGCAGTTCGGCTGCATCCCGGACCGACATGCCACGCTCGACGCCGCAATCGGCAGCAGGCTGGTTGAGGAAACTCACGATCCCGTTCTCGTAAAGGTGTACGCCATCGCCGAGATGCACAGTCATGACATCGACAACAGCGGTGGGAACCCCCAACGCTTCGAGGTACCAGAGCCCGGCGATGGCGGCACCCTCGGGTCCAATGCCGCAGTCCATGCCGATCGCACCGCGCGGCAAATGTTCGCCGATGAATCGTCCGGGCAATACGCCGCAATATGACGCATTGACGCATACATCGCGCCCGCGGTTTCGCTCGTCAACGTCGTAGGCGGAATCCATGGCCATGACGCGCCCCCTGCCCCGGGGGGATTCGGAAACCTCGAGTTGT
>CAWKYX010000383.1:0-2867 GCA_963854265.1 Acidimicrobiia bacterium
GACGCCGTCATCGGTTACGGCTTCTGGCCCCTGAACGAACAAGGCATGCCCGCCAGCGGCGGACGGGGGCCGGTCCCATTCAGATTTCGAGGATCCTCAGCACCGGCCCAGCTGCCGTCGAACGAAGACCACGAACTGGAAGGCTCTTTCACCACCCATCAGGTCCAGTCAATGGCCGTTGGCCCCCGCGACGTGAGCGTCTACCTCCCGCGGGACCACAGCCGGGACGAGCAACTCCCTGTTGTGTACGCGACCGACGGCAACATGTTCGCGCCGTTCGCTCGCCGTCTCGACGCGGGTATGTCGGACGGATCGATACCACGGGTAGTCATCATCGCCGCCCACAGCGCGCGTATGGATGCGATTGCCAACGAACGCGCCGACGAGTACCTGCCAGGCTTCAACGAGGACCGGTTCAGTCGTCACCAACGGTTTTTTGTCGACGAACTGTCTGAATGGGCCGAAGCCGAGTTTGGTGTCTCGCCCGACCGGGAGTCCCGCGCAATCTTCGGGACTAGTGATGGCGGCGGCCATTCAATCGCCACCGGTTGGCTCCACCGCCAACGCTACGCACATTGCATCGCCTATTCGACCGGTATGCCTCCGAATCCCGATCAGCCGTGGGACGCAAGCGAAGCGCCATTCGTGCACCTGTGCGCCGGCACGCTTGAAGGGCCGTTCCACCAGGCGACCGAAGCTTGGGCTGCCTGGTTGTACTTCCAAAAGTCACCTCATCATTGGACCGAACGGGTGTGCGGCCATGACCTCATCCAATGGATCGAGGAACTCCCCCGCGCCATCGCCCGAGCCTGGTCCTAACAACAGCCCCTCCGCCCATCCCTACTTGACTGGCGGTGTGGCGAGGCGTTCGACAATCTCGATCGAACCGTCGGGAAGGGCTGATCGACTAGCTCTGTCGCAGCGTGAGAAGGGTGAGAAGGGTGAGAAGGGTGAGAAGGGTGACCAAAGTAAGCGACGAAGATCAGCCAACGGCCACGGTGAACGTGCGGCCGAACTGCGGCAGCACCGGAATCACGGTGCGAGACAATCGTTCGATCTGCGTTCCGCTGGCTTTTGTGGAACCAGCGCTTCTCACGTCTGGAGACTCGCCAACGAGACCGATGAGAGCATCATTCCCATCCGGATCATCAATATGGTGGAGAAATGCCCGTCGGGTGCGCTGACCTACTCCCTCGGCGACGAGCAAGAAGTAAACGAGCAGTCCCTGCCGACTCAGGTATCGGTTCTCCCCGACGGACCCCTTTGTCTCACCGGGTAACGATACGGTCATCGAAATGCCTGTCGATCCCACAGTGTTCGAAATGCCGTCCGACGCATCGTTGGCTTTGATGCCGCCGTACCGCCAGCTACTCGCCTGGACCCGCGCTGAGACACACGGACTCACGGCCGAGCAACTCGATGTCGACGACCTGTCACCCGACAAGGAATGGATGTGGTGGTCCATTCGGCGACAGGTGTCGCATATGGCGTGGGACTCTCTGGTGTTCACCCACCGACGGTGCGCGTCGCTGCTCTGGCCTGAAGGCAACGACCCTGAGCCGGTTGTGTGGAAACACCACCATCTCGGGCGAGACATGAAGTTCGATCGTGTACTCGATGAGGATTTGTTCTGGCAGCTGCCAGAACTTCTCGACAAGCTTGAGCTTGGCCTCTCTTGGCTCACTGAGGTGGTCGCCGACCACCCGATCGAGACCCTCCGCGCCACCACCCAGACCGTACGTGGCACCGACTTTTGGTCTTACGTCATTACAACGCTGCCTCGTGGTGCCAGTCATGACACCGCCGATCCGGCGCTCATCAACTACGACCTTGAAGGGTCGTTGTGGATGGTGTTCTACGAAATGTTGAGCCATATCCGAACCATCCAGAGATTCAAGCTGCACCAGGGTCTGGAGTTGGCCGCCGAGTTGCCCCGAGTCGGGTACCTCCGTCTGCCCGAGTACTGGGGCGATACGAACGTCAACGGCCCCGCCATGACGCGCTTATAGAGCGCCGAACGTCCAACGACGCGAAACTAAAAAAACAGCAATCACGACCATGGGGGAAATTCTCAATGAAATTCGGCATCTTCTACGAGCATCAGATTCCGCGGCCCTGGACACCTGACAGCGAATATCGACAGTTCCAGGATGCACTGACCCAAGTCGAGGTCGCCGATCGTGTCGGCTATGACCACGCGTGGATGGTCGAGCACCACTTCCTCGAGGAATACAGCCACGGTTCCTCCCCCACGGCGTTTCTCGCAGCAGCCAGCCAGCGCACGAAGAACATCAGGTTGGGTCACGGCATCTTTCAACTGCCGACCAATCACCCAATACATGTCGCCGAGCACGTTGCGACACTTGACCTGCTGTCGGGAGGTCGCGTTGACCTAGGAACGGGCGAAGGCACCGGTCCGTCGGAACTCCATCCGTTCGGCGCCCGGGTTCGACGCAAGCGCGACATGTGGGAAGAAGGCCTGCGGGCAGTTCACGGTTGTATGACCGAAGACGACTTCAGCTTCGATGGCGAGTTCTGGCAGTTCCCTCGTCGCAACGTCTTGCCAAAGCCCATGCAGAAGCCGCATCCTCCTCTTTGGGTCGCTTGTTCAAATCTGTCGACGATCGAGATGGCTGCGCGCCGCGGTATCGGGGCACTCGGCTTCCAGTTCGCCACTCCTGACGGCGCCCGCGCATGGGTCAACAGGTATTACTCGCTGATCTCGTCAGATCAGGTCGAACCGCTCACCGACTACGAGTGGAACCCCAACATCGCCATGGTGTCCGGATTCATGTGTGCCGAGACAGACGAGAAGGCTCAGGCAATGGCCGACGGCTGGACTTTCTTCATCTTCTGCCTCGAGAAGA
>CAWKYX010000384.1:0-2864 GCA_963854265.1 Acidimicrobiia bacterium
GCTCCGGCCAGCAAGGCGAGTCGGTAGGCGAGCTCGAGGACCTGTGTGTCATCGATCAGGCAGCCACCCAAGTTCGTGGGTGTGGTGAGGTCGAGTCCATTGGTCCAGCGGAGGTCGACTCGCTCAAACCGGCAGCGGTCGGTGTTGACCGCGATCAGTTCGCTCCCTGCGAACGTAACGTCCTCAAGGTTTGCTCCGGAGATGTCGGTTTCGTCGAGTCGGCAATTGGTCATGCTGACTCGGACGAACGTGGTCATGCGCAGGTTGGCGTAGGTCAACGTGCAGCGTTCGAACATGCAGTCACGGATGGTCCGCTCAGCCATGTCCGTCCCCGCCAATTTGCATCCAATCAATCGGCTCCCTCGCAGGGTTCCGATCGATGCACGACTCAAATCGCAGTCCGTCAGGACGCAATCGATGATGTCCAGCCGGCCAGAGCCATCGGTCTCAAGCCGAGCCTGGCTCAGCGAGACGTTCAGAAGCTCGACGAGGTCGCCTGCCTCGGCTGTCACTGTCGCCCTGTCGATCGCCACGCCTTCGAGGCGCAAAATCCCGTCATCGCCGTCGTAGGTCCCGTCCCATGTTTCGATGCCGCCTACTTGCCTGGATAGCCGAGGGGGAGCGGCGTAGTCCTCGATGGGGTCGATCCATGGCATCGGCCGAGGCTAGCTGTTCGGTAGAAACTGCTGAGAGCCCGCGGTTACAAGCCCCCAGCGACTACACGGATCGCGTAACCAGGAAGACTTCTGCGCTGGCGGGAGGTTCGAATATTGCCGGGTTGCACGGGAACGTCAGCGCGGTGCGCTAGACCAACACCCATGGTCGCTGCAGAGCCACCCCTCACCTTGGCGGATCTCGATGAGATCCCTGTGACGCGCCTCAAAGGCATCGGCGACAAGAAGGCCGATGGCCTGGCGGTCACCGAGATCACCAGCGTCCTCGACATTCTCACCCACTACCCGCGCCGCTACATCGATCGCACCCGAGAAGCCAGCATCGCGAGCCTTGCGGAGGGCGAAGAGGGCATGGTGCTCGCGACTATCGAAGACGTCACGAGCCGCCGGACCCGGAACCGGCGAACCATGGTCACGGTCAAGGTCACCGATGGCACGGGGCGCATGAGTCTGACGTTCTTCAACCAGCCGTGGCGAGAACGTCAGCTGAAAGAGGGGATGCAAGCGGTCGTTTTCGGAAAAATGGACAGCTACCGGGGCGGCCGCCAGATGGCTAACCCCATCGTTGATCTGATTGGCGACCGAACCGGCCGCATTGTGCCGATATACCCACAGTCTGAAAAGGCCGGCATCCATACATGGGAATATGCCGGCTGGGCGGCTGACGCGTTGGCCAAGGCCGCGCCCCGTGGGTTTGCCGAGCCTGTCCCGGCGCAGGTGCGTAAGCGGTTCGAACTTGCCGACCGCGCCGAAGCCTTCGCTGGCATCCACGCCCCCGAGAACATGGCCGATGTGGCACGCGCTCGCAAGCGTCTCGTCTTCGATGAACTGTTGCGGGTCCAGTTGCTGCTGGTGTTGCGCAAACGCGCTATTGAGGCCTCTACCCGTGGTGTCGAACACGACGTGTCCGGAGCGCTATTCGACCAACTCATGGATTCGCTCCCATTCGGCCTCACCGACGCTCAAGCGCGCGCTGTCGCCGAGATTCGGGCTGACTTGGCGGGGGTGTCGCCAATGCACCGTTTGCTCCAGGGTGACGTTGGGTCCGGCAAGACGCTCGTGGCGGTGTCGGCGCTGCTCACCGCAGTCGAAGGGGGGCACCAAGGTGCCTTCATGGCACCCACCGAGGTCCTGGCTGAGCAGCACTTTCTCGGCGTGCGGCAATTCCTCGAAGGCTTCACCGTGCCGGACCCCACCACACTGTTGGGCGAGCGAGAACTTCGTGTCACTCTTCTCACGGGGCGGGTCGGAGCGGCCGATCGCCGTCGCGTGCAGGGCGAACTCGAGGCCGGCCAGATCGACATCGCGATCGGAACCCACGCCCTCATCCAAGATGGCATCGGCTTCGCCAGTCTGGGGATGGTGGTCATCGACGAACAACATCGTTTCGGTGTCGATCAACGAGCGGCGCTGCGCGAGAAGGGGTCGGGGGTCGCGATCCCCGACGTGTTGGTGATGACGGCTACCCCGATTCCGCGGACCGCCGCGATGACGGTCTACGGCGATCTCGACGTTTCCGTCCTTGATGAGCTTCCGCCGGGCCGGACGCCGATCACGACGTTCTGGAAACGCTCTGAGATCGACGAGCAAGGCAGCGTCTGGAGCGGCGTGCGCGAGCAAGTAGGCGAGGGACATCAGGTCTATGTCGTTTGTCCCCTTATCGGCGAGAGCGAGAAGCTCGAGGTCGCGTCCGCGGAAGAGACCTTTGCTCGCCTTGCCGCCGAGGACTTGACGGGGCTCAGGCTCGAACTGCTTCATGGGCGGCTTTCCTCAGCCGAGAAAGAACAGGTCATGGGCGAGTTCCGCAGCGGCGATATTGATGTGCTCGTGGCTACGACCGTGATCGAGGTTGGCGTCGATGTCCCTAACGCGACCGTCATGGTCATTCTCGATGCAGGTCGCTTTGGTATTGCCCAGCTTCATCAACTGCGCGGCCGTGTAGGGCGGGGCGCTGCGGCGTCATTCTGTTACCTGGTCGGAGAAGGCACCACCGAGGACGGAGAAGAACGGCTGGCTGCTCTGGTCCGGACTACCGATGGATTCGAGCTCGCAGAAGTCGACCTCGATCTGCGCGGAGAGGGCACCATCATGGGAGACAGACAAAAGGGTCGAAACGATCTCAAACTCGCGTCGTTGCGGCGAGACAAGGAGTGGGTCGCGCATGCTCGCGAGGTCGCTATCGATTTGGTT
>CAWKYX010000385.1:0-2840 GCA_963854265.1 Acidimicrobiia bacterium
GTCGCATGACCCAACGCATACAGAATCTTCGCCGACTTGCGCACGACCCCCTGAGCCTCGGACTCCGAACCCGGCAACACACCCGGCGTGTCACACAAAGAGAGCATTGGCAGCCCGAACGCACTGCAGACGGTGAGGAAGCGGCTGGCCTTCTCGGCAGCGTTGGCATCGATCGTGCCCGCCAGATGCAGCGGTTGGTTCGCCAGGACGCCAACGGCTTGTCCATCGACCCGAGCGAATGCGGTGACGATGTTGGGGGCAAAGGTCGGCTTGAGCTCGAACATGTCACCGTCATCGACGATCTTGACAATGACCCGTCGAACGTCGTAGGCGAGGGCTCGATCTTCGGGAACGATCTCACGCATCTCGAGATCCAACCCATGATCAGAACGTCGCCCGGTTGAGGGGGGTGGCTCGCTGGCGTTCGTCGGGAGGTAGCTGAGGAAGTCCTTGATGCTCTCGAGAAGCGATGCATCGTCGGGGAAGGCTCGGTCGGCCATGCCATTGCGATCCACTTGCACCGACGTGCCGCCTAACTGCTCCTTGTCGAGGTCTTCGCCGAGAGCGCCCTTCACCAGAGCGGGGCCGGCAATACCCATCGCCGAGATCCCCTCCACCATCGGGACGTAGTCGGCGAAGGCCGAGTAGTTGGCCGGTCCGGCAAAGCCGGGACCCATGATCGCGCAGACCATCGGCGACCATCCCGAGAGCCGAGCCTGATATTCGAAGAATGCAACGCCACCCTTACCGAAGGATCGACTGTCGAGACCGTCAGTGATCCGGTGGCCGCCGCCTTCGAGCAACATGATCATCGGGAGGCCGTGCCGAAGGGCGATGTCACCAATGCGCGCCAGCTTCTCGATTCCGAGCATGCCGTCGCTGCCACCTGCGACGGTGAAGTCATGTGCGGCCAGCGCGACTGGCCGGCCTTCAACCGTTGCGGTCCCGACGACAATTCCGTCGGCGGGAGTCGCGCCAACCTCGAGCTCGGGATCGGTGGCAAACAACCCGTACTCGCTGAGCGAGCCCTCGTCGCACAGGATATCCAGGCGCTCGCGAGTAGTCAGCTTGCCTTTGCTATGCGCCTTGGCCACAGCCTCGGGACGGGCGTCGTCGAACATCGACTCGCGAAGCGAGGCAACGTGAGCGCCCGTGCGGGGTGTCCGTTCGGGAGGATCGGGTGACATCAGAGCGTCCGATACCGACGAATGGCGTCGATCAGACCTTGGTTGTTGGCCACGATCTGTTCTCTGGTTACTCCGATGCCGATCCCGCCCAAAACCAGACGATCAACCAACGGGGAGTAGCGATCCAGCCTCGACGCAACTTCGTCAGGCGTTCCGGCCAGAACAAAGGCGTCCAGTATCTCATCGGTGATCAGGCCATCCATACGCGCGTAGTCCTTTTCCCGAAACGCCTTGCGGAGCTGCGATGGGACCTCGCCCCACCCACCCAGCACGAACGGAGGCTCATAGGCGGGTGTGGTGCCGTAGAACGCGAGCGATCGTCGGCCCGCCGCACGTGCGGCTTCCCCATCGGTGTCGACCGACGCAAAGACAGACCCGGTGTAGAACGTGTCGCCAATCGCCGGCCGGACGACCTGATCGAGATACTCGACCGTGCTTACTGCATGGCCCAGAATCCCATCGAACACGCGGGCACCGAGGCGCAACATTTGAGGCCCGACTGCAGCCAAATGCAGCGGCACATCGGGCGCATCTGGTTCGGGCACACCGTGGAAGCCCAGCTGGCTGATGTTGAACAGCTCACCTTCGAACGGCTCCACTGCTCGACCCCGCATGGAGTCCATGGAACGACGCATGATCTCGGCATACTCGGCCATACGACGGACTGGACGATCGAAGTCGGCACCGAAGCGGCGTTCGACCACGGGCCGGATTTGGCTGCCGAGACCGTAGAGGCATCGCCCAGGCGCCACTGCCCCGAGGCTCCACGCCTCCATTGCGCACACGATGGGAGATCTTGCGAACACGATGGAGATGTCAGTGCCCACGGTGATCTCGGTCGTGGCCACGGCCGCCGCGATGGCACATGCAAGCGCTGAATGTTCGGTTTCACCCACAAAGAAAGCATCGGCACCGGCACCCTCGGCGGCTCGCGCGAGGTGACCTACATCGGCCGGCGAGCCCAAAAACGCGATTCCGACCTCCATGGAACTCAGCCTCGATCCCCATCGGCACCCTCGGCGCCATAGTTGGTGGGTACAGGACCATTTGTCGGCGGGCCTGCAAATGCCTGAGCCTTACTCATCCAGTCCGTGGCCAAGTCACCGGTGAGCTCCAACCCGGTATCAGCGACGTTGCGCCGCTGCGTAACCACGAGGCAGAAATCCTCGATGGGTCCCTGCACCGCTTGGTCGGCGTCGGGGGGTCCCCATGCAGAGATCGTGTCGCCCGGGCCGGTGAGCTCGACGCGTATGTCTCCCTCTGGTGGCTCGAGTCCGCGGTTCTTGTACACGAACGAGCGGGTGATCACCCCCAGATGGGCAATGTGGCGGAGCCTCGGCGTCGGATCGATCACCACACCGAACGCGTCCGCGACGTCTCGACCGTGGGCCCAAGTTTCCATGAGCCGCGCGGTGAGAAAGGATTGCGCGCCCATTGGCGGGCCATACCACGCCAGTCGACTGTCGCCGTCGAGGCCCATCGATGCATCAACAAGCTCCTGACGACCTCGGCGCCACCAGTCGAGCAACTGGGCAGGTGACATCGCCCGGGGCTCTTCGAGCATGAAGCTGTCGTCGCCCGTCTCCCCGACCTGCTTCATGAGCGCCTTCGCCTCTGCCACGAACTGCTCCGGGTTGCTGATCGCCAGCGCAC
>CAWKYX010000386.1:0-2832 GCA_963854265.1 Acidimicrobiia bacterium
TGTCGGGGCGGGTCGTGTAGACGGCCACTTCGTCACGCGCATCGTCGGCGGTGTGGAACTTGATATGTGCGCCCTCGCTGCGCCCAATCCAGTTCCGCTGCATGTTTTTGACCCGATCGGGCCAATCAATCTTGGTGAGGTCGTCCAACAATTCTTGGGCGTAGTCGGTGATCCTGAAGAACCACTGGGTAAGCGGGCGTCGCTCGACGGGATCATCGGACCGTTCGCACAGGCCGTCGACAACCTGCTCGTTTGCCAAAACCGTCTGGCATCCCTCGCACCAGTTGACCAAGGCCTCCTTGCGATAGCAGAGGCCCGCCTTGAACAGCTCGACGAAAATCCACTGTGTCCACCGGTAGTACTCCGGGTCGCAGGTGTGGAGCCTTGTATTCCAATCGAAGCTGTACCCGAGTCGACGGATCGAAGCTGCCTGTTCCTCGATGTTGTCGTAGGTCCACTGCATGGGATCGGCCCCACGCTTCTTCGCAGCGTTCTCAGCCGGCAAACCGAACGCGTCCCAGCCCACCGGGTTCATCACTACTGTGCCGGTCATGCGCTTGTGGCGAACCAAGGCGTCGTGGATGGTGAAGATCTCAGCGTGACCCATGTGTAGGTCGCCCGATGGATAAGGAAACATCGTGAGGGCGTAGTACTCGGCCTCGGAGGGCTCCACGGAGTAGACGCGCTCGTCATACCAGCGGGCGGCCGCCACTTCTTCAATGGCGTTTGGGTCGTACGACTCGACCTCGATCATCAGTGAATCTCGCTTGATGGGGGGAATCTCCGAGCGTATCGCAGCGCCCCGAAAACCCTGGCCCTGCCTAACAGTCAGCGCCCTCAATCGCATACGCTTTGACGGTTCGTTTCACTGGCCGGCTCTGACCGTGCCCAGGCGCTTCACGGAGATATGTGCGTCGACGCATCGCCGCTTTCACGGCACTGATTCTGCTAGCAACGCTTTCGGGCGCGGCACCTCTCGGCGCAGAGACCCCCGAGGACACAATTCGACGCGCCCGCGAAGAACGCGAGGCGGCCCAGGCGGCCCAAGCCGAGGTCGCCAGAGATCTCGACGTTCTCGAAACCGAAGACGATGAACTGCTGGCAGCACTAACCACCCTCAATGAACAAATCCTCGCGCAGCAGGCTCGGGTGGCCGAAGCCCAAGCCAACCTCGACCGCCTGAAAGACGAGATCGGCACCCTCAACGACAACATCATCTTGACCCGCCAACGCGGCGAAATCATCCGGATGCAGGGCATCAAACGGGCAGTCCAGACCTACGTCCAACCCACCGACCCCCTCGCGGCCTCCATCCTGAGCGGTGGTGATCTACAGGAAGCGACTCGCCGTCAGACGCTGTTTCGATTCGCCACCCTCAACGACGTCGAGATCCGCGACGAGCTTCGCGGCGTCGACGACGAACTCGTGGTTCTTGAGGCCGAAGTCGCCCGCAAACAGGCCGAAGCTATCGTTCAGGAAGCCGAGCTCGCTGCGGTGCTCAGCGATCTCGAGGCGAACAAGGTTGCCCAGGAAGCCATCAGAACCACCCTCGGCGATCGCATTACGCTCATCGAGGAACAACTGGCCCAAATGGAGGCCGAGGAAGCCGAAATCGTCCGCATCATCCTCCACGCCCAAGCCGAGATAGCTGCCCGCGAAGCACGCGAGCGTCAAGCCGACCTCGGCTCTGTGTCACCCTCGGGGCTGATCATGCCAGCGGGCGGTTGGATCACTTCTGGATTTGGCACACGCCGCCATCCGATTCTCGGGACGGTTCGCAACCACAGCGGCGTCGATATTTCCGGAGCCTCGGGCAATCCAATCTGGGCAGCCCAAGGCGGCACTGTCATTCTCGCTGGGGGCAAGGGCGGCTACGGCAACACCGTAATGATCGACCACGGCGGCTACGTGACGCTCTACGCCCACATGTCCCGGATCCGCGTGTCCAACGGTCAGTCCGTTTCGCAAGGCACACGTATCGGCGACATCGGCTCCACCGGGCTATCGACTGGCCCGCACCTGCACTTCGAAGTTCGCGTCGGTGGTGTACCCGTGAACCCGTCCAGCTACCTTCCTGGGTAATGGACGCTCTCGTCTTTCCCCGCAAGGAAGCCCGCTACGCCGCTGCCATGGCGATGGGACGCATCAAACCAGGCGCTGGCGCGACCTATGGTCCGCTCACGCTCACCACCATCAGCCCGCCCGAACTTCCCACGGACGGATGGCTCAGAGTGGCCACTCGCCTGTCCGGAATCTGCGGTTCTGACCTGGCAACAATCGATGGTAAGAGCTCGCGCTATTTCGAACCACTGGTCTCGTTCCCGTTCGTGCCAGGCCACGAGGTCGTCGGTACAACTGAAGACGGTCGGCGAGTCATCCTCGAACCCGTGCTCGGCCCTGAGCCGCACGGTGCAGTTCCAGCCTGGCCCGGAGCAGCGCAAGCCGACGGCGATGACTACGGCCACCTCATCGGGGGCAACATCGAAGCCGGCCTTCAGATCGGCTCGTGTGCCTCAACCGGCGGTGGGTGGAGTGAACAGTTCGTCGCCCACCAGAGCCAGCTCCACGAAGTCACCGACGATCTGAGCGACGAAGCGGCCGTCATGATCGAGCCCACCGCAGCCGGAGTCCACGCCGCACTCAAGGCCAACGTTCCCGAGGGCGGCACAGCCGTCGTCATCGGTGCTGGAACCATGGGACTCACTGCAGTGGCGGCGTTGCGTCACCTCACAGGCGTCAACGCCATCATCGTTGGTGCCCGCTATCCGCACCAGCGCAAATATGCCGAGGCCTTCGGGGCCGACATGGTGGTCGACCCCTCCGAACTCACCA
>CAWKYX010000387.1:0-2820 GCA_963854265.1 Acidimicrobiia bacterium
TCGCCCAGCAGGGGCGACGAGAGCGCGAGACCGAACTCGGCGCGGCTCGACGAGTCATCGGCGAAGAGATCGACCGGTTTGTCGACGCCCAATCCGCTCGCCAGGTTGCACCACTCGTTGCGGGCTTCCGGAGCAACGCCGAGGCCGTCCGTCAGGCCGAACTCGATCGGTTCGCCGTTCGCCTGGCCACGCTCAACGACGAACAACGCGAGACCGTCGAAGCCCTCACACAGGGCATCTTGGGGAAACTGCTCCACGAGCCATCGGTGCGACTCGGCGAAGCTGCCGGGACCCCGCGTGGCGAGCGACTTTCCGACGCTCTTCGCGATCTGTTCGATCTGTAGCCCATGACGGCAATCCGCGCGGCCACTCGAGGCAGCGCCTTGGCGCTATGGCAGACCCGCTATGTGGCCGGGCTGCTGGCGCCCACGGGTGCAACTATCGACGCAGTGGTCGTAAGCACGACCGGCGATGAGCGTCTCGACGTGCCCATTCACGCGATGGGGGGCAAGGGCATCTTTGTCAAGGAGGTCCAGGCCGCTGTACGTGACGGCCGCGCAGACATCGCAGTGCACTCGATGAAGGATCTGCCGAGCGAGGGCCCTGATGGCCTCGTCATTGCGGCGGTGCCGATGCGGGCCGACCCGAGAGATGTCCTCGTTGGGTGTCGCCTGGATGATCTGCCCATGGGGGGCACGGTTGCGACGGGCTCGATCCGGCGGCGTGCCCAGCTGGCGTCGCTCCGTCCCGACCTGCGGTTCGAAGAGCTCCGCGGGAACATTGCGACTCGATTGGACAAGGCTTCGAATTTTGACGCGATTGTGATGGCGGCAGCGGCCCTTGACCGCCTGGGGTTGACGCCCGATGTGGTCGATGCTCTGGAGCCCGACGTCATGGTGCCCCAAGTCGGCCAAGGCGCCCTGGCCATCGAGTGTCGAGCAGACGACGACGGCCTGCGTGCGCTGCTGACCAAGATCGAAGACGACGAGACCCGATGGCTCACCGATGCCGAACGTGCATTCCTGTCCGAACTGGGCGGGGATTGTGACTTGCCGGCAGGAGGATTTGCGACAGCCGAAGGTGGCGGGCGGCTCCGGTTGCGCTCGCTGTTGGCGGCTGAGGACGGCACGACGGTACTTCGTGACGACCGAGTCGGTAGTCAGCCCGACGTGATGGGACGCGACGCGGCCCGGTTGCTCCTGGACAGCGGCGGTCGAGCCCTCTTGGGCCGACCGTGACCGTCTACCTGGTCGGCGCTGGTCCGGGTGATCCAGGCTTGCTGACGGTTCGCGGTGCTGAGCTATTGGCCGCGGCCGACGTGGTGATCTATGACCGGCTGTCGGTAGCCGACTTGTTGGACCTGGCGCCGCTGGCGGCCGAACGGATCAGCGTGGGGAAGACTCCGGGCGGCCCGACCGTGCCCCAGGACGAGATCAACCGACTCCTGATCGAACATGGCGCTGCAGGCAAACATGTGGTGCGTCTCAAGGGCGGGGACCCCTTTGTGTTCGCCCGAGGGGGCGAGGAAGCACAGGCACTCATCGAAGCGGGGATCGACATTGAAGTCGTTCCGGGCATCACGTCGGCCATAGCGGCTCCGAGCGCCGCCGGGATCCCGCTGACGCTCCGCTACTCGAGCATGTCCTTTACGGTCATTACCGGCCACGAGGACCCCACCAAGGACACATCCATCGATTGGCCCACGGTGGCGAAGCTCGGGGGCACGATCGTCATCTTGATGGGTGTCGGTCGGTGGCCGAAGATCTCAGCGGCACTCATCGAGGGTGGCCTGGCGCCGGACACCCCAGCCGCCGCGGTTCGGTGGGGCACCCGCCCCGAGCAAGAGACCACGCGGGCGACTCTCGGCACACTTGGTGATCACGATCTGCGGTCGCCATCCACCATCGTGGTCGGCGAGGTGGCCGCGGTCGACGTTGGATGGTTCGAGAAACTTCCTTTGTTCGGCAAGCGCATCGTCGTGACCCGTACTCGCGAACAAGCTTCGGAGTTGGCGCACCTTCTTCGACGCCGGGGAGCGGCGCCAATCGAAATTCCGACGATAGCGATCGTCGATCCCGACGACGCTGGAGCGGCACTGCGCGGTGCCGTCGCCGACCTCGCCGGGTACGACTGGGTGGCGTTGACATCAGCCAATGGTGCGGCTCGGTTTTGTGCTGAGCTGCGCGATGCTCGCTCGGTTGGCCAGGCCCAGATCGCTGCCATCGGCCCCGGCACAGCGAAGGTGCTGGCCGCGAAGAACTTGGTGGCCGATCTCATCGGCGAGCGATTCGTGGCCGAGGGCTTGCTCGAGGCCTTCCCCGCGCCACCGGACGGGGGTGGGCGCGTGCTGTTGGCTCGCGCGGCCGATGCTCGCGATGTCTTGCCCGACGGGCTGCGATCGGTGGGGTGGAACGTGGATGTCGTGTCGGCGTACCGGACTGTTCCGCCCGAAGTCACCGAAGACAGCCGCGCTGCTCTGGCGGACGCAGACATCGTGACGTTCACGTCGTCATCGACCGTCCGGCACTTTGTTGACATGGTCGGCCTCGGTGCGGTGCCTGCAGTTGTTGCTTGTATTGGCCCCGTCACGGCGGCGACAGCTCGCGGGTTAGGGATCACGGTCGATATCGAGGCTGGCGAACACACCATTGCGGGCCTTGTTGCCGCGATAGAGGCGCATACCTGCAGTTGATCCAATCCAGCCATCACCCAGGGTCGTTCGCACAGCCGGGGCCCGCTGATGGCTGGGCCCGGCCCGAAGAACACAAGCCTGCTTGACCATTGGTGGGCCTGGAGAACATGACAAACTCGGCCTGGTCG
>CAWKYX010000388.1:0-2783 GCA_963854265.1 Acidimicrobiia bacterium
GACGCCTCGCTTGGCAATGTCGGCAATGCGGCCACTCAACAGTGTTCCACCGTCCACGTTGACGGCGGGGCATCGATCGCCGAGCTCGCGACACCAAGCCGCTGCATCGACGCAGGCACGATGCAGGACCAATTCATCCAGGCTGGGTGCGAGACCCGTCTCGATAGCGAGCGCCAAGAACTCGCTGGGGCCCAACAGTCCACTGGCTGGATGGAGCCAACGCACCAGTGCTTCAACTCCGACAACCCGGCCGGAATGGAGATCGACGAGGGGTTGATAATGCACGTCCAGTGCACCGTCGTCGATGGCCTGTTCGAGTTGATCCGCACGTTCGGCTCGCCGGTTTGTACGGTCACGAAGGACATCGTCGAACAGCTCGGTTCGGCCCCGGCCAGCGTCTTTGGCGCGGTACATGGCGGCATCTGCTCGTTGCAGAAGATTGTCGGGCTCACGGCCTGCCCCGCCATTGGACAGGGCAATGCCGATGCTTGCGCTCACGTGGAGCTCAATTCCATCGATCCGTGCCGGCTCTTCGTCGATGGCGGCCCGGATACGGTCGGCAATGGTGAGCGCATCGAGTTCCCCGTCGATGTCCTCGCACAGCACGACGAATTCGTCGCCTCCCAGGCGGGCGACCGTGTCTGATGGCCGAAGCACACTTTCCATCCGTTGGGCCAGCTCGCGGAGAAGCTTGTCGCCGGTGTCGTGGCCGTAGGTGTCATTGACCATATTGAAGCGGTCGAGGTCGATGAAGAGCACGCCGACGGGACGGTTGTCTCGTGCAGACCGTGCCAGCGCGAGCTCGAGGTGATCGATCAGCAGGCTTCGGTTGGGTAGACCAGTGAGTGCATCGTGGGTTGCCTGATAGGCGAGCTCGTCGAGAGCTTGGCGTTCGTCGCTGACGTCTCGGCCCAGTGCCGAGCCCCGTTCCGGCTCGCCATCGTCGCCGACCTCGGCCACCACTGTCTGCAGCACCCGCATGACGCTGCCATCGGAGCGGGTCATGTCGATTTCGCCGGTCCAGGTCTCGCCGCGGCGCAGGACTGGATACACCTCGTCCAGGTAGCGTTCGACGCCTGCTTGGCCTTACATGTCGACGGCGCTCAGCCCGTCGAGCCCATTCGGGGCGAACAGTTCGGTCGCTGCCGCGTTGAGGTAAACAATGTCGCCGGTGCGCAGGTCGGCGATGCCGACGAGGTCGCTCGTGGATTCGACGATCCCGGCCGGTTGGGTCTTCGACTCGTTGATGGTGACGAGCCCCGTTACGTCTTCGATCGTGACGACGTGGCCGATGAGGCCGAGTTCGTCGTCTTCAACCGAGCCGATGCGAAGGCTGGCCCATGCTGGATTGTGGCGCGCGTGAGCGAGGCGTGCGACTACTGGCTCGGGGCTCGAGGTTCGTATGCGCTGCCGGAGTTCGATGATGGCCTCGTCGCGGCCGCTCAGATGCAACAGCGACGCCATGTCGACGTGCGGGTCGTCACGACTTTCGCCCGTTATTTCGCGCCACGACGGGCTGGAGTAGGTGATCGACAGGTCTGGGGCCAGCCGGGCCAGGCCGACTGGTGAGGACTCGGCGAGGGAACGAAAGAGTGCTTCGTTCGCCAGCAGCACGCGATTGGTCAGGTGCTCGGTGGAGATGTCATCGGCGGTGACCGTGAAATAGTTGGCGCGAGAGTCGAACGATGCAATGGAGAGGCGGCACCAAAAGGTGCCAGTCTCGGCATGGCAGGGTTGCTCGCTCCGGAGCGATGAAACGGCGCCGCGGGCAAGTTCGGCCAAGCGAGACGTCAGTGCCTCCCGGTCGTCTTCGTGGACCAGCGCGTACATGTCGGCACCAGGCGTCACCGCGTGCGCGGTTGCAAAGAGCTGGCCCCAAGCGAGGTTGGTGTCGAGCAGGGAGCCGTCGGCGTCGATTAGCGCTGCTGCTGCTCCCAAACGGCGGAGGTGATCGGGCAACGTAGCGGGAAGCGCGAGGTCGTCATCGTCGATCAGGACCGCCACGCTGAACCCCACCAATCGCCCGTTACTGGACCGTGCCTCGGCGGACAGAACGGCATCGATCCGACCTGAGTCAGCCGTAGCCAGGCTGCGTCGAGCGGTGACGATGTCGCGCTCACCAGCCACCAGTTGCACCAAATCGTTACCGAGGTCGGTGATGTGGTCGGGCGACACGGGATGGCTGAACGGCAGGTCCAGGAGCTCGCTGGGGTCATAGCCGAGGTCTGATGCCAGTTGGGCATCGATCGCCGCGATGCGAGTTTCAGGGTCGAGAAGGATGCGATGTGGCGCTGCGCCGTAGGAATTCACGGCCGACACCTCCTTCGCCCTGGCCCGATTCGCCACCTTACAAGCGAGATTTCTCGCAGAACAGGGCCTCCGGGGCATCTGACCTGGGGGTTTGGGTATCATTCGCGCAAGATGTGACGGAGCGCGCGCAGTGGGTGACGGAACCACACCCAAGGTGACTAATTCGAGGGATCAATCAGCCTGAAGGAGTTGTTACTCTCTGCGTAGGAGAATTCTGATCGGGAGCACCCGTCATGACACCCACAGACATCGATCTCGCCCTCAGCAAGCACAGACTGGGTTGGAGCGACGAAGAGGACCACGTTTTCAAGCCCAAGAAGGGCATCAACGAAGCTCTCGTCAACGAGATGTCGTGGATGAAGGGCGAGCCCGACTGGATGCGCAAGTTCCGCATGAAGTCGCTGGCGTACTTTGAGAAGCGCCCCATGCCCAACTGGGGCGGCGACATGTCCGAGATTGTCTTCGACGACATC
>CAWKYX010000389.1:0-2738 GCA_963854265.1 Acidimicrobiia bacterium
TACGCATGGGCACCAAGGTCGGGGCAAAGCTGGGAAACCTCAACGAGGCATGGTGGGGGCCAATGGTACTGATCCCCGGGGATGAGATCGATGGCGCTCCGACAGGCACTTTGCTGCGGTTCGAGCGTACGGGCCCAGGCTCGGTCATTGTCAATAAGGAGGGCCGTCGATTCGTCAATGAAGCGCACAACTACAACGACATGACGAAGGCGTTCCATGCCTTCGATCCCGGGTCCTACACCCATCGAAACCTGCCCGCCTGGCTTATCTTCGATCATGGCCACTTGAACAGCTATGGGTTCCTCGGCCACCGCGTCAGCGAACCCACCCCAGACTGGCTCGTCGAAGCTGCGACGCTGTCCGAGTTGGCGGCCAAGGTGGGCATTGAGTCCAACGCACTGGAGGCGACGGTGGCGAGGTTCAACACCCATGCCGCCAACGGCGAGGACCCCGATTTCAATCGAGGGCAGAGTGCCTACGACCGTTACTGGGGCGACCTCGACGCCCAACACCCGGCGCTGGGTCCGCTGGACTCGCCGCCGTACTATGCGATCGAAGTTGTATCGGGGGCTATCGGGACCAAGGGCGGCTTGGTCACCGGCGCTAAGGGGCAGGCACTCGACGCCTTCGACGACGAGATCCCGGGTCTCTACGCAGTCGGGAACACCACGGCGCAACCCATGGGGCCGGGCTATGCGGGCGCGGGTTCGACGCTCGGCCCTGGTATGACCATGGGGTATGCGGCCGGACTCGCCGCTGCGGTCGTGCGAGCAGCCACGCCTTTGGGCGTCACAACCTAATTTCGCCTCTCGGCCAGCCACGAGGGTCCTAAGACCAAGGTGCACTGGTACCGCTCAATCGGCGCTACGCGCCCATTCGAGTAGAGTCAAGTGGAAATGTACAACCGTTCACATCCGCGGCTGACCGAGCGCGGGGGAGACCATGCCAACAGACGATTCACCGAGGGCCGTCCCATTTGCGGTCGACTCAACCGACCGGATCCCTGCCGAGCGGTACCACGACCAAGCGTTCTTTGACCTCGAGGCCGAACACCTGTGGTCGAGCGTATGGCAGATGGCCTGTCGCCTCCAGGAGATTCCGAACGCGGGCGATTTCGTCGAGTACACGAACCTCGGCAAGTCCGTGATCGTAGTCCGCGACACCAACGGCGACGTGAACGCATTCCACAACGCATGTCGTCATCGCGGCGTACAACTAGCTGTCGATCGTGGCTGCGCCAAGAACGGCTTCGTATGCCCGTTCCACGGTTGGTGCTACGGCCTCGATGGTGCGAACACCTTCGTGTACTCGCCCGACCACTTTCGCGACGAGAACCTGGTCCCCGATGAGCTGAACCTGCGCCCGTGCCGCGTTGAGCTCTGGGGTGGGAGCGCTTTCATCAACCATGATGATGACGCACCGCCGTTACGCGATTCCCTCGGCCCGTTCGCGCCCGCCATGGAGGCATTTAACGTTGAGGACATGCAGATTGAATGGTGGGAGTCGGCGGTGCTACCCGTCAACTGGCGCCTTGTGCTCAGTGCGTTCTTGGAGGGCTACCACGTCTGCACAACCCACCCAGAGCTGATTCCGCCCGGTACCCGCGACAAGGACACCTACGCCCCATCGCGACCGGGTGTTGACTACGCCAGTCGTTATGCCGGATCCGATGACTCCCAAACGCAGGTCGACAATTTCTTGTACTACATCAAGAACTTGGGCGAGGGCATGGGTGGGATGGTGCATGCACGCGAGATCGCCGTCGCAGAGAGCATCCGCCATATGGACCTGCCTGAACCGGCAACCGCCTCGCGAGACTTCACCGCCGCGCTCTATGTGGCTCTCGCCGAGTGGGGACGAGAATCCGGTACCCCGATGCCGGACTTCGACGCAATGGCGGCACAGGGCATCCAGTCCGGCGTGTACTACGCATTCCCGCACTATTTCTTGTTGCCGGTATATGCCAGCGCCTCGGCCTATCGGGTCCGTCCGATTGGGCCAGAAGAGACGCTGTTCGAGATCTGGTCGCTGGCACCCTTTGCGCCAGGAGAGCAGCCGCCAACTCCCGGTACGCCCACACCAATGGCACTCGACGACGAACGCTGGCCGTGGATCCCGCTCCAGGACTTTTCGAATCTTCCCCGCCAGCAGAAGGGCCTGCACGCCAAGGGGTTCGAATATATGCGGTTGGCTGAGAGCGTCGAGGGGACGATCAGCAACGTGGAGCGCCTGGTCGACGGCTATCTGGCGGGTGTCGATTCGCAGCGGCTACTGGATGGCGCGCAGCACGTGTCAGGGAAAATCGGTTCGCCGATCGCCGACCTCGGCTTCTGAGAGCCACCGCCGCGCTGACTGACCAACTATCTGCGTGCGGTCAGTCGTGGACCAGGACGCTGGCCAATGGGCCGGTCAGGGTTGTTGGCCCGTTGAAGATATGACCCAGGCTGGTGCCATGCCCGGTTTGATAACCCATCAACTTCCGAAGCTCGGGGTCGAAGCCCGCCGCACGTTCCTGAGACACCGACACCAGGAAGTTCTCCTGCGCCCGCACCCACGGGGCGCAATAGGCAAGCGTCATAGCGTGTCGGGCATCTGGAGTGTGGTTGGCTCCGGCTCCGTGATAGGTGCTCCCCAAGATGAAACACACGCTCCCGCGCGGCATCTCGACAGCGATCGAGTCGAAATGTGCGGCATCGTCGACATCGGCAGTGGTGGCCAATGGAGGGTTCTCAGGCCAA
>CAWKYX010000390.1:0-2730 GCA_963854265.1 Acidimicrobiia bacterium
CCGCCAATCGCCAACACTAAAAACGGCAACAAATCCTCGCCCAAGAACATATGGCCATGTTGCTAGCGACAGAGGCCCCAAGCCAACTGGGCCGCATGACTTGTTCTTTCCTGAGCGCTTTACCAACGGCCCTTTCGCGCCGATACAAACAATGGCTACCGGATTCGCCCCCGGTCGCCACAGACAGACGGGTGGGGGTTGAACACTCTCTCCAACGCAAGGTCACCAGCGCTTTTCCAGGGTGCTGGCGCACTTAGTTCGGCCTCCGCCTCCTCTCGTCTAAACGCCACCCTCATCGGGGTGGCGTTCAGCGTGAGAAGTTGAGGTCGGCAACTTCTTCACGAATGGCAGGGGTCTGCTCGAAATCGGTCGCCGTCTGCCGCCGTACACGGCTCGACCACAAGGCGCCGCTGCTCTCGTCGAAACAGAACTCGGCGGCTCGACCCCACGGAGATCGCAGCGCAGCCGGCAGAAGCTCCACCTGGAAACAGCCGTCGATCGCTGCGACGTCGTAGATCCGCGACTCGCCGATCACGTAGCCAACAACCAGCGCCATCTCCGCCAAGACCCGGTCGTCGTATCCCCGCTGGCCGCTGACCTCGGTGCACGCCGGAACGATCACACCCTCGGCGGGTGCCGCGCAGGTCGTGAGTTCACCGTCGATCTGCTCGAGCACCCCACCCAACCGAACAACGAGCCTTCGGGGCGGGTCCTGCGCCGTGTAGGTATTCCCGGCAAGCGGCGCATCAACACCATCGAGCGTGCGGGTCCACGTGCCCGGACTCACAAACGAGGCTGTCCGCCAACGATTCCAGGCGACGGTGAGCATTCGGGCATCGTCGTCGTCATGCACAACAGCAGGAAACCCCACTTCGAGCGCATGGATCGGCGGCTTCGCCGAGGTCTCATCGTCGACCACCAGCGCCGCCAACCCCAGCACCACAAGGATTCCGGCCAAAACTCCAGCAAGAACCAACAGAACAGGCCGCACCACGCGACGGTACATCGGTCACTTCGTCATTGGGTCCACCGCCCTCATGACACTGTTCGCCCGACCACACATCACCATCGAGGTTCAATCTCATTTCGCGAATTGCGGCGTCGCCGCGAGTGAACTGATGCTCGAGATCTCTGATCGTCTTCGAGCCGAAGGTTGCCGTGGGCCGAGACATTCTTGAGATGACCGCTGGCAGCGTCAGACGTCGCGGCGGGTGAGGTTCTTGAATGCAGTGAAACGGGGCAAAAACCCAAGATTGATCGTGCCCGTAGGTCCGTTTCGATGCTTAGCAACGATGATTTCGGCCATGCCCTCGTTCTCGCTACCCGGGTTGTAGACCTCATCGCGGTAGAGGAACATCACCACGTCGGCGTCCTGCTCGATTGAACCTGATTCACGAAGATCCGCAAGCATCGGTCGCTTGTCTTGGCGCATCTCGAGATTTCTCGAGAGCTGCGACAAACCAACCACGGGGCATTGCAGCTCACGAGCCAAGATCTTGAGACCACGACTGATCTCGGCCACTTCAACCTGGCGACTTTCCGCACCGGAGCGACCGGTCATGAGCTGGAGGTAGTCGACCACGATTAGGCCCAGGTCGCCGGTGCGGCTTTTCAACCGCCGCGCCTTGGCACGGATCTCCATGATGGTGAGGTTCGGATTGTCGTCGATCCACAGAGGCGACTCGGCGAGCCGGCCAATGCCGTTGGAGATCCGGGTCCAGTCTTCTTCCTTAAGGTTGCCGTCGCGCATGTTCTTGGCATCAACGTTGGCCTCGGCACATAGCAGACGTTGAGTGAGTTCGAGATGGCCCATCTCCAAGCTGAAGATCAACGTCGGCCGGTTGGCATGAACAGCGGCGTAGGCCGCCATATTCAGCGCAAGTGCGGTCTTGCCCATGGCTGGGCGAGCACCGATTATCAGCAAGGCGTTGGGCTGCAACCCTGAAAGTAATTCGTCGAGATCGATGAAACCTGTTGGTGTGCCGGTGATTCCTTCGCCGGCCTCGTAGAGCTGTTCGAGACGGTCGAGCGTGGCATCGAGTAGATCGCGGATTTCGCCCATGGTGTCGGCGACTCGCCCCTGGGCCACCTGGAACATCTTGTTCTCGGCTTCATCGACCGCCCTGGCGACATCGTCCGGTCGGCCGTAGCCGATCTCCGCAATCTCACCCGCAACCTCAATGAGCTTTCGCAGGGTGAACCGCTCTTGAATGATTCGCGCGTACTTCCCTGCGTTGGAGGTGGCGGGGGTGTGGACTTGAAGGCTGATCAACCCATCCAGGCCACCAATCGATTCGAGCACCCCGGCGCGGTCGAGTTCTTCGGCAACGGTGACCGGGTCAACCGGGTCGCCGGCGGCGTAGAGCGCGGAGATCGCCTCGTATACATGGGCGTGGGCCGGTCGATAGAAGTGCTCCACCGACGAGACTTCGACTGCGTCGGCGATGGCGTCGCGTGACAGCAACATGGCACCAAGCAGCGACTCTTCGGCTTCCAGGTTGTGGGGCGGGACCCGCGGTGTCCTCGCAGTGTCTGACTCACTCATGACCATATGTGTTCCGCTCCCGCTGCCGACAGAAGAGCCTGGCCGCTGGGCCCTGTGTGGAACCAGGGGGAATCAGCTCAAAACCAGGGGAAATCTTCGACAAATTCTGTGGATAGACCTTGTATACACCCAGGTCGAACTGTGGATGACCCTGTGGAAGTCTGGGGATTGGGGCGCCGCCGCTG
>CAWKYX010000391.1:0-2727 GCA_963854265.1 Acidimicrobiia bacterium
CGACGACGTCATGAACGGCATCGTTGGTGAGCGTCTTGCCGAAGACGACATCATGCAAAACGGTGTTTTGCTCGACGGTTTTCCACGCACCTCCGACCAGGCCGATGCCCTAGAGCGCATCCTCTCTGGCCTCGGTCAAAAGATCGATTTAGCGATCAATCTCGATGTTGCTATCGAGATCGTGACCGAACGAATGCTGGCTCGCCAGCGAGAAGATGACACCCCTGACGCCATTGAGCGCCGTTTGTCCCTTTATCAGGAACAGACGGCTCCACTGCTCGATTGGTTCGCTGCCCGTGATCTGCTGGCAACTGTTGATGGTGTTGGTTCTGAAGATGACGTCTTCGCTCGACTTGCTTCGGCAATCGACGGCGGCTGACCAGTCTTGAATCGGGGTTGGACGCCCTCAACGCGCCCGATAGCGTAGTCCATTGGCCTGGGTCCCCCAGGTCATTCAGCGTGTGAGCATCCGGCTCCCACGTTTGCAGGAGGTTTCACCATCGCGAAGACCAAGGAAGACGCGATTGTCCTCGAGGGCACCGTCACCGAATCGCTCCCCAATGCCATGTTCCGCGTGGAGTTGGAGAACGGGCCGGAGGTCCTCGCGCACATCAGCGGCAAGATGCGCATGCATTACATCCGCATCCTCCCTGGAGATCGTGTCCAGGTGGAGCTCACCCCGTACGACCTGCAGCGTGGTCGTATCACCTATCGCTACAAGTAAGCCTCCGGTGTCCGGAGCAGAAGTCTCCGGCCTGGCTGGAGCACACAGCGGCCGCAGCATGCGGCCGGGAGTGAAATGAAAGTTCGACCAAGCGTTAAGAAGATCTGTGACAAGTGCAAGGTGATTCGTCGCCACGGCCGTGTCATGGTCATCTGCGAAAACCCGCGTCACAAGCAGAGGCAAGGCTGAAATGGCACGCATAAGCGGCGTCGATATCCCACGCGATAAGCAGGTTGGGATCTCGCTGACCTACATCTACGGCATCGGCCGCACCACCGCACTTCATGTGTGTGAGGCCGCCGCCATCGACAACACCACTCGTGTTCGAGATCTCACGGACGACGACGTCGCCAAGATCCGCGGCTACATCGACTCCGACCTTCAGGTCGAGGGCGATCTGCGCCGCGAGGTGTCGCAAGACATCAAGCGCAAGATGGAGATCGGCTGCTACCAGGGTATTCGCCACCGTCGTGGCCTTCCTGTCCGTGGTCAGCGCACTCACACCAACGCTCGCACGCGCAAGGGTCCCAAGAAGACCGTTGCCGGTAAGAAGAAGGTCACCAAGTAATGGCAACAGCAGCAGCTGCCGGCGGTCGTCGACCGCGTAAGCGTGAACGCAAGAACGTCACGCACGGAATCGCTCACATAAAGAGCTCGTTCAACAACACGATCATTGCGATCAGCGACCAACAAGGCGACATCATCGCCTGGGCATCGGCGGGCAACGTCGGCTTCAAGGGTTCGCGCAAGTCCACTCCTTTCGCCGCACAATTGGCGGCCGAACAGGCTGCCCGTCGGGCGATGGAACACGGCGTCCGTAAGGTCGACGTGCAGGTAAAGGGTCCCGGCTCCGGCCGCGAGACCGCCATTCGTTCGATTCAGAACGCCGGCATCGAAGTGACGGGCATCAAGGACGTCACGCCGATTCCGCACAACGGTTGCCGTCTCGTCAAGCGGCGGAGGGTCTGAAATGTCTCGCTACACCGGCCCCCGGGCACGCGTTTCGCGTCGCCTCGGCACCAACATCTGGGGAACGAAGGGCGAAACAGTCGCCCTCGACAAGCGGCCCTATCCGCCCGGCGACCATGGCCGTTCGCGTCGTCGTGGCTCCGTGTCGGAATACCTCCTGCAGCTCCAAGAGAAGCAGAAGGCCCGTTTCAGCTATGGCCTGACCGAGCGTCAGTTCCGCAACCTCTTTGCTGAGGCCAGCCGTCGCCAAGGTGTTACCGGCGACAACATGCTGCGCTACCTTGAGCTTCGTCTCGACAACGTTGTGTACCGTGCCGGTTGGGGTGCTACTCGCCCCCAGTCGCGCCAGTTCGTCAACCATGGCCACGTCGATGTCAACGGTCGCCGGGTTACCATCCCGAGCTACCGCGTGCGCAAGGGTGACGTAATCGAATTGCGCACCAAGGCCCGCGAATTCACGGTTATCCAGTGGAACTCCGACGTTCTCGATCGCACCGCTCCGGCGTGGATCGAGACCGGCGAAGACTTCCAGGTGACCGTCCGTGAACTCCCACTCCGGGAGCAGATCGATATCCCCGTCCGCGAACAGCTCATCGTTGAGCTGTACTCCAAGTAGCCGAGGTCTTTGATGCTCGTTATTCAGCGTCCAACCGTCGAAGCAATCGACGAGCCGGAAGGCAACCTTCAGCGGTTTGCCGTCGGCCCGCTCGAGCCTGGCTTTGGCCACACCATTGGTAACTCGATTCGACGGACTTTGTTGTCGTCGATTCCTGGTGCCGCCGTCACCCAGGTTCGTTTCGACGACGCCCTCCATGAGTTCGACACCATCACTGGTGTTGCCGAGGACGTCACCGACATCATCTTGAACCTCAAGGACCTCGTGCTGTCGGTCCACAGCGAAGAGCCGGTCACACTCCGTCTTGATGCCCGTGGTCCCAACGAGGTCTCGGCTGCCGATATTCAGCCCCATCCCGACGTTGAGATTCTCAACGGCGATCTGGTGCTGGCCAATCTCAACGCCAAGGGTCGTCTTG
>CAWKYX010000392.1:0-2713 GCA_963854265.1 Acidimicrobiia bacterium
CCGTCACCCGCTGGCGGCAGAAATACGAAGCGATGTGCCTCATGCCACATTCACAGGGCGCTATCACCTGAGTTACCTTGGTGTGAATGCCAAAAGAACCGGGACCCAGGGTCTCCTTCTACGGCGTGAGGGGGTCGACGCCGTGTTCGTCTGATCGTCTCCGTCGCTACGGGGGGAACACATCGTGTGTGGTCGTCGAACGAGACGGCATGGCACCGATCGTGCTCGACATGGGTACTGGGTTGCGCGAGTTCGGTGCCCGCTGGGGCAATGACAGCGCGATCGATGCATCCATCCTGGTCACGCACCTGCACTGGGATCACGTTCAAGGCCTCCCGTTCTTTGGGCCGGTGCATCATCCCAACTCGAACGTCCAGATCTACGGACCTCCTCACGACGGGCAGGACATGCTCGCCAGCTTCGACGGCCTGATGCAGCCGCCGTACTTCCCGATCTGCTGTGACCAGCTACCGAAAGGCATTGGTTTTCACACCGCCTGGGACGAGGGTCATGTTATTGGTGAGGCCAAGGTCACCACTCGTGCTGTCCCCCATACCGGCGAGACCAATGGCTACCGCATTGAGATCGACGGCTACGTCATCGCATATGCGAGCGACCACCAAGAACCCATAGACGACCCCACCAAGGTGGACTCCGGCGTCCTCGAGCTCTGCGATGGAGCCGATCTGGTCATCCACGATGCGCAGTTCACCCCCGCCGAACTGGCTGCACGGCCCGACTGGGGTCATTGCACGCCCAGCTACGCCCTCGAGGTGGCAGCCCAATCGGGCGCCAAGCAGCTGTGCATGTTTCATCACGACCCTTGGCACGATGACGACATGGTCGACGAGTTATTGGCCGACTGCGTCGAGGAAGCCCGCGACCGGGGTCTTGATGGTGTCATCGCCGCTGCCGAGGGAATGACCATCGAATTCGGGGCCTGATCGGTCCATCGGCTGGCGTGAAACAGCTGGCGGTTCGGTCCGCGCCCTCGGTAGCGCGCTAGCGTCTGGCACGGATGCGGACGGAAGGAACCACCAAATGACCGATGCACCCGAGATCGACGGCGCAACGTTTCGCCAGGTGCTGGGTAACTACCCCACAGGCGTGACGATCGTGTCGGCTGATGACGATGGCCCCTGTGCGATGGTGATCGGGTCATTTGGGTCGGTGTCACTCGACCCGCCTCTGGTCCAGTTCATGCCGGCCAAAGACTCGAAGTCATGGGAGCGGATCCGCCGATCGGGCTCGTACTGCGTGAACGTGCTGAGTGTGGACCAGCTCGGGATGTGCAATTCGTTCTTTGGTGACGGCGATCCCTTTGATGCGATCGAGTGGCACCCGGGAGTCACGGGGTCGCCCGTCATCGAAGGGTGTTTGGCCTACATCGACTGCGAGATCGAGTCAGCAGTCGACGGCGGCGACCACGACATCGTGCTTGGTCGAGTTGTAGACCTTGGTGTTGGT
This sequence comes from Acidimicrobiia bacterium, assembly GCA_963854265.1. Taxonomy (GTDB): domain Bacteria; phylum Actinomycetota; class Acidimicrobiia; order Acidimicrobiales; family UBA8592; genus CAWKYX01. The sequence continues at coordinate 1,468 of CAWKYX010000392.1, forward strand.
TCGGCTGATGGGAGCCCGTTGCTCTTCTTTCAGGGCGGCTACGGCACCTTCCAACCGCTCGCCAAGGACTGAGTCGCGGTATGCCTGTCTATGCGCTTGGCGACTTCGAGCCGAGTATTCACGAGTCCGCCTACATCCATCCCGATGCGGTGATTATCGGCAACGTCACTCTGGGGCCTGATGCTTCGGTGTGGGCGTGTGCTGTGCTTCGCGGCGACGACGGCAAGATCATCGTGGGTGAGGGCAGCAACATCCAAGATGGGGCGGTGCTGCATTGCACGCCGCGCTACAGCACCGTGGTGGGCAATTTCTGCACCATTGGCCACATAGCCCATCTTGAGGGTTGCCGAATCCTGGATCGTGCGCTGGTCGGCACAGCATCGGTGGTTCTTCATGACGCCGAGGTCGGCGAGGGCGCGCTGGTCGGCGCCAACGCGGTGGTGACGGGTGGAACTGTGGTTCCGCCAGGCGCAATGGCGCTCGGAATCCCTGCGAAGATCCGTGAGGGTGCCGCAAACGCTGCCGAGATCGATATGGGCGTCCAGTCCTACATCGAGCGTGGCCGGCGATTCCGTCAAGAGCTCCGCCGCCTCGACTGACTCTCATGGCACGAACCGGGCGCCGGCTCGACGATCGTGATGCCCTGTGCGTCGCTCAGCGCGCATGCTCACTGGCGTCCGCAAGTGTCCACGCTGTTCAGCTCGGGTCTGTTCAGTTCAGGCCTGTCCCCAACTGAACGCGATTTCAGGCTGCGCGGGACGGTGTTGCAGAACCGGGTGACGGTTGATGCCAGGCACGAAGCGTCACCCGGTTCGGGCAATAGCTCAGATTGGGTCCGCCGCCCGCTCCACCTGAGGGAACAACAGTCGCCGGTCGCCGGTCGCCGGTCGCCGGTCGCCGGTCGCCGGTCGCTGCTCAGCGGTCGTCGCGGGCGAGGGTGCTGCGCAGAGTCAGCAGGGGTTCGAGCTTGGCGGCCGGGATGGCGGCGGAGAACACGTGGCCCTGGGCAACGTCGACGCCAAGATCGCGTAGCACCGGGATGGCCGAGGCGTCCTCGATGGATTCGGCTGCCACTTGCAGTCCCATGGCCTGTCCCAGTGCGACCACGTTGCGGATCAGCTGGCGTGCCGACTCGCTGGCAACAACGTCGTTTGTGAGGCTGCCGTCGATCTTGAGCACGTCGAGTTCGAATCGCCCGAGCCGCGACAACCTGGTCGCACCGGTGCCCACGTCGTCGATGGCAATC
>CAWKYX010000393.1:0-2710 GCA_963854265.1 Acidimicrobiia bacterium
CGATTCAAACCGTTATCGACAAGCAGGCGATACATGACCTTCAAGTGTTCTACTCAATGTCGATCGACAGCGGCGACTACGACAACCTCGACGATGTCTTCACCCCCGATGTGGTTTCCGACTACGGCCACGCCGGGACGCATGTGGACATCGAAGGGATAAAGGATGCGTGCCGAATTGCACTCGATTCCCTCACTTCGGCCCAGCACACCAATGGCAACCATTGGGCCGAGATCGATGGCGACACGGCTAGAGCGGACAGCTATTTCACCGTCCATATGTACGGCGAGGGCACTCCCGGTGGGGAGCATTTCCAGATGGGTGGCAAGTACGAAGATCAACTCTTGCGAACGCGACAGGGGTGGCGTATCTGCCGACGCTCGATGCGGGTCTTGTGGTCAGATGGCAACCGCGCCGTGCGATTCGACCGCTGAAGGCTCGATCAGAGCAAGTGAGGAGCTCGGGTGGGGAGACGGAGAAGACGGGACGCGTTGGCGTTCAACGCGTCGGACAGGTCGCCGAGGTGGCCGATCGTGCCCGTGTCCCAGCCTCCGAAGTTGGTGCCAAACACCAGCCGCTCGGTGCCGATCTGCTCGATCGCGAAGGCGAATTCTGCGTCGCCGGTGATGTGACAGTCGAACCAGAGCCGATCAAGTGCGGCATCAAACGCTCCCGGTTCCCGGATCCAGTCCGGTGACGAAGGGCGCCGCTCTGCCAGCTTGCGAAGCTTGGCCCGGTGCATCATTGTCGAACCCCCGCCATGGGAGATGCAGATGTCGAGATTGGGATGGCGAAAGGTGACCCCACCGAACACCAGCATGGCAGTGGCCACCATCTCCTCAAAGGAGAATTCGACCACCAGATCGAGGTCGTACTTGCGCATACGATCATCGCGTAACGGTCCATCGAGTCCCGATGGTGCCGGATGCAAGAAGAGGGGCACATCGAACTCGACACATGCCTCGTAGAACGGATCGAGGCGTTCGTCGTCGAGGTGCATTCCGAAGTCAGTGCCGATGTAGCCGCCCATCAGTCCCAGCTCTGTCGTGCTTCGCTCGAGCTCGACTATCGCAGCGTCAACGTCCTGCATCGGCAGCGACGCAAACCCCAGGAAACGATCGGGATGGGAGCGCACGATCTCGGCGAGGTTGTCGTTGTGCGTTCGGCAGTAGTTCGCTGCATCCGATGGAGGTATCCAATGCAGATAGGTCAGCGGGTTCGGCGAGAGTGCCTGCACCCGAATGCCTGCCTCGTCCATCGCGTCGAGGCGCATTCCCACCTGCATGAACAACGACTCGCGGTACGGCACACCGTCGAGTCGCCAGTCACCGACGCGGAAGAATGTGGTGCCGTCGGGGTATGCCCCCAACTCGGGGCCACAAACCGGCCCTGCAGCGCCCATCGCCGCATCGAGAACGATGTGGCCGTGTACGTCGATAAGGCCGGTCATTTTGGTGACGTTAGGCGACCCACGCACTCACCCGAGCGCTCCACCCGGAGCGCTACTACATTCGCCTCGGAGACATTTGTGACACATGACCTCGACCACCCTCTGATCATTTCCGACTGGCGCCTCGCGCGTGAGGCATACCGCTCTCCGTTCCTTGTCTATCGCGATAGCCGACCGGCGACAGCAATGGCCCACCTGGCGGATTGAAGGGGCCTCTTAGCGCGGGTCGGGCGTCCTGCCGCTGGTGAGGTCGGCACCGAAGTGGGCAGGGCCGGCTTCAGCACCGGGCCATCGAACCCTCATTCGGCTGGAGAACTCCGTGGGAAGCTCGGAGAGCTTCAACACATAGAGGAGTTGGGTCTTGCGCTCGTGGAAGCGCCACTCCTCGTCAACACGTCGGTAGTCGTCCTGGTATCGGAGCGCGACCATCACAGTGTCACCGCCGAGGGTGAGCTCGGCGTGGGCACAAACGAGTCCTATCGCACTGTCGTCATCGACGAACGTGATCTCGATCGTGTGCGGGTAGTGATACGACGCGACGTACTGGGCAGTGCGCTCTCGGTAGTACTCGATGATCGCGTCGACGCCGACGGAGCGTATTCCGGTCGAGTCAAATATCGCATCGGACGTGTATTGGCCGGCGAGCGACTCCCAGTCCCGGTCATCAACTGCTCGGCCGTACAGCGCAACAAGACTGCGAATCTCCTCGCGGTCCTCGAGTCGTTGGAGGCGTGCTTTCAGCTCGGTTATCTCATCAGTACTCATGACACTGCCCCCCGTGTCTGTCGGTCGACGCCTGGAAACTACCACGTGCGCCCCCGCTGATTCCTGGTGGCCGTGCCGCGGGTAATCCCCGGGATTGGGGTGGCTGCCGCGGTGACCGCTGAAGGGGATGGAACACCATGGAGAACGAGGTCCGGCTGGCCGAGCTGGAGCACCGAATAAAGGGCTCGAGGACAAGCAAGCGATTCCTGATCTACTAATGCACTACGGCCAGGTCGTGGAGGATCAAGATGCCGATGGGGTGCGAGAGTTGTTCACCGAGGACGCCCGGTTCCACTCAGCCAGCGTCCTCATGGACGGGCGCGGCATCGAAGGGGTTATGCAGCACCTGGCGGGCCGGTGGGACATCATCAAGACCAGCTATCACATCGCCCATGGCCACATAATCGACCTCGACACCGACCAGCCTGACGAGGCCACGGGAGTGTTGTTCTCTCACGCGGAAGTCTTACGAGACGGCACGCCGATGATCTCGGC
>CAWKYX010000394.1:0-2709 GCA_963854265.1 Acidimicrobiia bacterium
CAGCGGCTGACGCGAGGCGAGGACATCGAGTACGACGGCGTCTCTGTCCACACCCGCTGGGCCAGTCGGCCGGTGCCGGTGTACGTCACGGCCGAGGGGCCGAAGACCATCCGCATGGCCGGACGCGTAGCCGACGGAGTTGTCCTCCACACCGGCACCGATCCGGTCATCATCGCCGACAGCCTCCGACTCCTCCACGAAGGCGCAGCTGAGGCGGGCCGTGACCCGGATGACATCGACGTCTGGCTGTTCCTGAAAGCCGGGATCGGCGACACCCACGAAGAGGCGGTGGACGGCATCAAGATGGGACTTGCAGGCAGCGCCCACCACGCGTTCCGCTTCACCCTCGAAGGAAAGCACGTGCCCGACGCGCTGGCCCCGGCCGTCAAAGAGCTGGTCCACCGTTACGAGACGCAGGCCCACGAGGTGTGGGACGGCGCCAACCGCCACCTCACCGACGAGCTCGGACTGACCGACTATCTTGCCGATCGATTCGGCGTCATCGGTACCCCCAACGAATGCATCGAACGTCTCCGAGCCGTGCAGGCGGCTGGCATCGACAACGTGCTCATCGCCGCGCTCGGGCCCGACCCACTCGGTGTGGTGCGTCGCTTCGGCCACGATGTGATGCCCGCCATCGACGGCTGAAACCAGCCAACCTCTCAGAGGAGCAGCCATGACCGATCTCATCAACGCAGCGATTCAAGGACGGGCCCCGGCGCGGGGGCAGACGGCGTGAGTGCCGACGTCGACCTCGACGCTGTTGCCCGGCGGGCCGGAGAAGCAGCGTCTGCCAATGAGGGTCCCGGATCAGTAGTCCGCGATATCGAACCCCTGCCCGGCGGCCATTCCGGGCTGACCCTCGGCGCGTCCCTCATCGCGCCGAGCGGGGCCAGCCGGCGAATCGCGCTGAAAGTGGCGCCGCCGGGACGACCCGCTGTCGGCCGCCATGACGTCTTGCGCCAGGCCCGACTTCTCACCGCCATCTCCCGATCGGGCGCAGCAGTGGCAGTGCCCGAGATGCTATTCAGCCTCGACGAGCCACCTCTTTTCGCAATGTCGTGGGTGGAGGGCGAGGCAGTGGAGCCCGTCCTCGACGACGTCGATCTTCCAGCCGAACTCACTGAAGTACGCGCGCTCGGCGCATCGCGCATGTTGGCTGCGCTCCACGACATCTCCCCCGCGCTGGTGAACATCGATGAGGCGGAGCCCGTGCTCTCGATCGCCGACGATCTCGATCGATGGTCGAAGACCATGAATGCCATCGATCCAGACCTCCGTCCCCGGGCCGGAGAGCTCCGGGAGGAGCTCTTGGGACGCCTACCCACGCAAATCACTCCTTCGATCGTGCACGGGGATTATCGGCTGGGCAACATCCTCTGCTCAGGCCCCGACCTGCGGGGGCTCATCGACTGGGAGATCTGGTCCATCGGCGACCCCCGCATCGACCTTGGGTGGTTCATGGTGTTCACCAGTCCCGAGCACTTCCCCGGCGCCAGCTACCCGGCGCCCGGAATGCCCACCGAGCAAGCCCTGCTCCACGAATACGAAGCAGTGCGGGGGCCGATCGAGGAGTGGCCGTGGTTCAGCGCTTTCGGTCGATTCAAGATGGCGGCCATCATGGGCCACAACCTGAAGCGCCATCGCGAGGGGCGCCACCACGACCCCTACCAGGAGACGCTGCCGCCGACCATCCTCTCGCTGGTCGATCAGGGCCTCGAGATTCTCCGCCGAAGCTGAGAGCTATCCGCTCAGTACTCATGCTGAGAGCTATCCGCTCAGTGTTTCGAGGGTCCACCGTGTCGCTCGAGAGCCCCCGCGTGCAACGCTTCGGCCTCTGCGCGGAGCTTCGGGATGTGGCGACGTGGGAAGACATCGTCGGTCCCGCGATAACCCTTGAGGATCTCGCGGGCGAGGGTGACCTTGTGGACTTCGGTAGGGCCGTCGGCCAGGCCCATATGGAACGATTCGAGCACCCACTGGGAGAACGGCATCTCCTCGGACACACCCAGTGAGCCATGGACCTGCAGGGCCCGGGCGGCAACATCGTGGAGCACCTTCGGCATGGCGGCCTTCACCGCAGAGATATCCGCCCGCACCTTCTGATAATCGTTGTACCGGTCGATCCGCGCTGCGGTACGGAGAACCAGCAGCCGGAATTGCTCGATTTCGATCCACGAGTCGGCGATCATGGCCTGCACTAGCTGCTTACGCGCGAGCAGTTCGCCCTTGGTCGTTCGCGACAAAGCCCGCTCACACATCATGTCCAACGCCCGCGTGACCAGTCCCACGGTTCTCATCGCGTGATGAATCCTGCCGCCGCCGAGGCGCGTCTGAGCTACCACGAACCCCAGGCCCCGATCGCCGAGCATGTGGTCGGCGGGGATGCGGACGTCCTCGTAACGGATATAGGAGTGCACACCGCCGTCGGTGTGTCCGTAGACAGAGACGTTTCTGAGGATCTCCACGCCCGGTGTGTCCGCCGGAACCACGAACATCGACATACGCTTGTGCGCTGTCTCCTCGGGGTTGGTCACCGCCAGAACGATGAGGAACGACGCAAAATTGGCGTGCGACGAGAACCACTTCTCACCGTTGATGACCCACTCGCCACCATCGGCCTCCGCCCGAGCGATGAACTGGGTCGGGTCCGCTCCACCCTGGGGTTCGGTCATCGAGAAACACGAAACAACCTCATTGCGCAACAGA
>CAWKYX010000395.1:0-2687 GCA_963854265.1 Acidimicrobiia bacterium
AGGCACTTCACATGCCTGGTCGAGTTCGATTTCTGCGTGGACGATGCCGTTGTGGTTTGCCCCTGCGCACCACGATGGCATCACCATCGAGTACAAGCCCGATCCGCCTGCTTGAAGGACAAGGATGCGGGATGGGTCGTCAAGGATCTGGACTAACTCATCGTCGGCTTTGTCGCTGTGACCAGCGAACATGGAACCGATCTTGCGAAGGTCCCCCATGGAGATGGCGGCCCGCTGGCACAGCTCGTGTTGGATGTCTTGGCGGGTCAACCCGGCCTTGTGCAGGGTGAGGGCGTGGTCGGGGTTCATCACTACTGAGAGCGATCCGCCGCGCAGATGTGCGTTGTTGCTGCCCGGGTTGGCCATCACCCCGGCGAGCACGTTCAACAAGTGGTTGTGCGAGTCGAGGTTGTCGGCGTCTCCGCTGAACATGGCTGAGTGAGGGGCCTCGACTCCGGTAATCACCACAGCGCTCTGCTCCGGTGCATAGCCGAAGGACGTGTGCAGCCCAGGGAACGGGCTGTTTTCTTCGTCCTCAGCAAAGCAGAAGCCGAACTTGCCTGGCTGTCCATGTAGCGCCATGTCGGACTCGCCTGGCCGGGCACCGCCGACGTTCATCATCGCCAGGCGAACAGCGCGACCGATGGAGGCGTTGGCCCTGAAGCCTGGCCCCATTGCGCCGAAACCTGAGTTGATCGGCCCGCACATGTGGCGAGCCGGACCGGTAACAACGATCATCGGGGTGGTGCAGTGGGTGGTGCTCTGCATCTCGGTGAGGTCGAACTCGGGCTGGCAGATCGCCCGGACCGCAGCCACCACCACTGGGAAGTAGTCGGGAAGGCAGCCAGCCATCACCGCTGCGGCAGCGACCTTGTCGACCGTGGCCGCGCCATGCATTGGCCCCATGACCCCGAGCACCATGTCTGGGTCGAGCCCCGACGCCAGCACCATCCGGAATACCCGGTCAGGGGTTGGGATGACAACGGGGAGCCCATCCGTGCATCCAAGAGCGTGCAGCTCCTCGAGCGCGCTGGCTTCGTCGAGTGAAGTCAGCATTGTTTGGTCCAGCAAGGTGTCGGTCAAGGTGTGGTTTCGCCTGTCAGCATGGCCACGATCTGGGGAGCGATGGATTCAGCCACGGCCGCCATGTTGGCTTCGCCGCTGCCCGCGACGGGGTGGGGGAGTTCGACTCTCGGAATGTTCGGCATGCCAGTCGAGGTGGCGACAAAATCGCCTTGGGGCCAGAACGCTGTGGTTACAAGAGCGATAGCGGGAATGTCGCGTCGAGCGACTTGGATACTGTCACGCACGGTGCCAGAGGTGCAGCTACCTCAATGGCCGTAGGCAGCAACAACCGCCTGGCATTCGGCCTGGATCTCGTCGAGCATGGCCTCGCTCGCCACTGACGAGGCGTCGCCCTTGTCGTAGCGGTGGAACGAAGCATTGGGGATCACCTGGGCCAGGGCCTTCTCGACCTTGTCGAGGAAGTTGACCGAATCAGGGAAACCGTTGGCGAGCAAACCAATACCTAGCGGCTTGTCGAGTGAGACCGTGAGCTCGTATGGCTCGGCCGGATTGAGCGGCAGGGCCCTTGGGTCGTGAAACTGGATTGCGTCGGTTGTCATGTCGAATCCCCCTCGTCGAAGCAGTGTCATCAAGCAGTTTTCCAGATCTGCGCCTTCATTGCGTGAGAAATGGAAAGCTGGGCGGATTCCAGCGCCCTCAGCATCACTGCCACGGGCGACACTGATCAGGAGTCAGGCATGCGACGATTCGAAGACCGGGTGATCATTATCACTGGTGCCGCTGGCGGTATCGGGCTCGAAGCCTGCCGTCGGTTCGCTTCCGAGGGGGCCAAGGTCGTCGCTGTCGATCTTGCCGGTTCCGATCTACAGGCAGCTGTTGATATCGCGGTCGAGGCTGGCGGCGAAGCGATCAGCGTCGAAGCCGACGTACGAAGCGAAGCCGACGTGGCCGGGTACGTGGCGGCGGCAGTTGAGGCCTTCGGCCGGGTCGACATCCTGTTCAACAACGCAGGCATCGAGGGTCCAGTTGCAGGAACCGTCGACTATCGCGAAGAGGACTTCGAGCGGGTCATCGACATCAACGTCAAGGGTGTCTGGCTTGGCATCAAACATGTGGTGCCCGCCATGCTGAAGAACGGAAAGGGCGCGATCATCAATACCGCCTCAGTGGCTGGCTTGGCCGGCACGCCAGGCATTGTGGCCTATGGAGCCAGCAAACACGCGGTGGTCGGTCTTACTAAAACCGCAGCACGAGAGTTTGCAGCTGTTGGCATCCGCACGAACGCCGTCGCGCCATCACCGATTGACACCCGGATGTGGGATTCGCTGGTCGACGGCTACGGCGGCGACAATCCCGAAGAGTTCCGTAAAGAGGCCGAGGCCCGAAACCCTATGGGCCGCTACGGCGATCCCGATGAAGTGGTGGGGCTGGTTGCGTTCCTCGCCAGCGACGACGCAAGTTATGTGAACGGCGCGATTGTCCCAGTAGATGGTGGCGCGCGAGCCATGTAGCTGCTGGAAATGAGGCCGCGTCGTCGTTTACGTTGCTCGGCACCGCCCCTCGGCACAAAACGCTTCGATTCGGCGCTTGAGGAGCGCTCTGCCAGCATCGTGGCACTGCGCCATGTCAGGATCGACATATGGCAGTTGTTGAAGTCGAAC
>CAWKYX010000396.1:0-2664 GCA_963854265.1 Acidimicrobiia bacterium
ACGTTCAGGACATCGGCGAAACGCAGCTTGCTTCTCACGAGGACACCCAGGCGGTGTCGGCTTCGACGGCCCCGTCGAGCAGCGAGACGGTGCGGGGGAGCGATGCGGCGAGGTCGCGATCGTGGGTGATCACGACGATCGTCGCGCCTTGGCCGTTGAGGGTGTGCAGCAGCCCGATGATCTCGTCGCTCGTGGCGGAGTCGAGGTTGCCAGTGGGTTCATCAGCCAGAACGATTGCGGGATCGCCGAGCAGCGCTCTGGCGATCGCTACCCGCTGGCGCTCGCCGCCTGACAGCTCGTTGGGTCGGTGATCGAGCCGATGACCGAGGCCTACCTGCTCGAGTTTCTCGCGGGCCAGGGCGCGACGTTTGCGTCGAGGGAGACCCTGATAAAGCAGTCCGGTCGCGACGTTCTCCGTCGCGGAGATGCCGCCGATGAGGTGGAACTGTTGGAACACGAACCCGATCCGGCGTCCCCGCAGGCTCGAAACCCGCCTGTCGGGAAGGGTGTTGAGGACCTGACCTTCGACGGCGATCTCGCCTTCGGTCGGCCTGTCGAGGGCCCCCATCATGTTGAGCATGGTGCTCTTGCCCGAACCTGACGGACCGACGACGGCGACCAGTTCGCCGGTGTGAATGGCGAGATCAACCCCACGGAGGGCATGAACCGGTGGGTTGCCGGGATAGGACTTGCGGACGCCGCGTAACTCCAGAACCGGATCGGTCACGGGACGACGACTTCGTCGCCAGGCTCGACCGAGCCGATGATGGCTACCTCGTTGTCGAGGAAAGTGCCGAGTTCGACTCCGACGAGTAGTGGCTGGCCGTCCTGCATCAACTCGACTGCGTATCCGCCCTCGGCCAAAGCGAGCAGGGAGGCGATTGGGACGACGGTTGCGTTGTCTTCGAGAATCTCTTCGACTCGGATAGTGACTGGGCTCTGGTCGAACGTGCCGCCCGAACCGTCGAGCACGATTTCCACTTCGAGGTAACTGGTCGCGTTCTGGCCCTGGCCCTCGGTGACAGCAACGCCGGACACGAACGTAACGGTGCCAGGCACGACCGACTCGTCTGGCAGTTCGACGTCGACGACTTGGCCCTCGCTGAGGAGCCCGGTGAGGCCCGTGTCGAGCAGGACGGTAACGAAACGTTCGGTGGAGGAGACCGTCAGGACCGATCCGCCATTGACTTGCTGCCCGACGGCGGCGTTGATGCTGTCGATACGAAAGCCTTCGTCGCGGATCACGACCATGCCGACCGCCAACTCGCCTGTCTCCTCGATGCCGAGTGATAGCTCCCACCGCTCGATTGCGTCGGCGGTCTTGGAGGTGAAGTCGGTGTCGACCGTGAGGTTGCCCTCGTCGCCGAAACCACCGGCTACGAGGAACTCCTCGAGCTGGAGGACATCGGCTCCGTCGGTGCTGCGTGATGTGAGCGCCCGGTAGTAGGGGCGTTGGCCGCTCAGCAGTACGACCGGACGTCCGTTGATCTCGAACAGCACATCGCCAAGCTCGACGATCGCACCGGGCTCGGGGAGCCAGGTGACGACGCCGGACGCAAGATTCGGAAGCGGTTCGCTGACGCCGAACCCGAGGGTGCCGCCTACTTCGGTTTCGTCGACGAAGTCCTTCAGCGCCACGACTGCGGTGTTGAGTTCCCTCGGCTCGGTGACCGTTGGTTCTGTTGCGGTTGTCTTGTCAGAGCCGTTCGAGACGAGGAGCACTGCGGCGATGGCTGTGCCGGCGAGCAGCGCGGCGAGGACGGTGATGGGCAGAAGTCTTTTCATGATGAGGCCGCGGGCTGGCGTGCACGGCCGCCGAGACCGCCACCGCCACCTTCGATACCAAGTTCGCTTTGGCAGTCCTGCATCAGGGTGCGGAACTCCTGAGGGTCGATCTCACCTGAGGTGAAGAGTTCACGTAGTCCGAAGCCCTGCTCACGCCCGCTGAAGTCTGGATCAGGAATGTCCTCGTAGCCGGGGTTCTCCCGGAGGCAGGCGAAGAGGGCCAGCAGATTGTCTTCGAGTTCGGCCTGTTCTTCTGCGGTTCGATCCTGGCCACCCGGACCTGCGCCCTGGAACTCTCCCTGGCACTCCTGGATGATCGCTCGGAAGTCTTCATCTGCGAAGTCGATGCCCAGACCGTCGAGCGCTTCAGGATTGATGAGCCGGCGCCCGGCTTCAGGGTCGGGGTCGGGCCATTCCGGGTACTCGTCGCGCATACAAGCGGCGAATTCGAGCGATGCGTCCTCGAACGACAGCGGTCCCTCTTCGGGCGCTGTCGTCGTGGGAGCCGCAAGCGCAGCATTCTCGTTGATGGCGGGCGCTGCGTCCTGGAGGGTGGCCAGCTCGTCATCGGCTGACGAGGTGTCGCTGCTACTGCAGGCGGCGGCGAGCAGTCCCAGGGCGAGTAGCGAAATGAGGAGACGGAGGTAAGAGAATCGCTTCATGGCCATGATCGTACGAGCCGAACCTGAAGTCAGAGTGAGTACCCCAAACCCGTACCCACTTGCCAGCTTCCAGGTCTGGCCCGCCAGACCTGGAACCTGGCAAGAAGGGTTGGGTTAATCGTTTCTGTCCGCGGCGGTGATGTCGAGCATGGTCTGCAGAGACTGGCGGCTGAGCTCACGGGTGGATTCGTCGACGGCGATCACGTTGTGCACAGCG
>CAWKYX010000397.1:0-2655 GCA_963854265.1 Acidimicrobiia bacterium
CCGTGCTCGAAAAAATGTTCATCCGTTCTTCAGCCACGGACTTGCTCGCGGACTACTCGATTGACGAGCGTTGGTCGATCAAGCCTCATGGTACGCATCATGCCCCGACCCTACGAAGATCCGGCCATCTGCCTAGCGGATTCCAGGCCAACAGGAGCTGGCGGGACCGATCTGCGAGCAACCACGCCGCGCGGAGCCGTCAGAAATCCTGGACCGTGCTGGTAAACGCAAAGAGGGCGGCCTTGCGGGCTGATCATTGGCCCGCAAGGCCGCCACACGTCGTCGGTGTCGGCTAGGTCAGCGCGTTCTCGCAGAAGATCTCTGTGGCAGCGTCGATCGTGAACATCGCCGTGATCGTGTACGCATCGGCTGTGTAGTCGATCGGCGGTGTGCCGGGACTGTTCTGAGCGACTGCGGTTTGGCCGTGGAACTCGCCATCGACCAGACGCTCGAGTGATCCGAACACCTGACCCGCTGAATCGTTCGGGATCTTCGTGTTGTACAGCCAGACGTTGCTGGTGCACACGCGAACCGAGCCAACCTCGCTCGTGAAGCCGTCACACGCACCTGGCGCAGCCGGAGCATTCGATATAAAAGCGAAGGCGCTGCCGTCGTTCAGCGAGTTGCCGGGACAGAGTCCAGCTGGGTCCGACAACCCGGGGCCGTGATAGATCGCCACGAGGGTTCCGTCCGTTCCATTGTTGAAATAGACCTTGACTTCGTCTTCGACTGCAGGGCCGGCCGGGTAGGCGTCAGTGACGTTACCGACGAAGGACTCACCGATGTCGCCCCAAACAAGCTCGGGCTCGGGCTCTGGCTCTGGTGCCTCCGTCGGCTCGGCCGTGGTGGCTTCATCCTCGGGCTCAGCGGTGGCAGTCGTCGGCGCTGCACGCTGCACGCTGCACGCTGCACGCTGCACGCTGCACGCTGCTGCGACGAGCATCAAAATCGCGACAACGACAATGACCGGAATGCGTTTGTAAATAGACATGGTTTCATCCTTGGCCGCGCGGCGCGGGCCAGCTGGACTGTCACCATCTCCATCGGCCGACATCGAAGAAGGCTTTAGGTGATTGGACCCGGGCCTTTCGCATCAGTGGGACCGGCAGGCCCACTCAACGCCCAGGTGGTTCCGCACTCAGTCGATCCTCAGCTGGCCAGTGCGGGGTCGCGTCGGGTCAGGCAGTACTCCGACCCAGTCGGGTCTGTGAGGGTGGTCCAGTACGTCTCTGTCCGGACAAGGCTGGCACCGTGGCCAAGTTGGCGTCCGGCTACTACAGCGATGGCGTCGCCACATGCGAGGTCGAGGTGAGCTCGTGCGTGCTCGGCCGAATCATCGTTGCCGAGGCGCTGTAACAACAAGCGGATCGGGATCCCGGCCGGACGCAAGAACGGCGCGAACTCTGGCATCGCGCTTCGTTGAGACTCCCAGCCGGTCAGGGCTTGCCAAAAGCGGGTCTCCTCCTCGAATTGGGCGTCGGGGACATCGATCGAGACCTGATCGACTCGATGGGGTGCGGGAACCGGGACCACGTCGGGGACCGTCCGCTCGCCTTGGTCTGGGACCAGGCAGAAAGTGAACCCGCCTGGGGAAGCCATGACGGCGCAGCCACGATCGGCCACCAGGACGGCGCCGGCTGACTCAGCGTGGCGGCGAGCATCGGGAATGGATGGGACATGCAGGTCAAGGTGAACCCCGCTCGATCCGTCCGCCGTCTGTTGGACTCGCAGATACGGATCACCGCTTGGCGGGACCAACGTCACGAACTCAGCTTTGTCGCTCCGCCTTGAGGATGGTTCCGAAGCCGTGACGCGGCTCCAAAACGCCAGGCTCGGAGCGAACTTCTCCGGAGCGACGTCAAGAAATGCGGTGACCCAACAAATGTCCAGGCGACCCACCGTACTGACCAGAAAAGGGGCCGACGATCAGGAAAGTAAGGACCCGGGGAATGGTGTGGACTCGCGCCGAGTTCCCCTATGAGAACATTCATTCTCACTCTCCGCTCCCATGTCGAGCCGGAGCAGACGACAGGACCATGCCATGGCTGACAAAGACACGCCCGCTCGACCCACACCCGACGAGCGGCCTCCGTTCCCGCCCTTTGACGAAACCTCCGCCCGAGCCAAAGTGCTGGGTGCCGAGACGGCCTGGAACACCCGAGACCCTCAACGCGTCGCCGGCGCGTATTCGGTGGACAGCGTATGGCGGAACCGAGATACCTTCCTCCAAGGTCGAGACCAGATCCGCTAGTTCCTGACTCAGAAGTGGGCCCAAGAGCTCGACTACGCGCTCCGCAAGGACCTCTGGGCGTTCACGGGCAACCGCATCGCCGTCCGGTTCCAGTATGAGTCGCTCGATTCGGCCGGCCAGTGGTGGCGCTCCTACGGCAACGAGAACTGGGAGTTTGACGAACGTGGCCTGATGAGCCGTCGCGAAGCATCGATCAACGACGTCGCCATCACCGAAAACGAGCGTCGCCTGTTTGGCCCGCGGCCTGACGGCGACGCGCAAGGGTTCCCGCTCCAATGAGCCCAGCCGCAACGCTGGACCCCGCCGCGGCTCGAACAGCCGCCCTAGCGGCCGCCGACAACCTCTTCTATGCCCGAGGGGTGGCCGCGGTCACGGTGGCCGAGGTGCGTGACCGGTCGGGCGTT
>CAWKYX010000398.1:0-2646 GCA_963854265.1 Acidimicrobiia bacterium
CGTCGGCGGGAAATTCGTCGGCCGGCCGACCGTGGACGCCGAGGAGGCTGCGCACGGTGTTGTTGTACTCCGTCCGGTTCAGTCGTCGGGCCGTGACCCGGCCAGGGTTGGGTTCAGTGGATGCGACCGTGCCGTCGGAAAACCGGTTGGCCCACGCGGCTACCTGTGCTTTCGCATCGTCGGCAGGCTGGGGTCGCCCGCGTGGCGGCATCTGTCCCGCCTGGAGCCGTTCGGCGACCCGCTGCCACAGGTCGGCGTTCTCGAGCAGGCCGTCGCCGGCCAAGAATGGCTCGAAACTCAGGTCCGCCGTGAGGAGCGCGTCGTTGTGACAGCTCACGCAGTAGTCGGCGAGCAACGGTCCCACATGCTCGGCGAAGGCCGCGTCAGGCGGCTCGTCCTGTGCGGACGCCTGGTTCGAGAGTCCAGCTGACAGCCACAGCCCGGCCGCGATCAACAGGGTGAGCCGCATTCCTGCTAATACCGGCGCGGGGCTGTTGCGTGCCTCCATGAACCCGCTACCTATCTGCCCGTTGTCGATCCAACGTCTCCACATCCAAGGTGAAGGACAACGGCACCGAGACGGGGTCGAAGCACAGAGCGTCGTCGCAGGCCTGGTAGTTGAGCGTGCCAGACAGCGTCACCGCGTCGAGTTGCTTGAGGGCTTCTTCTGCCTCGGGTTCACCAGAGACGACCGCCTCTTGTAACAGCGTGAACGGTCGCTGATACACCGGGACCCGCTCGTCGAGCGGCTCGAAGTGGTAGATCTCAGAGGCGGGGAACTGGACCGGTTCAAACCGGATATGGGGTATCGGGTCGATGGTCAGTCCGATGACCTTGTACCCCAACGCTTCGGCCCCGGGTGCGTACAGGTGGATCCCGTCGTTCGGTTCGATCTCGACCGCGACCGAGAACCGAGTGCCGACCGTGATGTTCGGATTACTCGGGTAGGCCGTGATATTGAGATGTGCGGTCGACCCCTCAATCGCCGCAATCGGTGAAAGTCCGGCCCCAAGTCGCAGCATCACGTTCGCGGTCGTGTTCCGCTCGCGATAGAACTCTTCAAAGAAGCGTGATGTGACACGGCCTTCCGCGTCCAGCATGAACGTGCCAGGGAATGGGGTGCCGACGATCATCTGGCTGGCCCCGAACACCGAGACATACTGTCTTGCGTCCGCCTGCACACCCGGGTCGTCCTTGTTGGGTCCGACGGCTTCGGCGGCCACGGTATTCAAAATGCCGAATTCGGTAATGACGGCTGAGTCGTCATCGGACAGCAGCGGAATCGTGATGCCGAGCCGTTGGCTAAAGTCGGAGAGCACGTCCACGGAGTCGTAGCTGATGGCGGCCACGCCGAGACCCTGGCCTCGCAGCTCCTCCGCCCGGTCTTGCAGCTCCACGAGCTGCGCTTTGCAATACGGTCACCAGTCGGCCGACCGGTGGAACAACAGAATGGCCCCGTTCGGTCCGAGGATCGACTCGAGCGTCCGCGCTGTCCCGTTCTGATCCGGTAGCGTGAAGTCGGGTACGGACTCGCCCACCTGGGGCCCGAGCGAAGCGACGTTGACGGGGGTCCTGGACTGCATCGCGAGGGTCGGGAATCCCAGCATCAGCGCCGCCAGAATCGCGCCAAAGGCCGCTTTCTGGCACAGCTGTCTCATAGTGCCGCATCCTACCACGTGACTACTCCTCTTCGGACCGGGCCTCGATGTGGGCGACGGTGTCGTCGTCGAGGCTGAGCGTGACGACGAGCGTGATTGGCCGGCAACAGACCTGGCAGTCTTCGATGTATTCCTGATGCGGCACTGAGCGGTCAATGAACAGCTCGAGGTGCTCGCCGCAATAGGGGCACTGGACGGTCTGGGTATCCATATTAATTGGAGAGGGGGCTCGCGAGGGGCGCGATATCTCGCGTCTGGCCCGTATGACGCGCCGTGATACCCGTGCGGGCTCTATAATCCGCCTCGGAGGTCGAACCGATTATGAGAATGGTACAAAAATTGATGCTCGACGATGCCCGCGTGATGATGGCCGCCGCCGAGGCGAAGGCGGTGGAGATCGGCGTGGACATGGACATCGCGATTACTGATGACAACGGCAGCCTGCTGATGTTCCACCGGATGGACGGCGGACGGATCACCAGCATAGACGTCGCCATCAGTAAGGCGTTTACCGCCGCAGCGGCGCGCAAGTCGACTCGCGACTATGGGGTGGCGGGCGCGGCCGGCGGGCCGGCGTTCGGCATTCATACCAGCAACCAGGGCCGATTCATGATCGTGCCAGGCGGGCTGCCGGTGTTCGTCAACGATGAAATCGTGGCTGGTATCGGGTGCAGTTCCGGTTCGCCCGATCAGGATGAGGTGGTAGCCCAGGCTGGTCTCGACGCGTTGCTTGCCAGCGTGTCGTAGGCGAAGGGCAGGACAGAGGGGCGGCTGCCCCTCAGCGTGGGGCAGACTCCCGCCGTTTGCGCGCAGCCTGCAGGCGCTTGAAGTCCTCGCCGAGGTCGTCGCCGAGGGTCGTATCGGCGCCGAGCCGTTCGAGGATACGGCCCACCTCTTCCTGTGTGTAGAAGGACCCTGAGCGGTACTCGCCCTTCGCCGCGATGATCCAAGGCGTCTGGCCACGTGCGTTGATCGCGTCAATGTCGGC
>CAWKYX010000399.1:0-2645 GCA_963854265.1 Acidimicrobiia bacterium
CACAACGTCGGGACCGAGGTCACGCACCAACGTCACGGCCTCGTCGCCGCGGCCTGTCTCGCCGACGACCTCATAGCCTTCGTCCTCGAGTGACTCTTTCAGATCGAGCCGGATGATGGCTTCGTCTTCCGCGATGACGATCCGGATCTTGGTCTCGACAGCGGTGCCGGTAGCAGAAACGTCAGTCATGAGGCCTCAAGACGCCATCAGTTGGTCGAGCAGTTCGTCTTGTTGTGCTTCTAACGAGGTGATCTCGGTGGCGACCTCATCACGATGGCGACGCATGGCTGCGGCGTGACGGTCGGCGTCGCGGTGCTCTCGGCCGGCAATCTGGGTTTCAGACACCAGCGAGCGCAGGCGAGCGTCATCGGCCTCATTCGCGAAATGGGCCAGTTGCTCGTCGGCCACTTGGAGGTCGCGGCGGAGTTGCTTGAGGCGCTCGCCTACCTCGATCAACCGACGCTCGATCATTGCCTTCGACATACCAAGCAGTCTAGAAGCACGCGACGGGCTCCTCCGGCGCATGGCGTTCCCCTAGAGTCTGACGGGCGGCTAAACCGCTCCGAAGGTCGAGAACTGACAGTCGGCAAGACCGACGAGACACAAAACGACCAAACACAAGATCGACGGCACCGAACAGACGAGGACAAGCGATGGGAAAATTCTCCCGCTCAATGCAATTGGCCAAGGCATCGTGGCGAACGCTGAAGGCCGACCGAGAACTCCTGGCATTGCCGGTGTTTTCCTTTGTCGTGTCACTGGCAGTGTTCGGCGTCGCGGTAGGCATGATCTTCATCGTCGACTACGAGAGCACGACAGGCCTCGCTGAGTTCGAACTCAGCACGCCCAGCATCATCTTGTTGGTGATCGCCGGCGCCGCCCTGTCGATCGTGGCAACGTTCTTTCAAGCGGCAATGGTCGGGGGCGCCCGGGACCGACTCACCGGCGGCGATCCCACCATCGCCTCGGCCATCGGCGTCGCATCATCGCGGCTGGGTGTCATCATCCCGTGGGCCCTGTTCAGCTGGTCGGTCGGCATGGTCCTACGGGCCATCGAACAGAACGCAGGCGCGGTCGGCCGGTTCGTTGTGGGGCTGATCGGGATGGCATTCCGAGTCGTCACGTTCCTGGCGGTACCCATCCTCGTGGTCGAAAAACTAGGCCCGATCGACACGCTCAAACGATCTGGTGAGCTCTTCAAACGCACCTGGGGCGAGAACCTCATCGCCCAAGCCGGACTCGGAATCATCGGCTTCGTTGCCATCCTGCCGGTGATCCTGATTGCGGTTCTCGTCGGTGGCGCGATCAACCCCATCGTCGGCATCATCGTCGCCGTGCCATTGGTCGCTGTCGTGGTCGTCGTAATGACAAGCCTGACCGCGGTGTTCCAGACCGCGCTCTATCACTACGTGACGACCAACGAGATCCCCGATGGATTCCAGGACGCGGGCCTGCAATCTGCGT
Organism: Acidimicrobiia bacterium; assembly: GCA_963854265.1. Taxonomy (GTDB): domain Bacteria; phylum Actinomycetota; class Acidimicrobiia; order Acidimicrobiales; family UBA8592; genus CAWKYX01. The sequence continues at coordinate 1,465 of CAWKYX010000399.1, forward strand.
TCTCCCACAAGTAAGCCACAGGTGAGCACTGCGCTCCGTCGATGGCTGGTGGCCGACCTGGAAGCTGCGCGCGATCGACTGACCGGCGGCGTGCTGTCGGCCATTCCCCCGGACCGCATGGCCGAGACGGTCGACGGCGGCGGCGTCCCGCCGGTGTATGCGCTTTGGCACATGACCCGCCACCACGACGTTGCCATCAACGGCGTGCTTCGTGGCCGTGGTCAGGTCGTGCAGGACTTCACGGACCACATCGGCGTATCGGACCAACTGTGGCGGGGCCTGTCCGAGGGCGCCGATCACGACTTGGTTGCCGTTCTCCAGCCTGAAGCCGTGGCCGACTACGCCATTGCGACGATCAACGCCACCATCGCCTGGATCCGCGAAGACGCACCTCTCGACACCCTCGAAACAGTCCCAGACTCCCCCGCTGTCCTTACCGCCATGGGAACCCCCGAAGACGACTTCGACTGGCTGTACGACATGTGGTCGGGCAAGCCCAACCAGTGGTTCTTGTCGTGGGAGGCCCACGGCCACACCGTCACCCATACCGGCGAACTCGTCAGCCTCCGCAACCGCATGGGCCTCAGCCCCTTCTGACACTTCCGGGTGAGCACCCAACGCTGCCACGCCTGGGCCAGCGTGCCCCGAAGCGGCCCGCAACTGCCACCAACGGCTCAGATGCCTAGGGCCTTGCGTGGCCCGAACGCCCGAGCGGAGTTCAGGTATTGTGCCCGGGGCGGGAATTGAACCCGCACTCCCCGAAGGGAAGGGGATTTTGAGTCCCTGCAAGCGGGTGCCGACTGATGTTGACTAACCCACAAATGTGCAGTTCAGAAGCAATATTTGCGGCTCTTACCGCATAGTTCTATGGCCACCGTATTGCCCTGTTTTGGCTCATTCAGTGACCACGACGTGACCACGAGTGGGTCAGGCGACTTTGTGGCTGCGACGTATCCGGCGGCGTTCACCTTCGGACGTGCCGCCCCACTCGCCCACCAAGCCAGCGTCAGGCAACGCATCGGTCAGACAGTCGCCAGAGACCGGGCAGACAGCGCACAAGGCCTTGGCATCGCGCATAGCGTCCTGGCCGGCCGCACTGACGGCACTGACGGTGCCGCTGGCGCTGATGGCGGCGTGTCTGTCAGTGCCTCGCAGCTCAACGCATAGAACCAGTCGTTAAC
>CAWKYX010000400.1:0-2627 GCA_963854265.1 Acidimicrobiia bacterium
GGTCCGAGCGCAGCTGAGCTTCTTGGTCTGCCAGACGTCGAGTCGAACCCCGCATCGTGTGTCTGGTTCTCGGCGCCGGATCCGCCCACCCGGGATCGCTACGTTGTGCTGAATGGCTCCGGTGTAAGTCCCGCCCTGAACATCGCGATCATGACCAACGTCGCCCCTGAGTACGTTCCGGGCGACGGCTCCGCGCTCATCGCCGCCGCGTGTCCGGGCCTGTACCACCCCGGTGTCGAACCGCACGTGCGAGCCCAACTGCGCACCATATGGGGCAGCGAAGTGGACGACTGGGTTCACCTGCGCACCGACGCCATCGCGCACGGTCAACCGAGGCAGCACCCGCCGTTCTCCCCCAAGAAGCCTGTTACTCTCGGAGATGGCCTATTCGTTGCCGGTGACCATCGTGACACGGCATCGATCCAGGGCGCGTTGTTCTCGGGTCGGCGCTGCGCCGAGGCTGTGCTGTCGACCCTCAACTGATTGACGAGCCTTCTTTGCCTTCCACCGTCGAACCCATCGCGGCCGATCCGCCGCGGAACGACCGCCGATCTGTTCTGCGCCAGCGGTGGACCGAGCTTGCCTATTTCCACTGGCCATACGAGCCGGAGGTCATCCAACGGCGGTTGCCCGCTGGTGTCACGGTCGACACCTTCGACGGCAGCGCGTGGGTGGGACTGATCCCGTTCGAGATGCGCGACGTGCAGCTGGGGCCGACGCCGCCGGTGCCGTGGCTGGGGACCTTCATCGAGATCAACGTCAGGACGTATGTCGTGGATTCGCTGGGACGACGAGCGGTGTGGTTCTTCTCGCTCGATGTACCTCGTTCAATGATCGTTGGCGTTGTCCGTTCGGTGTTCGCGCTCCCGTATTGCTGGGCACAGGCCACCCACGTGTGTGATGGCGATCAGCATCGATACCAGATGAGACGAAAGTGGCCTCGAGGGCCGGGTGCGTCGGCGGATATGAGCTTTGCCGTCGGGGATCCGATTCCCGACGACGACGTCAGCGACCTGGACCACTTCCTGACGGCCAGGTGGGCTCTGATCACGCAACGCCGCAGCCAATTGTTGTGCGGCCAGGTTCGCCACCAGAGATGGCCGCTGTATCGCGTCGAAGAAGTCCGTATCGACCAGAGCACCATCGAGGCCGCCGGTCTCCCGAGTCCTGTTGGCGCACCCCGAGGGTTGTATTCACCCGGTGTCGACGTGGAAGTCCCATGGCTCCAAAACGTCCCCCGTGGGGAGACCTGATGAGCGATCAACCGAACGGAGCCGGCCAAGGAATGGACGCTGCGTCGGTCCTGGTCGCCGGAGTGACCGAAGGTCTGGGGTCGTGACAACCCTGGTCGTCAGCGCGACAGCCATCTGGGCGATGATCGGGCTCATCTGGATGGTGCAGGTGGTCCACTACCCGATGCTCGCTACCTACTCGGCGACGGCGACGGCACCGGCTACCGCCGCCGCTGACCATCAACGACGAATCAGCCGGGTAGTGGGGCCGTTGATGGCGGCCGAGGGTGTCAGCGCGCTGATTCTGCTTGTCGATCGGCCTGACACGATGCCCGCGTGGAGTGCCTGGGCCGCTGCCGCATTGTTGGGAGTGGCACTGGCATCCACCGTCGTGGTCCAAGTACCGCTCCACACGCGACTGGCAGAACGCCACGATGATCGATCGACGCTTCGACATCGACCACCATCGCCGAAACACTGTTTCCAATGTCTCGCGACATGTGTTTCCAATGTCCTGAACTCACACACCCCCTCTGACACTCGAAAATCCCTGCTTTCAAGCTGGGGTTTTCTTCGTTTTGTATCGCTTGTCCGCTATTTGCCATCAGATTCTCGGGGTACGGCGTTAGCTGGCTCTAGATGCCCTGTTGGATGTTCGGCCCCCTCTGGTTGGCTCAACTATTGCGATCGGCGATAGCGATATCGGAGGCCACGCGGGCGTTGTTGAGGACCAGTTGAACATTGGCGTCAAGGCTGGCGCCGCCGGTGAGTTCGACGATCCTGCCCAGCAGGAAGGGGCTGGTCCCCTTGCCGATGATGTTTTGAGCGTTGGCCTCGGCGATCGCGGTAGCGATCGCCGAATCAATGACCGAACGCTCCATGCCGTACTCGACCGGGATGGGGTTGGTTACCAGCATCCCGCCCCCGACTCCCAGGTCACGCCGCACTGCCATCACCGCAGCCACCCCGGCCGCGTCGTCGACCCGGTAGTCCGCGCGGAAATCGCTCTCCCGGTTGTAGAAGGCAGGCACCATGTCGGTCCCGAACCCGATTACCGGCACGCCGTGCGTCTCCAGGTATTCCAGAGTCAGTCCGAGATCTAGGATCGACTTGGGACCGGCACACACCACGACCACTTCTGTGCGGGCCAGTTCTTGAAGGTCTGCGGACACATCGAAGGTGGTCCCAGCGCCTCGGTGCACGCCGCCGATGCCGCCCGTGGCGAACACCCTCACACCCGCTATTTTCGCCAGCATCATGGTGGCGGCAACTGTTGTGCCTCCGACCGACCCATGGGCAATCGTGAAGGCGAGATCACGCCGACTTACCTTGACCGCAGTGTCGCCGGCTTGGCCGAGAGTGTCGATCTCGTCGTCGCTCAGACCGACCCGCATC
>CAWKYX010000401.1:0-2610 GCA_963854265.1 Acidimicrobiia bacterium
TTGGGTCATGCCGATCCAGTGATCGATGAAGCAGTGCGAGTACAGCTGGGTCGTGGCACGGCGTTCTCGCTAGCGACCAGCGTTGAGATTGAGCTTGCAGAATTACTTTGTTCCCGACTGAGCACGGTGGACCAGATCCGGTTTTGTAATTCAGGAACTGAAGCGGTGATGGGAGCCATCAAGGCAGCCCGGGCGTTTACCGGCCGACCATTGATCGTCAAGGTCGAAGGCAGCTACCACGGAACCTATGACCATGCCGAGGCCAGCTTGGATCCTGATCCGGGCGTGTGGGGACAAGCAGCGCGACCAGTGACGGTGCCCTATGCAGCGGGGACACCGGCGTCAATCTCTGACGAGGTTGCAGTGATCCCGTTCAACGATGCGGAAGCTGCGCGAGCGGTGATCGCCGCAGCGGGCGATCGTTGCGCTGGCGTGTTGTTTGACCCGATGCCGAGCCGCGTGGGAATGCCAGCGATCGAACGCGAGTTTATCGATGCGATCCAGCAGACGGCGCGAGAGGTCGGAGCGCTCGTGATCCTCGATGAGGTCATCTCGTTTCGTTTGGCCCCTGGGGGAGGGCAGGCACTCTTTGGCATCGAGCCTGATCTGACTGCCCTCGCCAAGATCATCGGCGGTGGGTTTCCTGTGGGCGCGGTAGCCGGACGAGCCGAGGTCATGTCGGTGTTCGCTGCGCACGGTGGGGAACGGGCGATGGTTCCCTCGGGGGGAACGTTCACCGCGAACCCGGTCACGATGACAGCAGGTCTTGCTTGTATGCAACAGCTCGACGATGCGGCGTTTACCCATCTCGACATGATCGGCGAACATTGTCGTTCCTCTCTGCGGCAAGCCTTCGCCGAGACTCAACTCGGTTGGCAGGTCACCGGCGCCGGCTCCCTGTTCCGTATCCATCCGAATCAACGGACGATTCGGTCATATCGTGACACTCGACATTCGAGTGATGAGGCCGCCACGATGGCCGAATTGCAGCGGCAACTGCTTCGGAGCGAGGTGTACCTGAGCACGTATGGCATGGGCTGCTGGAACGTCGCTACAAGTGTCGCTGATATCGACCACTTCGTAACAGCGGTGGTTGATGTCGCTGGGAGGCAGTGGCCTACGGCTAGTCGTGTGGCCGAGTAGCGCTGCTAGCGTCGGCATCAGTTGCCTAACAGAGGAGCCGCAACATGGCTAGCCCGGACCTTGTTCACTTCGCCACCATGACGGTGACCCTCGGCGAGTCTTTCGTTATCAAGGGCGGCCCCGTCGGCACGCGGATCGTTGCGGAAGTCGACACCGTCGAGATGTCTGGTCCAAAGATCTCAGCGTCAATGGTCGGCAAGTCTGCAGCGGACTGGCTGACCGTGGGGCCTGACGGATCCTATGGCACGCTCGATGTTCGAGCGACACTGAAAACAGAGGACGACGAGTTCATCTACATGGAGTATTCGGGACGTATCGACCTGACCACCGGCAAGGTGGTGTCTGCGCCGCTTTTCCAAACGGGCGCCGAAGAATACGACTGGATGAACCGGATGCAGGCGGTGGGTGTAGGTCAGAACGGCCCCGACAGCCTCGTCTATGAGCTGTATGAAGTCGTCGGAGGATAACGATCTCGATGACTTCCCTAGATCAATCAAAAATAGCTGACTTATTGGAGCGCGCTGGCCGTGAGGTCGACGATGGTCTGCTTCCGTCCTGTCAGATCGCGCTGGGTTATGGGGGCGAGGTCGTAGCCGAAGCGGTGTTCGGCGAGGCGACACTCGACAGTCGTTATGTGATTTTCTCGGCGACCAAACCGTTTGTAGCGGCGACTGTCTGGACGCTGATCGCCGAAGGCAAGGTCGACCCAGCCGAGCGTGTCGTGACTTATTTCCCCGAGTTCGGTGGCGAAGGGAAGGGGGATATCACAGTTGAGCAAGTCATGTTGCACACGTCAGGGTTCCCTCATGCTCCCATGGGGCCATCGGTGTGGGGCGGGCGCGATGCTCGCAAGGCCAGGATGGCGTCATGGCGACTCAACTGGGAGCCGGGGACTCGGTTCGAGTACCACCCGACATCGGCCCATTGGGTCTTGGCCGAGATCATTGACGCTGTCACGGGAAATGACTTCCGTGATGAGGTCGAGTTGCGGGTGACTGGCCCGGCTGGGCTACCGCGCATTTTAGGTATTGCACACGAAGAGCAGGCCGACATCGAGGACATCGTGCTCGTCGGGGAACCAGCCACGCCCGATGAGTTGGAGGCAACGTTTGGGGTGCGAGAGCTCCCGGCCTCCGAGGTCAACGACGAGTTGATTATTGGGTTCAACGATCCCGATGCCCGAGCCGTAGGTGTTCCCGGCGGCGGCGGCGTAGCGCGTGCCCGCGACTTGGCGATGTTGTACCAAGAGATGTTGCATAGCCCGGCCGGCATCTGGCCAGCCGATGGCCTGGCCGACTGGACCGGCCGGGTACGAAACTCGCTCCCTGATCCAATGGGAACACCAGCCAACCGGTCCTTGGGACTGATCTTGGCCGGAGATGATGGCAAGTCGAACATACGAGGTCTCGGGCGGGCGGTTTCACCCCAGGCCTTTGGTCACAATGGCGCCGGTGGACAGCTGGCATG
>CAWKYX010000402.1:0-2610 GCA_963854265.1 Acidimicrobiia bacterium
TGGCAATGACACCCTCGCGGTGGTCGTTGAGGACCTCCCAGTCAACGCGAGGCTTGTAGTAGTAGCCCTCCATGAAGGCACGGCTTGCGATCTGGATCAGGTTCTTGTAGCCGGTGTTGTTTTCCGCCAACAGAATCAAGTGGTAGTAGAGCTTCTTACCACCGTCGGTGGAGCCACCCGAGTCGTCGACGCGACCGCGCCGGCTGGGCCGCTCGTGGCGCGAGTCGTGGGCCATGTAGGCCTCGGTGCCAATGATGGGCTTGACGCCGTGATCCTTGCAGGACCGGTAGAAGTCGAGCGTTCCGTACATGTTGCCGTGGTCGGTCATCCCGAGCGCCGGCTGACCATCGGCGGCAGCTGCAGCGACGAGCTCGTCGAGGCGCGACGCACCATCGAGCATCGAATACTCGGTATGCACATGCAAATGCGTGAACGACGACACTGGTTCCCTTGGCCCTACTCCGTAACCAGCGGACTTCGGCAACGAATCGCGGGACGCAATCCACAGGTCACCCACAGGCATTATCCACAGGGTGTGGACAAACTACACGGCTGTAACTCTTAGTTCTACCCTTGCCGAGCGGGTCTATGCAAGCGCGAACGCCGACGGCATCATCCCGAGCGGACGCCTACCGATCGAACCCACGGGCAAAGGCCCTAAAGGTAGGTCCCAGGGCGGTTGTCGGGGTTCTCCGGCGGCATCTGCGGGGCGCCCGTGGGCGCACCTGCAGCGCCCGATGCCTGCCCCGGAGGCAACTGGCCGCGCATGTTTGCAAGCTGTTGTTGCGCCGCCATCTGCTGGGCAAACAACGTGGCCTGTATCCCTTGAATCAGGCCTTCCAGCCAACCGACGAGTTGAGCCTCGGCGACACGAAGCTCTGATTCTGACGGCACCGTGTCATCGTCAAATGGCAACGTGATCCGGTCGAGTTCGTCGCGGAGGTCCGGCGACAGCGCTGACCCCAGCTCTTTAATCGACGTTTCGTAGATCTCGCGTAGCCGATATCGCGAGCTTTCGTCGAGCGTTGCTTCTCGAAGCTCCTCGAGAAGCTGGCGCAACATGGCCCCGACCCGCATGACTTTCGCGGGCTCCTCGATGTACTCCTGGGGCCGATCCGACTCGGTCTCCCCAATACCCGACTCCGGCTCGGGCGGAACGACCTCGGTGTCTTCTGCGGTCACATGCTCAGGGGTATCGCTCATCTGTGCTCTCCATGGCGAGAGGGGGGGCGGAGGTCCGCCGGTGGATCTGAGGTCGAATCGTAGTGGCCGTAGCAGGGTTGTCGGCGCGGTCCGCGACGATGTTGGGACGGTCGGCAACGATTAAACGACGCGATTGTGTTCTATCCCACCGCGCTCAGCAGCGGCACCATCATCTCTGCGCTCGTCAGGCTGCCGTGGCGAGACTGCAACAGCGGCCCCGGGTGTGCCGGATCCACGAGGGCCACTGGTTCGCGAGCCACCAGCGCCACATCGCCCAGTCGAGCCCGTGCGGGTGATGACACCTCAGCCCCAAACCAACCTTCATCCAAGACCTGATCGACAGGCACAACCCAACACGTGTCGGCGTGGACATCGGTAGCCGCAGCGAGGAGCTCGGCATCGTGACCACCATGGGCATGCAGCCAGCCAAAGCGCGCCTCACCACTGACATGTGCCGTCATCGCCAAGACCTCCGGTGCAATGGCACACACCCGTTCGCCAACCTGGACCTGGCCGTGGTCGGCCGTGACGACCAGCGCTGCGCCGGCGGGGAGCGCATCCACGACATCGGACACCAGCGCATCGACCGCACCGAGCTCGGCGTCGTAGTGCGCTCCGAGCCCAGTGATGTGGGCGATCTTGTCGATGCCGTCGTAGTACGCATAGACAAACTCGTCACCGTTGCGGAGCGCAGCCCCGATCTCGACCGGAATCGAGCTCGGCAACCAATAGGGCCGATAGTCGGTGTCGCGAAGATGGGCCTCGGTGAAGCCCGACGTCTCGAACTGCGCCTGGGAGATCACCGCCGGCGAAGAGCCGACAAATGGCGTGATCGGCTGGAGATCGATGGGGTCGATCCGCTCACGGGCATCTCCGAGCGGGCTGGTCCAGCGCAGCGCGTTCAACAGTTCGCCTCCCACCCACATCTTGTAGCCCACCAGCCCGTGCTCGCCCGGCGACGTACCTGTGGCGATCGACGTCAGCGCAGTTGCGGTGGTCGTTGGGGCCACGGTGGTGATAGGCCCACGCAACATCGATGCCAACGTCGGAGCGAGGTGCGCACGCTCGGCCAACTGGTCATACCCCAAGCCGTCAATCACCAACAGGACGACCTGGCGCGCCTGGAGGACATCGTCGGGGATCCAGCCTGCACCGATATCGGCGTACTGCAATAGCGCTGGAACAATGTTGCTCACACATGCCCCGGTGTAGTCCGGCAGCAACGGTGTAATTGAGTCGGCGGGAGACATAGTCCGAGGCTAGCTCGCACGCCTCTCAACAGATGCTGCGAACCCCAAGTCCGAGCGGGACGTCCCACGATCATTGTGGTCAGCAATCGACTGGTCATCACCATGGTCCTGGTCCTCAGCGTCGAACATTGTCTGATCTGGCCAGCTGCGGACGTCG
>CAWKYX010000403.1:0-2600 GCA_963854265.1 Acidimicrobiia bacterium
AGCACGTCATCAGGGTCGGCGACACCATCTTCCAGGTGACCAGCGACGACGACGGAGAGCTGAACACCGGAACCGAGGCGTGGGTCTCCGTATCGCCCGACAACCTGCGAGCCGTACGCACCGGGGATGCAGTAGCCGACGATGGATGAGCGCATGGCAGAGTTGCAGCTCCTTAACATAATTACTAGCCTCTGATATCGGCAGGGGGGCATCGGCGAATGGGCAATGTTCACAGATGACAAGCGAAGTTTGTGACCCACCGTCCACCACAGAGTCGCCCTCGAAACCCGTTCGCCAAACAGCGGAGGTCGAGCGCGCTGAATACGGTCCCAAACTCGGCCGCGTGGCAACGATCGCGGCCACTGCTCTGGGCGCGTACCACCTCTGGACGGGCTGGTCGGGTGGGATGCGCTTCTATCGCCAGCGGAGCATCCACCTGATCGGAGGCGTGGCAGTCCTCGCGCTGATCATCATCGAGCAGACCAACGGGCCGTACCGACTTCTCAAGCGTGCCGCCATTCTCAGCTGTCTCAGCGTCTGGTGCGGCCTGTTCATCTTCATCTACTTCAACGACCGGGACCTGATCACCCGCTTCACCAAGCTGCCCCTGCCGATGCTGCTCTGGGGGATGGTTGCCCTGCTCATAGGCCTGGAGGCGGCCCGGCGTGTGATCGGATGGTTCCTGCCCGGGCTGACGCTTCTGTTTGCCCTCGTGATCCTCTTCGCCCGGCCACTCGGCCTTCCGTACGGCGACTGGCTGGCACCGGTCAAGTACCGGGACCTCCTCAACACCATGACCTACTCCGGCCATGGGATCCTCGGCAGCATCACCGGTGTATCTGCGGGCATCGTTGCCAGCTTCCTCGTCTTCGGTGCCTTCCTGTCGGCCTCCGGAGGCGCCCAATCGTTCCTGAATCTGGCTCGGTTCCTCGTCGGCCGCTACCGCGGTGGCCCGGCGAAGGTCTCCCTGGTCACCAGCGCCTTCTTTGGCACAGTCTCCGGCAGCGCCGTGGCCAACGTGGTCGTTGACGGCGTGTTCAACATCCCCCTCATGAAGCGCTCGGGCTATCGCGCGTCCTTTGCCGCAGGCGTCGAAGCCGCGGCCTCGACCGGTGGCCAACTCGTGCCCCCGGTGATGGGGGCCGCAGCCTTCATCATGGCAGAGTTCCTCGGGGTGCCATACAGCCAGATCATCCTCGCCGCAATCCTCCCCACCGCGCTTTACTACATCGGTCTGGGCATCGCCATCCATATCGAAGCGCTCAAACAACAGCTCCCCCCCATCCCCAAAGAGCAGCTCCCACAGGTCCGCGACTTCATGAACCGCGAATTCTTCGGCTCGTTTGCCCTACCGATCGGGGTATTGCTCTACGCCCTCTACGGGATGGGTCGCAGCCTCATCTACTCCAGCTTCATCGCCACCATGACGGTCGCGGTCTACATCCTGGTCGGTCTCCGTGAGCCATTTAGGAAACGGGTCGTGCGCATCTTCCAGGCTCTTCGTGATGCCGGCGTTGAGATCTCCCGTATCGCGGCCATTGTCATCTCGGCACAGCTCTTGATCGGACTCCTCGGCACGTCAGGCCTCGGAGCCCGGGTCGCCAACGAGTTGGCCGGCGCTGACATCCCCTTGAGCCTGAGCCTGTTGTTCCTGGCCATGGTCGTCGTGCTGCTCGGGTTCGGGGTCCCCACTGCCGCCGCGTACATCCTTGCTGCCGGCATCGCCAACCCCATGTTCGGCCTGCTGGGCATCGATCGGCTGGCAGGCCACATGTTCATTCTCTACATGTCCGTCTATGCGAACGTCACCCCGCCGGTCATGCCTGCCGTCTACGCCGCGGCAGGTATCGCCCGAGCCAATGTGATGCGAGCGGGTCTCGATGCCAGCCGATTGCTGGCGCCCGTCTTATTGGTGCCGTTCGTGTTCGTGCAGGAACCGGGCATCTTGCTGACACATGGCAGTATGGCCGGCAGCATCTGGGGCGTGGCACGACTGATGGTGGGGATGACCGCCGTGTCCGCCGGGCTGGCGCGATGGTTCCGTCGACCCCTGAACTTATGGGAGAGCAGCCTGACAGTGCTCGGTGGAGGGCTGTTCGCCTGGCCGGGCTCCGGGACCACGATCGCCGGCACAGCCCTCTTGGCGGTGGGCATCCTCCCCGCCGCGCTCACCGGCCGCCGGGCTGGAGCGGTCGGCCAGATCGGTGGGGCAGGACTGCTCTCGGTCTCGGGACGCCGCGTCACCACATGGCAGGGCAGCGAATGGGACACCTTCATCGCCAAGACCTGTGCACAGCTGAGCGAGTACGACGCCGGACCTGACCGAGCAGTGGTTCTCGGCGGCCAGCCATCGGCTGCCGCAGTGGTCGCTCTCGGGGCCGCGGCACGACTTCAGGCACCGGTAGCCCTTGTTTCCCCTGAGCTCGACCTCGGTCACATTCCTTTGGACGCGCTTGCCCCAAGAGGCGTTGCGCTTGCCCTCGCACCTCTCGACGTCGCCGAGACGTGGGCAGCATCGCGTCACGTGGCAGTCCCGATCGAGCTCCAACTCTCGATTTCCGCCCAGAGAGCCGGCGAGCCCCCGGACGTCTCGGATCTGC
>CAWKYX010000404.1:0-2581 GCA_963854265.1 Acidimicrobiia bacterium
CAGTGCGATCGCAGGACCATCAATATCAGGTCGGTGTGGGGCGGCCGGGAACGGTCGTCATGACCGAGGCTGCGAATCCACCGTCAACCACAATGTTCTGCCCCGTGACGTAGGAGGCGTCAGGACCGAGGAGGAACGCGATCGCCCCGGCCATTTCGGAAGGGTCGGCGACGCGACCGAGGGGTACGATCGCGGCGCGGGCCGCTGCGAGCTCAGGATCGGCATACACGTCGGCTGCGTTCGGCGTCCTCGTGATACCAGGGGCGACGCAGTTCACCCGGACACCGTCAGGACCCCACTCGTGCGCCATCTGCTGACAGAGGGTGATGAGCGCCGCCTTGGACGCGGCGTATGGGCCGTAGTTTGCATGTGGGAAGATGCCGGCGATCGACGAGACCGCCACGATCGCACCCTGCGATGCTTTCAGCGCTGGGTGTGCGGCGCGCCCGAGGAGCCACGTGGCCTTTGCGTTGACGTCGAACACCTGGTCCCACTTGTCGACCGTCAGATCGAGCAAGGTGGCCTGGTGACGCATCGCTGCGTTCGAGACCAGGGCATCGAGACCACCACAGAACTCCACCGCCTCCGCCACCAGCCGGGCAGGAACCTCTGGATCCGCGAGATTTCCCGTGAGGGCGGTCGCCTCCGCCCCAGCTGCCCGCAACTCGTCAACCAGGTCCTGGAGGTCCTGCCGCTCCCCTGTGGCCGTGGCCACGATCCGAGCAGGCTCACCGCGCTCGAGCGCCCCGAGCGCCAGCTTGCGGCAGGTAGCACCGCCGATGCCGTGGCTCACCCCGGTAACGAGTGCCCGCATGTCTCCTCCTGGACGTCCATGGTTCCTGTGGGCCAGCCTATTCGGCCCCGTCTCGGGACACCGGTCGACCTCTCCCCGCTTCGAGTAGCGTGAGCGAGATGGGACACCGCATCGTGGCGGCTCTCGCGAGCCGTGAGTTCAGACCGAACCCGTGCAGGGTCGCCGCAAGACAATGAATTCCGCGATCGACGGCCGAGTGGCGCTCGTCACCGGAGGGGGCGGAGCCATCGGAGCCGCTATTGCCCTGGCCCTGTCCGACGTGGGCGTGGCCGTCGCTGTGGCCGACATCGATAGCGATGCTGCCGACCGTACGGTCCAGCAGGTGCACCAACGCGGCGGCAGCGCGTCATCTCACGTCGTCGACCTCTCAGACCTCTCCGCGCTCGAGGGGCTTATTTCAGACGTGGAGGACCAGATGGAACCCATCGACATCCTCGTCAACAACGCCGCTGTCGTCGGTCACAGCACCATCCTTGATGGCCAGGAGTCGGACTGGCGTCATGTTCTCGAGCTCAACCTCATGGCGCCGTGGCGCCTTATCCAACTCGTTGCCGGATCGATGATCGACCGAGGCAGTGGCGGCAATATCGTGAACGTCTCGTCAAGTTCTGCCTTCCTGGCCTTGTCGGCGAACGGCCCGTACGGCGTGTCGAAGGCGGGGCTGGTAGCACTGACGCGCGGTGCGGCGGGTGAGCTCGGCCAGCACGATATCAACGTCAATGCGGTCGCACCCGGCGTCACCAGGAGTCCAATGACAGCCGCGCACATCGGCGGGGCCGACGCGCTGGTGGCTGCAACCAAAGCGGGACCGCTGGCAAACCTGCTGGGACGACCCTCAGAGCCCGAGGACGTGGCCGCCGCCGTCGTCTTCCTCAGCTCGCCGGCAAGTCGCCAGATCACCGCGCAGGTCATCCACACCAGCGCCGGCGCCGTCGTCGGTTCAGCCTGACCGAGAACCGTAGGTCGTTTGGCCATCGCAGGCGAGCTACCCCAGCTACCGGAGCCCCATGAGATCACGAGCCTGCGACAAGCGCGAGCGATCAGCGTTGCTCGCTTCAGAATCGCAGCACTGAGCGGCTCCCTCTCTATTCATTATCATCATCATGCTACGCTTCGACAGGTTCGTCCCTGGTCACGAACCTGTTCGGGAGTGCAGGACATGACTGAGATTTCCGAGTTACAAGCACGGCTCCGCCGCCTCGAGGATCGCGAGGAGATCAGGGATCTCGTTGCTCGCTATGGTCGGGCAGTCGACGACCGCGACTGGGTCGCACTGGCCGATCAATACACATCGGACGCGGTGTTTGATTCCGCCGGCGGCCGTTCCGTCGGTCGGGAAGCGGTCATCGACTACTACCGCGAACGGACCGAGCGTTTCAGTTCGTCGTATCACTACCCGCACTCGCACGAGATCACATTCAACGGAGACGACGAGGCAACCGGGCTTGTCTGCGCCCACGCCGAGATGGCGATCGGCGGTGACACCATCTGGGTGGCGCTGCGATATCACGATCACTATCGGCGACACGGCGGCCGCTGGCGATTCCACCAGCGGGCGACCCGCCGCCTCTACGCCATGAAGCTCGCAGACCTCCCGACCGGTATGGCCGATCGCCTCCGGATCCGATATCCCGACGACGAACCGGCCCCAGCCCAGCTCGGCGCCGACATCGACCTGGAACAGAGCCGCTGATGGAGCAGACCGCTCTATCCGACGGGACCAGAATGTCGCGTCTGTGGCTCGGGACTGTCACCTTCGGCTCGTGG
>CAWKYX010000405.1:0-2555 GCA_963854265.1 Acidimicrobiia bacterium
TCCACTGCGGAGGCCCGGGCCGCTCGCGTTTTCGTATGGTATAAAATTGGTCACACATGAGTTAGCCTATGGCCTTCGCTGGTGACCTTGGAGGGGAACCTTGACCACCACACTGCGGAGCAGAGCGGCGTCCAAAACTGGTGTCGACTGGTTTTTGACTTTTCTGCGCGTCGCTCTCAGCACGCTTGTGATTGTGGGACTGGCGGCGTTCATCGGCCAGCAGATTGATCCCGACAATTTCTTTGCCCGAACGGTGAATGAAGACGCCACTCGATTGTCGTGGGAAGCACTCAAGGACCTCGTCATCTCCGGCCTTTCGCAAGGCTCGATGTACGGCTTGATCGCCCTCGGCTATTCGATGGTCTACGGCGTGCTGGGATTCATCAACTTCGCCCATGGCGAAGTGTTCATGGTCGGGGCGATGACCGGCATGATCACGTCCACCAAGCTCGCCGAAGGCGGGCTCTGGGAGAGCAACTTCATCCTAGCGATCCTAATTGCGGTGGTCGTCTCGGTGCTCTGCTCCACCGCCACTGCCGTCATCATGGAGCGCATCGCCTATCGCCCCCTTCGCGGTGCACCCCGCCTGATTCCGTTAATCACCTCGATCGGCGTGTCGTTCTTCATCCAGAACACCTCCGCCGTGCTCCTCGGACCGGGTGCCAAGAACTACCCGCGGCTCCCGGACTGGCTGCGTGACGACGTGCCGGTGTTGGGCATTGAAGGCAAGAAAGTCGTCGTCCTTGTTGTCGCCGCGATCTCGATGGGGGCGCTCTGGTACCTCGTCGAACGCACCAAAACCGGCAAGGCCATGCGGGCCGTCGCGGAAGACAAAGAGATCGCTTCGCTGATGGGCATCGACGTCGATCGCACGATCGTCACCACATTCGCTGTTGGCGGCGCAATGGCCGGTGTCGCCGGCATTCTCTGGGGCATTCTCTTCGGCTCGGTGACCGAGTTCACCGGCTTCCTACCTGGCATCAAGGCGTTCAGTGCCGCAGTTGTTGGTGGCATCGGCAACCTCGGCGGGGCCATGGCGGGCGGACTCACTCTCGGCAGCTCCGAGTCGCTCGCCCCGCAGCTTGTGCTCGAGCCGCTCGGAGTGACCGGCCATACACAGCTCAAGGACGCCGTCGCGTTCCTGGTGCTCATCTTCGTGCTCCTGGTGAAGCCCACCGGCCTCTTCGGAGAGCGTCTCTCGTCGGAGGATCGCGCATGAGCGAATCACTCGTCTCCCCGCCCCGATCGGCCTTCGACCAGGACTGGCGCAAGGTGGTCCGCTTCGGACTGATCCTTGCTGCCGCACTGCTGTTCGTGTCGCTCACCGATATGCCCGACAAGCTCGACCGCAAGATCGTGATCGAGCAATACCTCAGCATGGGCTACTTGGTTCTGCTCTGGTTGCCCCTGGCGCTGGGCGGCCTCGTCACTCGCGAGGTAGTGCTCGAAGGTATGGCCAGCCATGCCAAGGGGGCCCGCGAAGTTGTTGCGGGCGCGGCTGTTGGTTTGATCGGCGGCCTCGGGCTCAGCGGGCTGATCTGGCTGCTCGATACCCGCGATCTCAGCGACCCGCTCGTCAACTGGAACGACGACCTTCTCGAGATCCTGACCTTTGGTCAGAGCGTCGGCACCGGCGCGCTCTACTGGGTCCTGATCTCTGTCAGCCTCGGAGCGATGGGCGGACTGGCACAGGTTGTCCCTGCCGCGGTGCGCCGCTCCGTGATGGCATCGATCGTCGCGGTGATCCTTGTCGCCGCACTCGAAGCCGCGCTCGACGACATTTCGGAGGGCTTCCGTCTCGAATGGCTGTTCGACCTGATGTTCGCCAAGCGCGGCGGCCTGACCGTGGCGGGCGTCGTCATCGTTATCGTTGTTGCCGTGGGCTACTCACTGATCGGTCGGATCAAGACCGCCGAGGTGAAGGAGCGCTACGACGCGCTCAAGGGTGCCGAACGGCAGAAGGCCAATACGGGTCTGCTGCTCCTGACCGCGGCGGCGGTCGTCATCTTGCCGATGTTCCTCGGCAAGCTCACCAACGAACTGCTGGCGAACGTCGGACTCTTCTTGCTGCTGGCACTCGGCCTCAACATCGTGGTTGGTCTTGCCGGCATTCTCGACCTTGGCTACGTGGCCTTCTTTGCGGTGGGCGGTTACACCACCGCTATCCTCACCTCCCCGAGTTCACCCGCCTTCTCGCCCGAACTTCCATGGATCGTCGCGGTCATCATTGTCGTCTTCATGGCCTGTATCGCTGGCCTCTTCATCGGTGCGCCGGTGATCCGTATGCGCGGCGACTATCTCGCCATCGTCACCCTCGGGTTCGGTGAGATCATTCGTCTCACTGTCCGCTCCGACTGGGCGAGCGGTCTCACGGGTGGCGCCCAGGGCATCACCAGTATCCCTGGGGCTCAGATCTTTGGCTTGACCGAAGTTCGCGGCATCAACCCGCAAGCCGTCTTCTATCTGGTGGCCTTTTTCTGCGCCATCGCAATTTACATGAGCTGGCGGCTCGAACGCTCCCGTCTTGGGCGGGCTTGGATGGCCGTGCGCGAGGA